>DUVQ01000119.1 GCA_012840965.1 Oligoflexales bacterium | reverse complement strand
TTTTTACAAACAGTAGCAGCAAGTTTTGCAAATTCAGGACCAACGGAAGTGACCACATCTTGCTGACTGGACCAAACTGGCCCAACAAAACCATCAACAAGAGGATGATCAGCAACAATTTTCAGGTCTGAATGCCCCCAAGACAAAGGACTAGGCCCAACGCTACCGCCATAAAAGCGGGCCATTTCAAGGTGTCCAAAACCACACCCAAGAATGGGCACATCCAACCCAAAAATAGCCTTATCAAAGCCCTGAGATTCACCAGGGCCGCCAACCAAGATCACGCCCTTAAAGCCTTGAAAAGCCTCAACAGGATCGTCAGGCTGGCGAATCTCGGCCAAAACCTTCAAACGCCGAACTTTAGTTGCAAAAAGGTGAGCAAACATCCCACCAAAATCAACAATAGCAATGGAATCGTGCCCCACAATGCAGCCCCAAAAAAGGTGACAGTCTTGTACACCTTTTTGGCCCGCGGGGGAAGAGGCAGGGGCACAAGGGATTTTGGGTTTATCTTCCCATCGATAGAGTTTAGACTTGAGCCGACTTGTTGTGCGCTTGACGGTGTTTCGACCTGGAGAATTGATGTCTGATAAAACCTGCGCCACTATGACCGTTCTTGCCTTGTTAATCTTTTGCCCCAAACACTTATTCGCAGATGTTTGGATCGCCACCGCCGGAGGCAACGCACTTGAGCTCGCCCACGCGGTGGAACTGTGCGAACAAGATGGCCTTGCCACTATCACCATGGTGCGAACCGTCCAAAATACCGGCTATCGCAACGCTGAAATAGCACTCGCCTTTCGAATTCCTAGGGGCGCGGTCGCAACAGGTTTGGCTACCTCGGACGGCTCAAAGGCGCAGATAAGATTCAGCAAACCTGACATCATGGTTTTGAGGCTTTTCGACGTAGCTCCCAACCAAAAGGTCTCGGCCACCATCACGCTACTGGCGCCCTTTGACGCTATGCCAACGGCCTATCAGATATCACTGCCAGGAAAAAACAGGCAAATCTATATGAAACCTAGAAAGGTCAGTGCCAGCCAACGAAACGCCTCTATCAGCGAGAAGGATGGCAACGTAGTCGTCGAATTTCCCAGAGACCGCAAAGCGTTGGCACAGGCCAAGCACACCTATTTACCCCTTGACGCGGGTGTATTGCTTTACTCGAAGGTTTGGTCACCACGGTCGTTCACAACCCGGCCCAACCCAGTAAAAATGCTCTCTGTTCTTGATGTTGACCCGCAAAATGTCTACGGCTCGTTGCGTTTGGCGGCCATAGCAACTGCCCGTTATGGACGTGGACTGGCACAGTTTTTACTGCCTTCAACCCCACCTCGCACAGTAACCCCAGAATTCGAGCCATTTCCAAAGCTTGCTGGCATCCTAGATGGCGAATTTGAGGATATTTACAACCAGCACTCAGGCGAGAAAAATCCAGGAATAACCGCAATGGTCAAGGCAGGTGTAGAGTTATTTGGAAATGAAGAAGAAACCTGCCGAGTTTTATTGGTCACTGACCGCGGCGACATCAGTGATGACGAACTCAAGCAAGTTCAAGAATTACTTGACACTTTACCTCATGGCTCATTGGTTCACGTGTTGATACCAGACAATGAATCCTTCGAAATTGGACTAAGAGATGAAAACCACCCTCTAGCACCAGTGGTCGGCCGTTATGGCGGAATCGTTATGAGGGCTTCAACCCAGCACACCGAATCCGAGGCTTTATTCCACATCATGGGGCATTTTGTTAAGCCATTATGGGTTGATTCGGTGGAACTGGTGCTCGACAGGCACGCCGATGATCCTCGAACCGAGGGTGAAGACCCTGGCCCCTTTGGGGTGGCTACATGGGCGACTTTGCGAGGAGACAAAGCAGTGCTGCGAAAGGCTGACGACGGTGCGCCTAAAGGGATTAAAATCGCACCGATCCTGACTGAAAGCAGTTACATGGATACTTTGCAAATACTTGACTTCACCCCGCCCGAAGTTTGGTGGCGCGGACGCATTTGGACTGGTACTTGGACTTTGCAGTCCGAACAAGACGACAGCCTTAAACGATTGCTTGCACTAAAGGCTGTTTCAATGCCCGAATTCAACAAGCTTCCAACTGGGATTAGAAACCAAATACATGAGCTGATTCAAGGCGTCACACCGGACTGGACCCTTGAAGTAATTGGCCAAAAATCCAGGTGGATTAAGAGGTAAACTAGAATTTGTGCAGAGCACACGCCGGAGGTACAAAATGAAGCGAAAAGAATTGATGCTGATTGTGCTCCTTTTGTCTGCGGGCATGATTGCAAGCCAATGTGGCACGCCAAGTGCTTCTGGCATAACTCCTAGCGCCCCACCCAAAAGCTCCCTAGTGACAAGTGAGGTAGCAATGTCACCGCAGTGGTCAGAAGCGGCTGATTTTATAGAAAAACAGCAGTTTGAACAGGCGTATGATGTGGTGAAGGCTATTTTGGCCGAAGGCAAAAAAGGTTCCAAGGAACACGTACTTGCCTTGGTAAAACTGACCCAACTTCGCATAGCGCTGCACGGATATGAGACTGCGGTAAAAGATCTGAAGGCAGCCGAGTGGCCGAAGGATCAGGTTGCCAAGGCGGTTTTGAACCTTTTTTACGCTCAGGCCTTGAGACAATATGCCTCGCAGTACGCTTGGGAGATTCGCCAAAGGGAGCAAATTGCCTCATCTGAAGAGCTTGATCTCAAAACTTGGACACAGTCACAGATTCAGGACGCTATTGTCGCTGCTTACAACGAGGTGTGGGTAGACCGTGAAGCGTATGGAGGCATAAAAAAGGACGCCCTACCAGAGTATCTCGATGCAAATGACTACCCGGCAGGTATCAGGCCAACCCTTAGAGATACCATTTCCTATCTTTATGCATCACTTTTGGCCAATTCCGCTTACTGGAGTGCAACCGAGTCAAATGAAGCTTACTTGCTGAATGTAAACGATTTGTTGACCCTCGCAAAAGGAAGCCCAGAAAAGCATCCTTTACAAAGAATCTCCCGAATATTAACGGACCTGGAGGCCTGGCATAAGTCGCAAGGCAACGTTGGGGCGGCCCTTGAGGCTCGCTTGGAGTTGTGTAGGCTCCTGTCCAAGCACTTCACAGTTGCGCAAGATGCCTTAGCGATTAGGACTAACCTAGAAAACACCTTGAAAGAGGCTGAATCAGATTCCTGGTGGGCGGAAGGGATGGCTGTGCTAGCAGAATTAACCATGCTAGATGAAAGTTGGGATTCTTTAAACAAGGCAAGGCAAATCGCCTTGAAGGGAATCGAGGCATTTCCACACAGCCAAGGAGCTAGGCACTGTAAATCCATAGTTGGCCAGATTGAACAGCCCGATTACTCCACCAACTCCATGGAGTCAGATGCTCTGAATCGTAGATCCTTTGAGGTTTTGTCAAAGAATCTCGATAAGCTGTACTTCAGAGCTTATTTCCTTAAAGACCCCCTCAAATATATTCAAGGCTCGGACTCCAACGTCATTTTTCCTGAAGGAGACAAGTTGGACAAGTTCATTGCCCGCAGAAAGCCTGATGTAGAGTGGTCTGTTGATTTGGCCAGATTTGAAGACTTCCGGCAGCACAGAACTTGGGTCACACCTCCTTTGGAAAAACAAGGACTTTGGTTGATTGTTTCATCAGGAAATGCTGATTTTACTAGAGCTGACAACCTTTTAAGAGCGACTCCGCTACTGCTGACAGATATCGTGTTCTCATACACCCAGCAAGATTCAAAAGTAGAAGTAACAACGATGTCTGGCTCAACTGGCGAGCCTATAGCTGGGGCAGACATAACGTTATTCAGAAATGATTGGGGGGGAAAACGGAAAGTCCACGCCAAGGTGCGTTCGGATAAATATGGGCGAGCCACCTTTGATACTGACTTTAAGGCGCCGATGTGGTTGTTGGTGGTCGAAAAAGGTGACCAAATCGCCTTTAACACCCGTTCATTTTGGACCGAACGTAGTCGAGAACGAAGCGTTGATAACTCCAGTTTCATTTATACGGATCGATCAGTTTACCGTCCAGGTCAGACCGTCAAGTTCAAGGTAGTTGCATATGGTGCTAAAAAAGCTGGCGAAAGCTACGTAACCTTGGCTGACGAGCGCATCTGGGTGAGCCTAAGGGACACCAATAACGAAACTGTAGAAACAGTGCAGATGATTACCAACGCCTATGGAACGGCTTCAGGAGAATTCGTTATCCCAAGCGGGCGGGCTTTGGGTGGATGGCGGATTGTAAGCTCGTTCAGTGGTGACGCCCGTGTGCTGGTAGAAGAGTACAAACGCCCAACCTTCGAGGCATCTTTTATTGACCCTGCTGGTGCTTTGCGGCTCAACCATAAGGCCACCATAAAAGGCGAAGCAAGATACTACTTTGGCATGCCTGTGGGGGTTGGAACTGTGGCTTGGAAAGTCCGCAAAACTGCCATTTATCCGTTTTGGTGGCACTGGTGGGGAATAACAAGGGCAGAACCTCAGGTTGTGGCGGCTGGCAACTCGAAATTGGCTGAGGATGGAAGTTTTGAGATTGAATTCTTGCCACTGGCTGATGAAAGGACAGCCGACCATGGCACCACTTGGCGGTTTGAAGTAACCGCAGATGTTACAGACGAAGGTGGCGAGACCAGAAGTGCCACAAAGGTCTTTAACCTGGGATTCAAAGCTGTCACTGCAAGCATAGGGCTTGACCGCGAGTTTTACACCCCGACCGTAAGTCCGGTTGTTGAAATTAGCCGTCAGGACCTGAATGGGCTTCCAGCACCTGGTGATGGTGAGTGGGAGATTTATGAGTTACTACTACCAGACAAGGTCACCTTACCTGCTGATCGCCCTATTGCAGCGCGTCCAGATGCGGATCCAAAGGCACCGGTAAGCCCTGGAGATTCGCTGCCTCCAAGGTGGGAGGCCAGGTATGACACAGGCCTGTGGTTGTCAGATTGGAAGGAAGGGACCAAGTTTGCTGAGGGCAAGGTTTCACATGGTGAAAGTGGCCTTGCCTCAATCGACATGCCCACTTTAAAGGCTGGGGCCTGGCGAATCAAGTATTCAACAGTCGACGCCTTTGGTGGTAAGTTCAAGACCAGCAAAGACTTTATCGTCAGCGGGAAAAAGTTGCCTTTACCCTTTGTTGCGATGGTTGATAAATCGACTGTGAAAGTCGGTGACACTGCACGACTTTTGATTGATTCTGGCATCGACAATCAGAGCGTAACTATCGACGTTTACAGCAACAACAAGCTTCAATCCAGTCAAGTTGTGACCCTTAAAAAGCAACCACAAGTGATTTCATTTCCAATTGCTGAAAAAGACAGAGGGGGCTTTGTTGTTCGAGTATCGGCGTTGTCAGACCATCAAGTAATGCAACGGGATATTTCAGTCTTCGTGCCTTGGGATAACAAGCAGCTGAAGCTTCACATGACTGCTTTTAGAGATTTGATGAGGCCAAAGGCGGTCGAAAAATGGTCTGTAAAGGTAACTGACGCAAGCTTAAAACAGGCACCAATATCTGCCGCAGAAGTTCTGGCTTACATGTATGACCGCAGTCTCGATATTTTCGAGACTCATCGACCACCAGACCCAATCGGGGTTTACATCGATAAAACCAAGGCTCCAACGACATCCTTTAGTTTGGGTGAGACAATCATTCTATGGCTTGAAAGTGATGGGTTTGAACGACCAGCCTATTACTTTGGGTATACACCTGATGCACTAGTCATGTTTGATTCTTTTGGTATCGGGGGACCAGGGAACAGAAGGCTCATTATTTCCGCTTTTAGGGCGACTAGGTTTTCAGGAGCTGGCGGCCTTGTAAGACGGTCAGCCGTCAGGGAATCAGCGCCAGCGGCTCCAGCGGCAATGGCTCCACCAGAGGATATGCAAGTCATGGCTAAAGGCGTCGCCATGGAGGAAGATCTTGGAGAGGCGGACGAAGCTAATGCAGAAGCTCCAGCTCAGGCCCAAGAAGAAGTCAGCCTCAGGACCGACTTTAGTGAGACCGCCTTCTGGGAGCCCCACCTGATTACTGACAAAGAAGGAAACGCGACCTTCGAGTTCACAGTGCCTGACTCGGTAACATCTTGGAATCTATGGGTTCATGCTATCACCAAGAATTTAATGTCGGGGTCCTTAAAAGAGCAGGCCCAGTCTGTAAAAGACCTGATGGTCAGGCCTTATCTGCCGCGCTTTTTGCGTGAAGGTGACACTGCTGAGCTGAAAGTCGTCGTAAACAACACCTCGGATCACGACCTTAAGGGCGAGGTTTCACTGGACCTGCTTGATCCTGAAACTGAGGCTTCCTTGGCGTCTGAGTTTGGACTGGACAAAAAGAAGCGTAAGTTTGAGGCCAAGGCCCAAGGTTCTACCACGCTGATGTTCCCAATTGTTGTCCCAGACAGGGTTGGAACGGTGGCGTTTAAAGCCGTGGCAACGTCGGGTGACTTTTCAGACGGTGAACTGCGCCCCATTCCTGTTCTGCCGGGCAGAATCCATCTGGCTCAGTCGCGCTTTGTGACATTAAAGGACAACGACCAGCGCACCATGAAGTTTGAAGACCTGGTGAAAAACGACGATTCGACCTTGATCAACGAACAGATGGTTGTAACAGTTGATAGTCAGCTGTTTTTCCAGGTCTTAAGCGCTCTACCTTACTTGGTAAACCACCCATACGAGTGCGTGGATAACATTCTGAACCGCTTTGTGTCGACTGGGATTTTGACGTCACTTTACAAGGACTTTCCTGCTGTAGCCGAGATGGCCAAAAAACTAGGAGAACGCAAGACGCGCTTTGAATCCTGGGACAACGACGATCCAAATCGCAGGATGGCACTGGAGGAGACGCCTTGGCTGCGTGAGGCCAGAGGTGAAGATGGATTGGATTGGGACCTGATTAACGTGCTGGATCCAACGATTGCTTTGGCACAACGTACTGCGGCCTTGGCAAAGCTTCAGAAGGCTCAGCTTAGTTCAGGTGGATTCCCATGGTTCCCGGGTGGCCCTGCATCGCCATTTATCACCCTTTATGTCTTGTATTCATTTAGCAAGGCCATGGAATTTGGCGTAGAGGTTCCAAAACCGATGGTTCAAAAGGCCTGGCAGTATTTAAACCGTTACTACCTGGACGAAATCGTACCCTTAATGATCAAGCATGATTGCTGCTGGCATTTCATTACTCTGCTTGGTTATGTCATATCAAACTTCCCAGATGACTCCTGGACAAAGCATGTGTTTGATAGTGAGACACGCAAAACAATGCTGAATTACTCATTTAAACACTGGAAGAAACATTCTCCCTACATCAAGGGCTTGCTGGCGTTGACGCTTAATAGGGCTGGGCGCCAAGACGACGCAAAACTGGTGTGGGACAGCGTCATGGATTCGGCAAAAACAGTGCAGGACCAAGGCACATTCTGGGCGCCTGAAGATCGTTCTTGGCTGTGGTACAACGACACCATTGAAAGCCATGCGTTTGCCTTGCGCACTTTGCTGGAGCTTGAACCAAAGAACGAAAAACTTGATGGGTTAGTCCTTTGGCTGTTCTTAAACAAAAAGCTAAACCACTGGAAATCCACCAGAGCAACGGCTGAGGTCATCTATTCGTTGGCACACTATCTAAAACAAACAGGGGGCATTGCAAGCCGCGAGGTAATCGACGTCAAGGCAGGTGAGTTTGGTCAGCAGTTTGTCTTTGAGCCTACTGAATACACAGGTAAAAACAACCAGCTTGTCATCCCTGGTGAAAAGATTGACCCCAAGACAACCTCGACGATTACCGTTTCAAAGGAAGGCAAAGGTCACGCATTCGCCTCGGCCACATGGCATTTTTCAACCAAAAAGCTACCAAAGGAGGCCAGGGGCGATTTCCTGGAAGTGACCAGGAGCTACTTCAAACGAACCGTCGACGGGGACCACATGACTTTGATCCCACTAAAGGACAAGGATAAGCTTGAAATTGGCGATGAAATCGAGGTTCACCTGTCAATCAGATCCAAACACGCCATGGAGTACGTGCATGTCAGAGACCCAAGAGGAGCCGGCTTTGAACCAGTTGACCAACGCTCCAAGTACCACTGGAACCTAGGAATCGCCTGGTACCAAGAAATCCGTGACAACGGCACCAACTTCTTCTTTGAAAACCTCCCAGTTGGCGAATACCCCCTAAAATACCGGGTACGAGCCACCACAGCAGGCACATGGCAGCTAGCCCCAGCCACAATCCAACCCATGTACGCCCCAGAATTTGTGGCCTACTCGGCAGGAAATGTGCTGGAGATCAAGGCAAAGTAGCGGGGACTGGGCCGGGGGCCGGAAGGTACTGATCTGCTGGATTTGGAGCTAAAAAGAGGTCGAGAGTGCACCCTGCAACATGGTCCGGGGGCAATCCTGGAGGGCGCTATCGGGAGTTGCCGGGACCCGATCGTGCTGATTAGCAGGATCTGTTGTAGGGGCAGGATCCGGAACAGGGACGGGGCTACTTCTTCCTTTTCCGTTGTACCTTTGCAGGAACAGGCTCGGGAGTCGCTGGCATTATCCCGTAATCAGGGATTTTAGAACTACGAAACTTGGTAAATATCCACACCAGCAGCAGCCCCAAAACTACCTGACCCAGGGCTATCAAATGCGCGTCCCGCAAACCCAGGAATCGATCCGGACGACCATCAGCTCGGCGAATAAACTCCACAAAAAACCGCGCAAAACCAGAAACAATCAAATAAATCGAAAACAAGATCCCAGGGTTTTTAAACTTGCCCCTAATCTTCAATAGGACCCCAAAAAGCACAAAGTTCACAAACGCCTCATACAAAGGGGTCGGATGCACCTCAATGTTCGTCGGCACAATACCATTCGGGTACGCCATGCAAAAAATCTTGTCAAAAGCATCCGGTGAACAAGGAAGCCCATAGCATCCATCACCACTAATCTGACACCCAACTCGCCCAAATGCATAACCGGAAGCAAGCATCGGAGCAACAGCGTCCAGCATCACAGGAATAGGCAGCTTTTTGTAGATAAACCACCC
Organism: Oligoflexales bacterium; assembly: GCA_012840965.1. Classification (GTDB taxonomy): domain Bacteria; phylum Myxococcota_A; class UBA9042; order DTJE01; family DTJE01; genus DUVQ01. The sequence continues at coordinate 4,142 of DUVQ01000119.1, read as the reverse complement.
AATCACCATACCAGCCGCCAAAATCAGCCCACCATGCCAGGTAAGCCCACTACCAGAAATCAGCTCGGTCCAGGAAAAATGCTCCGCCTCAGTCAGCACGTACGCCAACTTTGCGCCAATTACCCCACCAATGATCGCCAAAAAAATCACCGTCTCGGCGTACACAGCAGGGATATTCCGTCTCCTTAACTCTCGGCCCAACAACCACAGGCCGGTCAAAAAGCCCAGGGCCATGTTAACCCCGTAGGATCCGATCTTTAACCAAGCTAATTTAGGGCTTATCCATTCTCCCAAAAACACATAGGGCAACATAAATACGCCTCCCAAGGTTCTCACAGGCCGGGCTAGTGTCGTAGCATCAACATGACTTTGTCAATAACCAGCAGCTCTAAACCGCAAGTTAGCACCCTTTTCACTACTCCTTTGGATTACGCCAAAACAGACAATTGGATTAGCTTGACTCATCCTTTTATCACTCTCCAATCAGGACACTCCTGATTTACTTACCCATAATTAAAGACAAAACTAACATTCAGTGTTTTATGACTTGGTCAAAGGCATCTGCCCTTGGCCCTGGAGCCGTTGAGTTTGGATCGTATTGTTCTAAATACTGCGCACCCACTGATTGCCACAATCACCATGGGCGAACAGGAATTCCATTGTGAATTCAACGAGCTTTTGCGCTGTGACTTTCCTGTTTCAGCCTGGGAACCCATCCCTGTAGAAATTCCACCAGGCAACAGCAAAAGCTGGTACGAAAGGCCAGCATCAAAAGACAACGGCTTTGCAAAAGGCAGTAACGGGTTGATTCATCTGCCCTTATTCAGGCAAAGCAACAGCGCCCCACAGAAGACTTATGACGAGGAAATCCTGACGCTTGTAGCGGCCACGCCAGTGCTGGCTATCGCAACTAGGTCGCATCACATCGAAGCAGACCATAGCAAATTCGTGGCTTCTTCGGTCTTGCTAGTCTGGGCCAGTCGCATCGCAGTAGTAATCAGCCTCGACGGAACTGAAGGAGTATCCACTGAAGGGGCGGCCCCACATGAATGGCATCTAAACGCCAGCGCTAGCATGAAGGTTGAAACCGCCATTGATGAACTACTGACCCGCTCGAAGGTTTTTCCGTCAAGTTCTTCGCAGTCTTTATATGTAGCCCCAAACTGCATAGGGCAACACTTGTTGGGCCAACCAACAAACCCCGATTTTGGAACTGGCTCCCCGTGGCTCGGGGAGTGGAGGTTCGATAATTTTGGAAGTCTGGCAGCAGCTCTTTCGCGATTTCGTCCCGGCTTGGACGATTTCGCAGTTCACGTGCTGCCATCTAAGTAAGAGGTTCCTCGTATGACGAGGACAAAAGGAGGCGTCCATGAAAATAGGTATCCCAAAAGAGATCATGACTGGTGAAAGGCGAGTCGCAGCAAACCCCGAAACGGTAAAGAAGTACATCGAGAAGGGGTATGAGGTTCTGGTTGAAGCTGGTGCTGGTATTGGCAGTTTCTCGACTGATGAAGAATACGCTGCCGCTGGCGCAAAGATCATGGCAGATCCCCGCGAGCTATATAAGCAAGCCGACATTATTCTTAAGGTAAAGCAGCCAGTTCAAAACGAACAATTTGGCATCCACGAAGTGGACATGATGAGAGAGGGTGCCTACCTGATCACCTTCTTGCACCCAGCTGCGCCTGAAAGCCACGACATGGTTCGTAAAATGAGGGATCGCAACATCACGTCCTTCACCATGGACGGCATTCCGCGTATCACACGCGCCCAAAGAATGGACGCGCTGACCTCAATGAGCACCTGCACCGGTTATCGTTCCGTGTTGCAAGCGGCCACACTGCTGCCAAAGTTCCTGCCAATGGTCGGAACCGCTATCGGCGCCATTAAGCCAGCCGAAGTTTTGGTTATTGGAACCGGTGTTGTTGGTCTTCAGGCCGTAGCTACTGCCAAGCGCCTTGGCGCCATCGTCAGAGGCTGGGATATTCGCCCGAACGCAAAGCAGGAAGCAGGCAGCTTGGGCGCTAAAGTCGACGGTTTTGATGTCCCAGAAGAGCTGGCGATCGCCCCCGGTGGTTATGCCAAGACGCTGCCAAAAGAGTGGCTACTCAAGGAACGCGAGGCATTGGCTCCCTTTGTTGAAAAGGCCGATGTCATCATTCTAAGCGCCCTTGTTCCAGGCTCTTTGGCTCCAATCCTGATCACTGAGGACATGGTCAAGACCATGAAGAACGGCTCAGTCATCGTTGACGTGTCAATCGACCAGGGCGGAAACTGTGCCATTTCACAGCCAGGCAAGGAAATTGTAGCCCACGGTGTCACCATAAGCGCCATCCAGAACATTCCTGGACGCTTGGCAGTACACTCGACTTGGCTGTATGCAAACAACATGGTCTACTTCCTGGACAACCTGTTCAAGAAGGGCCCAACCCCAGATTTCGACGATGAAATCGTGAAAAACTCTCTGGTCACCATGGACCGCAAGATTCACTTCAAACCCGCCTTGGAGGCGATGGGAGAGGTTTAGTTATGTTATTTCCCCTATTTGAAGGACCAGCAGCAGCGTGGAATTTCTGGATCATGCTGTTAATTTTCATAGTGGCACTGGTCATCGGAGTCTTTCTGATCGGACGAGTGCCACCACTACTACACACCCCGTTGATGTCGATGACTAATGCCATCTCTGGCATCACCATCGTTGGGTCGCTGGTGGCGGCCCAGTACTGCACCCCAGATGCAAAAAGCATCCTGGGCTTTTTGGCGGTGATTATGGCAACCATCAACGTGATGGGCGGTTATGCGGTTACTGACCGTATGATGAAGATGTTCAAAACACCTGGTAAGGCCGGGAAGGAGAAGCAAAATGAGTGAACTTCCCAAGTGGCTTATTTACGGTGGTAATGCGCTGGCAGTAGTCTTGTTCATCATCGGTTTGGTGATGCAAAACCGCGTACCTACGGCCAGAAATGGTAACAGGCTTTCCGCAATTGCGATGTTTATCGCAGTGCTACTGGCCCTCACGGAGTTCAAGGTTTTTGAACCTTGGCTAATCATCGCTGGTGTATTGATTGGGTCAGTAATCGGGCTTTTTGGCGCTTTCAAAGTGAAGATGACAGCAATGCCCCAGATGGTTGCGCTGTTTAACGGAGCTGGTGGTGGTGCCTCAATGCTGGTGGCCCTGTCAAATCTTCATGAGAAATCGGCCGAAAAGTTAGGTGAGTTAGCAAACGCGAACACCGAAGCCACCCTATCAACGCTGACCGACACTGTAATGGTGGGTGCAGATAAGATAACCATAATGGGGGTAGACGAAGCAATCACCACGATTCTGTCTGTCCTCATAGGCGCTGTCACCCTTTCAGGCTCGGTCGTAGCCTTCATGAAACTGCAGGGCTGGATTTCAGGGCGTCCGATTATGTTAAAAGGTCGCCATGCAATAAACCTGCTTTCCGCGCTGATTATTGTGGTCCTTGGTGGCTTGGCTTGTTTCTATCTCGAACCACCGATCCCAGTCATTATCGCGTTCTGGATTGTTGGGGCGTTGTCACTTCTGCTTGGCGTTCTGATGGTTCTGCCAATTGGTGGAGCCGACATGCCAGTGGTCATCTCACTGCTAAACGCGTTTTCTGGTTTGGCAGCGGCGATGACCGGTTTTGTCTTGAAAAACCATTTGCTCATCGTGGTCGGTTCCTTGGTTGGAGCCTCCGGCACCGTGCTTACCAGGATTATGTCCAAGGCAATGAACCGTTCGCTGATGAACATCATACTTGGTGGTGTTGGTGGTACTGTGATCAAGGTTACCTCAAGCACTCCCAAGGCGGCGTTGCCAAAGACTGAAGCCCAGGAAAAACCAAAGACTGGTATCCCAGCAGCAGTTGAAGCCCTGAAAAAGGCTGAGCGTGTTGTCGTGGTACCAGGCTATGGAATGGCGTTGGCCCAAGCTCAGTTTGAAGTGGTCAAGCTGACCAATTTCCTGGAAGAGCAAGGCAAAAACGTCGTTTTCGCAGTTCACCCGGTCGCCGGAAGAATGCCTGGTCACATGAACGTGCTGTTGGCGGAAGCCGAGGTCGACTATGAAAAGCTGCTAGAACTTGAGGAATCTAACGAAGAATTCCCCAAAACTGACGTGGTCATGATCATTG
>DUVQ01000118.1 GCA_012840965.1 Oligoflexales bacterium | reverse complement strand
GTGTAAGTCGTGAAGCTCTTTACACCTCATTGTCAGAAAAAGGAAACCCTTCATTCGCAACTGTTTTTAATGTCCTTCGGGCAATGGGCATAACTCTTAACGTACGACAAGCCAAAACGGCAAAATTTATTATTGGTTAACCGAAACCCAGACATTCCGTAAATCCACATTTTTATAAAACCGATATTATTTCTTTAGGCGAGTAAATGTTAGGCACCTATTGATTTTTGATCGTCTCCGAAGCGATCTGTTTTGCCACGGCGCGTACTGCTTCGTCTGCTGCTTCGGTGGCGTCGTTTCCAAATCCCTTTGTGATGCCTGAACCACTGCTGCTCACCCTGTCATTGTTCCATTTGTCGCGAATCTCGTATGTGTAGGCAAGGGATACTGCTTGTTTCGAAAGGACAATTCCTCCAACAGTGAATTCCAGATTCCCAACCACTAGCAAGAACCTGCCATTTTCGCCGATCCCGATGTCTTTCGTGGTCAGAGTCTTTCCAAGCTCACGCACGAAAAGTTGTCTTTGATTTGGGTCTAGGCTGGTGTCCTCGAAATGGATATCCAGCGTTCGATGGCGCGTCTCGACAATGCTCAGCTCGCGTGCTACTTCCCTTTTTAGGGATCCAGCGTCGATGCCAGCCCCAAATTGGGTGTCAGATGGTAACGGCGTCGAGTCAGGCAGTTGGTCTAGCATTGTTCGTGCCTCAGTCAGCTTCATCAGCAAGGCCAGATCTTGCGCCGTTTCTGAACTGTTGGTCGCATCAACAAACAGGTTCAGGGCATCGCTTGCCAGTTGCCTGTTTTCCTGGTCCATCCTTTCGCGTTCTTTTGCCGCGCTTGACTTTCGGTACCGACACAAAAGGCTGACATCGAAGCGCTCCTGGTGAATTCGCCCTGCTTCGCGAGTCGTCTTGACGTGGTACTCGTCGACCACATCGACCTCGACAAGCCTAGCTGCAGTACGGGTCTGGGACTGAGTACTAACGGTCGTGTTGGAACCGAATCTGTCGTCATGCTTGGTCGTTATGCCGATACCGCTGACTATGTCGACACCGACGAAGGACGCCAGCTGGTTAGCCGCGTTGCTTCGAGCGATATCCCGGCCCGCTTGCAAGGACTCGGCACCAGTTGCAGACCCAACGGCGTATACGAATTCTTCACTGAGCGGAGGCGTCGTGAGCCAAGTTGGGGGGATACGGGACGATGGTTCGCGCACTATAATCTGGCGTTGTCCCGCACAGGCGCTGACGGAAACAACAAGCAGCGTCAATAGAATCCGGCAATGCATCGGGGCCATGCGGTGTGAAAAGGGCGTCTGTCTTAAAACGCTGGTGTTCATAACGGGGCGCACCTCCAATACAGAAGTTGGATCAACTTGCCGGCTTCACCGATTCAGGATTATCGCACGGGTCGAAGATTACTCGTAGCCTTGTGCCGACTCGGCATCACGTAGCTGCTCCCGAAGCCTTGCAGAATCCGCCTTCATCCTCCTGATCCGGTCCAATTCATTCAGATAATCGCCGTCGTTGCTTAGCTCGTAGGCCTTCTTTACATACTCGGCCGCCTCGTCGAATCTGCCAGTGAACTCAAATGCTAGGCCCAAGTTCCAGTAAGCCTTGCCGGCCGCCTTGACTTTGATCTTGGGATTTGAGGCCGCGGCATCAATTGCCCGCTGGAAATTGACGATGGCTAAGTCCCATTCGCCGGCCTGAGCGTATTTAATTCCGATTTCGAGAGTTGGCAGTGAGCCGTCCTTTTGGAAATAAGCCCTCTCATACTGGGTCCATGGCGCGACAACTTTTGTAAAATCATCAGCAACTTGCAGCGCACATTATTGAATCAGGGCCTCAAGGTCAATATGAGCTGGCTCGGCATCGGTTGCCTGGGTCCAGGCCGTGTTCTCGCAGGCCAGCATCTTGGTCTTCAGGTTCTGACTGGACTCGATGTCGATAACGCTGAAACTGGCTCTAACGGTCGAATATGCATTTCGCGTGTACACAACGCATCGGTAAACGATCTCCTCGCCGTCCTCGTATCGTTTGCACTTTTGCCTTTCCCCAGTCACCTCACTGCCGGCTTCATAATTGTCCATGCGTCCAGTCACCATAACTGAACCAGTCATAAGCCTGCCAAGTTTAAGCTGTCCTTCAGGGCTGGCCAGGTCGCTTGTCGCAAGCTGCAGTTCCGTCATGATTCTGCCAAGATGGTTACGATCAATAATCTTGAAATTTGAGCCTGCCAGATTCTCGCGAACCATGTCCGCCAGGATCTGACCTCCGCGAATCAGGTTTGGGTCCCACGGATTCGCAGGGGTGAGGTCGCTTACAATGATCTCGTTCTTTCCTCTCAGATTGATCTCCGCCGGCTTTGTAACCGGCACGACCACTCCGACCTTCGAGCACGCAGATGCCGCAATCGCGGTGATGAAAACCATCAAGATAACCTTCTTCACTTGTGCACTCCTATTGCTCGATAATCGCGCCCGTCTTGCTAGGAGGGTACAACCACAAAAACTTACGGTCAACGATAAATGCCGCCCATCGCGGCTAAGCACATGGATGGGGCCGCCCATCGTTGGGCCAGGGCCAGTCAGATAAATCGCGTCCATCGTTGGCCCCCGGTCACTCAGCGCCAACTCACGGACGGTAAGCGACAGCATCACAGGTAAATTTGTTCAAAATTGCTATATTTTCACCTGATAGTTGCATATAATACGACTGCGAGGTGAAAATATGATTAAAACCACAGCAATGCTCTTGGAAGAATTAGGCGATTATGGCTCTCCGAAGTCAAAGCTCTCGCGCATGGTAAAGCGCGGCGAGTGCTTTCCGATTACAAAGGGGCTCTACGAGACCGACCCACATGTGGCGCCCTACCTACTTGCAGGCAGCATTTATGGGCCGTCGTACATCTCTTTTGAATTTGCCTTGGGCCAATACGGACTTATCCCCGAGGCCGTATACACCGTGACCAGTGCAACCTTTGAAAAGAAAAAGAGAAAGAAGTATCAAACGGCCTTTGGGACATTCACCTATCAGGATGTCCCGTCCAAAGCTTTTCCATTGGGTATCAGGCTAGTTCAGGAGGGTGACTACTTCTATCGAATCGCCGAGCCGGAAAAGGCGCTGTGTGACCAGCTTTACAAGATTTCTCCCGTACCGAACATAAAGGAGCTAATGCTGCTCCTGACTGAAGATTTAAGGATTGACGAAGATGCCCTAAAAGAGCTGGACGCAGACAAGGTTTGCAAGTACAGCCCAGCATATCGCACAACCAACATCAAGAAACTCTGCTCACTCTTGAGGAGGCTGAGATATGAGCGCAATCATTGAAGCGATGCTAAAAAACTACCGGGTAGAAAATATCCACGACAGAAAAAACGCCATGAAGGAGATTATGCAGGAGATTCTGCTGTGTGGATTGTCTCGTGCCGGTTTCTTTAAAAAGGCGGCATTCTACGGCGGGACCGCGCTTCGAATCTTTCATGGTCTTGACCGCTTCTCAAAAGATTTGGATTTTTCGCTTGAAACTCAGGATTTAGGGTTTGACTTGGCTTCCTATTTCCCTGTGTTAGCCAAGGAAGTGAAGTCCTTTGGTTTGAATGTGGAGATTCAGGAGAAACGAAAAACCAAGGAAAGCACGATTCGTTCAGCCTTTCTAAAAGGAAACACAAAAGAGCATCTCTTGCTGTTCTATGCCGATGAAAAAGTTGCTGGAAGCGTGCCCAAGAGTGAGGTCATAAGCATAAAGTTTGAAATTGATATCAGTCCACCTGCCTTTGCCCAATTTGAGCATAAATATCAGCTGTTACCGGTTCCTTATGAGGTCAAAATGTACGATATGCCTTCCCTATTTGCCGGTAAAATCCATGCCGTCATCTGTCGTGCATGGCAAAGCCGCGTCAAGGGCAGGGACCTCTACGATTATGTTTTTTACCTTTCAAGAGGCGTGGCAGTTAATCAAAGGCACCTTAGGGCACGACTAATTGACTCCAAGTACATTTCCAAAGACGCAGAGTGTTCATTAGATGACATAAAAAAGATGCTTGCTGAACGCTTTGACAGCATTGATTTTGTGCAGGCCAAACGGGATGTTGAGCCGTTTATAAACGACCCCTCCGTGCTGGATATTTGGAGTTCAGACTTCTTCAGGCAAATCACAGACAGGCTTACAACAACCAACGGCCTATTTTAGGGCATATTTTGCCACGGTAAGTAATCCATTGAGGGTGTGCTGTTTATCAAACTTGTCGAATACATTCGTTATTGGCGTCAGCACGCTACTAAGACCGCCTGTGGCGATGGTGATGATATTCTCAGGCTTGATGCTTGCCTGTTTGTACATGTCCGCTTTCATCTGGTTTACAACGCTTTCGATTAGCCCTTTATAGCCAAACATGATGCCGCTTTGAATGGCCATTGTGGTGTCAATACCCAGACTTGATGATGGGATTTCCAGCGGCACCGACGGCAGTTGAGCGGTATTGCTAAACAGCGCTTTAAAAGCGGTACCAATACCAGGAGCTATGGCCACGCCCAAAATGTTGCCTTTATTGCCCACAGCTACAAATGAAAGGGCAGTCCCAAAATCCACGACAATGCTTGGTTGGTGATAAGTTTCCCATGCTTGCACAGCATTACAAAGCAAATCTGTGCCTATTTCATGCACGGCACTAGGAGGTATGGTCACCGGCAGTTTATGGTAAATATCGGGCCCTATTACAAGCGGATCTTTGTTTAAAAATCGCCGTGTTACAATCACAAAAGCGCTTATAAGCTGGGGTACCACCGCGCTTATCACAGCGTTTTCGATGCGTTTAACATCCAAGTTGTAATCTTTAAACAGGGTATTGATAAGCGCAAAGTACTCGTCGCCAGTGCGGTTTATGTCGGAACTGATGCGCCATAACTGCACCAAAGTGCCTGACTCAAATACGGCAACCTTAACGTTTGTGTTGCCAATGTCGAATATTAGTAACATGTTGATTTACCTAGCGAAGCTCCCAAATAGCAGACCCCAACGTCGCCCGTCATGGTAAGGCGGTCATGCCTGAATGTAAATGTTTGTGTTCAGACATCGGTCCCGATTTTAAAACAACAAATACGCTGCAGCGGCCATGGCTGCGTGTTCGACATCGGGGCCGTCAATGGTTGCAACGGGAACGCCAACTGCCGAAGGGCCCTTGAACAGACGTCGCCCTGACAAACAAGCCACGGGAACGCCCCAAGATGAAGCGCCCTTAAATATAGCGTCACCCTCAATACAGGCAATAGGAAATCCCCACGTGGAAGTTCCATTGTACAATTGGTCACCGCTAGCGCACATGATTTGCACCGAGGCGGTAGAAGGCCCCTCAAACACCAGCCCTGCCTCAATGGTCAGCATCGGAACGCCACAACCAGAAGCCCCCCTATAAACACGCGTTGCCATCGTCACCCACTGTTAGCCTGGAACTGAGAGAATTTAGTTTCTGTGCTTGAGGTCACTTGTTATACACGTAAGCTTCTGCCATGCGCATTGCTTCGCCTGCGGAACTGGCCTTGCCGCAGTATGTCGAGCCGGCGTACGTTACGTAAACCTCACGTGACGAAGAATCCCATTTAACCTGGTAGGTTTTTCCAGAGCCTGATTTGACGGACCCTATGACTTGAGCGGACATGATGACCACCTTGTTCGAGTTGCAGGCAATCTAGCATCTATGACAGCGGTGTGCAATCCCAAAAATGCACATTGATCCCAGGTCCTCCAGCCAAAGACCGTTTGTTGCGATTGTTTAGTCTGTTAAATGGGTTAAACTTACTAGCCTTAGCGTTACTGGCTTCATATGGGGGATATATGAATCTGCATAGAGTTGCTTCAGAGTTGTCAGTGCTTTCAAAATCAGCCGTCCGGCTTGTTGTGCCTTTCATGTTTGGTGCTCTGTTGGCTGGATGTGGTGGGGATGAGCAATCAGACGATGTTATGCCGGATGGTGTGACGCAGGATGAGATAGCTCAGGATGATGGGGTGCCAGATGAAGTGGCACCGGATGAGGTTGCGCAAGATGACATAGCTCCGGATGATGCGGTTCCGGATGATGTGACGTGTGACGCCGGCGCTTGGGGGACGCACGCTGTGGGCGTGAAGCTGCTGGATCTTGTAGATGCGTCGCGGGCCGACCGGACTTTGCCGACGGCGGTGTACTATCCAGCGACCGGGACACTGGACGGCGCGGCGTGTGATGCGACGTACCAGGACATGGACTTCTTGGAGCGCTACATGGCCCCGACGGTGTGCGGCACGAAGGACGCCGCCCTCGACCTATTATCAGGTGCGCCTTACCCGGTCGTCGTGTTCTCGCACGGCAGCGGCAGCTTCAAAGAGGGGCACAAGTACCTGTACGAGTACCTCGTGTCACACGGGTATGTGGTGGTGGCGCCCGACCACACCGGTAACGTGGGGTTGGGCGAGAGTGAGCCAGAGGACCTGTACATGACGCTGACGCGGGAACTGGACCTTAGGTTTGTGATCGACCATTTCACCGCGCTGTTCGCGGCTGCCGAAGGGGAGTTCGCTGGCCTGGGCGACGCCGACCGGCTGGCGGTTGCGGGCCACTCGTGGGGCGGGCACGCGGCCATGGCCCTGGCCGGGCTGGAGTACAACTTTGAATCAGTGAGGCAGAAGTGCGACCAGGGCGAAGGGTACGACAAGTGGTACTGCGCGGTGACGGACGTCCAGGAACAGATCGAGGCTGTGCCTGATTCCCGTGTAAAGGCCGCGCTGACGTTCGCCAACGATGCTGGCCACCAGATGGCCGTACCGGACTGCAAGGGTGCCTCGGGTATCACGATTCCCTACCTTCAGATGGTCGGTGACCAGGACCCCTACTGTGACGTGCAACTGGACGGCTGGAAGTGCTACGAGGCCGAGAAGGGCCCAGCATGCATTGTGGTATTTACCGGCGCTGGCCACCTTGGGTACACAGACATGATGGACGAGGCTGGCTACGACCTCCACCTCCTACACCAAGCGGTCCGCGCCTACTCCACAGCCTTCCTTCGCGCACACCTAGAAGGCGACGCAGCCTGCGCCGCGTCCCTAGCCACGAATGACCTAGCATCCAGCATCGGCGGTTCATTCACGGTAAAATGCCGAGATGCTTTGTAGCCCGTAGCGGTAAACAATCTGCCCCTGCGAAATGATGGAGGCAAGCCGCTGTCGCACATGGGGAATCAGTCATTGTAGTTATATGCCGCAAGTTCTAGTTCGTTCTCTGGCAGCGTCTGGCCGAACCGGTGATCACATACGAAGAACTTCTAAATGGGCTGAAGGCTGATGGGCAAATATAGCCTTGCGCCCCGACCGCCTTGTAGGTTGAGGCTGTGGTTACTTGAGAAGGATGATCATTGTTGATATGTCAGAAGAGTGGTTATCATTACGAACAGAAGGATAGCACAACCTACAAGCAGAATGATTGTTGCCATTCCGCCGTGTTCAATCCAAAGAATCCTCGCAGCAAGAGCCTTGTCTTTCGGATAAAGAGAGGCTGCTCTTCGTAGCAAAGCGAGCTTGGTTTCTATCGTCATTACTCGGTCCGCTAGTTGCTCTAGTCTCGTTCTTGTGATGGAGCGCACAACCTCGGCGGTATCAGCGGGTAATTCAGGAATCAAGTTGTCAGAGAACGAAAGTCCATCCTTTAGGTACTGCTCTGAGTTGGACAATTGCTGAAAGGCATCTGCTATCAAGCTGCCATTTTCGTCCAGCGTTCCTAGGGTCTTCAGCGTCTTCACGTAGTGCAGCCATCGATTGCCTGGAATCTCTGGTAAAGCGGATACG
>DUVQ01000117.1 GCA_012840965.1 Oligoflexales bacterium | reverse complement strand
TTGTCGACTTCAAAGGGGCCGCAGACGGCCAGATCCTACCAACCGAAATCAATGCAGGTCGGTTTGGAACCACCCACCATTTTTATTCCGCCGCTGGAGCAAACTTCCCATACTACATGCTAAAAGTAGCCTTCAACGAACCTCCCCCCACACTATCAAAGTTCAACGCGCTGCCCCCCGACCTCTACTGGATCAGAACCCTAGACGCAGGACCAGTATTAATAAGCAAGGATGAGCTTGAGGCCAAGTCGCTGATTTGATAGCACGCTTGGGAAGGCAGGGGAGGGGACAGGGGGTTCAATCCCCCATGTATCCAAGGCCCTTGATGATTGGGTCGAAGTGGGTGGCGTCTGCCTCTGACAAGATTAACCATCCGACAAGGCCAAACTTTGTTCTCACTAAAAAGGCTCTTGGTTGAACGACATCGTTACCAAATTTCTGATAATCTTCAGCCAGTAATACTTCTACTTCATATCCAACGGGTAAGGAAGCAACTACATCCCCACCCGTCTTGGCACTGTATAGTTTCGCAGGCTTAAGCATCTTGCCTAACACCCCAACGTACAAAAACGGTTGTTTAACCTCGGTCACCTTCCCATCTGCAAGCTTGAACTTTCCCCGCATATTGAACATGTGATTAATATTGCCAGAAGTGTAAATCACCCCGCGCCCATCAATCGCTAGCTCTTCAACAAAGTGCTCCCAAATAACGTTGTTTTTTGCATCCGTTATGCGAAACGTCGGGTCCATGCTAGCACCGGGAGAATAAAGGATATTTACCGGATCCTTCATTGAATCGCTTTTGTAGCGCCCAATTAACGTGAAATCCAGGTCATTGTTTGCCACGTAACAGACGTCTTTTTTAGGCAGCTTGTGACAAGGTTTGCCAACAACCGTGAAACTTGACGCCACATACCCAAAACGAGAACCATCAGCCTGATAGGCGTTTGCATCAATCCACTTAAACTTGGGAAATGCCTCTTCAGCCACCCCCTTGGCAAAAACTTGACTAGAAAACAGGGCCAAAACTGCAGCAATAACAATTCGTTTCAACATTACTCCTCGCCAGTCTCGTTACCTACTTGCTCCTGTGGCGCCTCCTGTGCCGGCTCTTCCTGTGTAGGCGCCCTAAACCTAGCTCGCCCAATAACCATCGGCCTCAGCCCTGAAGGCTCCTCCTCTTGAACCGCCGGTTCTGGGGCCGCCGGAGGCTCAGGCACAACTACAGGATCCACAACCGGCTCCACCTGAGCAGCCGGCGCCTCACGCCTTGGCGGAGGAGTATAGTTTGGATTTGGAACCAGCGGAGCTGGGCCTGGAGTTACAGCAGGCTGCACCGGCTGCCCTTCTCTAGGAACTGGTTGGGCACGTTCCGGTCTATCTGGACGCGCCCTAGCAGCAGACCTAGCCTGAACTGGCTGCTCGCTCTCCTCCTCAACCTCGGGCGTTTTCACCTCTTGCTCTACAGGAGCCTTAAAATCGCCCCCTCGAATGGCCGGTTTTTTGGGATTACAACTGGGGCTAGAAAGCATCCCAGAGCAAACAATCCCCCAATAATTACCGGACTTTGCATTCTTCCACTTTGGATCCATTGACAAGAGAGTCCGCAGGAACGAGTTGGGAGTCCTGACCTCTTCATTAACTGTTACTTTGCGATCCAAAAACACATCAGCCAGACTAAATGCAGCCTCAATGTTCATCATGCTTTCAGCAAGTGACCTACCTTGTGCCAATCGAATGGTCGACTGCCCCTCAATCAAGATCTTGACGTCTGTACCGTCCAACTCTGCCCTGGCCAGATGGATTATCGTCTCATCTGCCAACGGAGATCGCCGGTCTGATTTAAACCCAATCATATTCTGGCGTTTACCCAGATGAACTTCCAAAATCAGCCCACCCAAGTTCACATCTGACAAGGCAACATTTCCCTGAGTCTTGCTCCTTAAAACCGGGGCTACAGCCCTTAAACCACTGCCCTTTAGCTCAAAATCACCTTCGCTGCCTACAAGTCCACTAGCCTCGTCATAGTCCAAACGAATTCGCCCCTCGTTTAACACCCCCTGAAATTTCACCCCGAACAGTGGCAACTCATCTGGCACCGGAAAATCACGGATATTGTCGACAGCAACCAAGACGCGCCCTCCGAAGCGAGTTATCTCAAGCGGCCCCAAAACGCCGCCACCGTCCTTGACAGTGACAGTGACCGCCATTTTGCCAACCAGCAGCTTGAACAGGCTTAAAGAGACATCAACCTGATCCAAAGCCACCCTTCTGGTGACTAACTCGGTAAGGCCATCTGGGCGTACAAACTTCGCCGGGACAAGATCCAGCTGCAGGCCATAAATGCGTGCAGAAGCAAGACCTCGAAGTGACAAATCAGAAATCCTGACAATTTGCCCGTTGACAGATAGCCGGTTTTCCAAGTACGAGCGCAGCTTGGCGTTTGGAAACGTAACAACGATTGCAATCATAAAGACCACAATGCCGAATGTTATGTAGCCAACTATTCTGCCAATCTTCAAAACTCGTGGATTTTTCAACCAATCCAGTATCATTGTCGCCTCATTTATGCCAACCACAGGCTGGTTAATCTACCGATTCTACGGCTGAACTATCCTCTCCACTAAACACATAAGTCGCAATACTGACGGTGGCACGCACGTTAGAAAGGTCATTAAACTTCCTGGTAGCCTCGATTTTTGTTATAAAAATCAGTTGTTTTGACTTTTCAACCGCATCCAGGAATTTAATCAGGTCCATAGCTGGAACCTCCTTGAACTCCAGGTTTTGCTCCACCTGTATTATCCCGCCAGCATCCTTTTTGCCCTTGGCACCAGTCTTCTTTTTGTCAGTTTCAACCGGAGTTTCGCTGGTTTTCCCTTCAAATGAAACGATGTCAGCAAGGGTATTTCCCGTAGACCCCTGCACAGTGGCAGAAAGTTCAATCTTCTTCAGGATTTCGTTTGCCATAGACCTGACTGATTGGCGGTTTCCCCTTATAGCTTCTTCAATTCTTCTGCGGTCTTCTGCGGTTTCGAGATAAGAGGGGCCAAGCTGCCTAAGCTGAGCCATGACATCTCGACCATGGTCGATCTCGTCGCGGATGGAGCTAAAGAAAGAGGCGCTTAAAACCCAAGCCCCAGCGACCACAATTACAAGAATCGCTGCAACCAAAATAGTGGTCAGACGCCTTTCACGCGGCGTCATCCTTCCAAACATTGTGTCCAGAGTTTCAAACAGTTTCATTTTGCCCCCTGCTTAGCCTGGGCCGTTTTTGCCTGGCAGTCAACGGTCATGCGCACGGAAAAGCGCTGCCAGCCTTGGTGCCTCTGGAACCGAATTCGTTCTGTACTTTCCACAACCACGTCATGAAAACATGGATCTGCCTTAAGCCTATCAACAAAATCATCAAATATTTCGATGGTGGC
>DUVQ01000116.1 GCA_012840965.1 Oligoflexales bacterium | reverse complement strand
TCAAACAAGGGCAGCGTTAAAATCCCGTTTTCATCAGTAATTCCAGATGTTGAGTACGAACCTTTGGCCAACGTGCCGTTAAAAGTCACCTTGGCAAGCCCAACTGGCAGGGATTCTTCACCGCTTAGCACCTGGACTGAAATCTGTCTTAAAGGGATATCAGTATCAATCTTGACCACTACCAAAGGCGAGGATTGATATTCGCCCATAAACTGTTCCAGTCCCTCCTCCCAAGCTACCTCGGTTACAGGAAATGGCCTGGAATCAAGGCCAGGCTTGACCAAAATCGAGACCCTGCCGGCTTCCGGTGGTAAGATTATGGAAAACCGACCTTCAGCATCGGTTACAGCGCTGGTGCCAATCGCTAAATCACCGATCAGGCTTGAAACTTTGGCTCCAACCACCGGGGTTTCAGCCAGCAAAACAATCCCATCAACCTTTACGTAGTCATCTTTGGGGGGCAACACGATGTCAAACTTTGATGAAGAAGTAGCCTTGAGGCTAAGCCGATGTGGAGGCAGCGTGACCGTTCCATCAGCGGCAGACGGGATAAAGGTGGCATCGTAAGACGACCCTGGAAGCAAGGGCAGTTGATACTGCCAAACCCCGTTTTCATCATTAAAAACGGCCAAAGCCTCGGAACGCAGCTGTGTCCCAGAAATCCGCCCATGAGCGGTTGCAACCAGCTTTCCTGGGCAACTGGGCCCTTTTGCAACCAGATTAGCCTCGCCGGATCTTAAATAATCGTTCCAAGAAGACAAATCAGCAGCGTGGAAGATCGTACCTGACAGTACTGCAGGACTGGCCAAGGTCAGATCCAAGTTTCCATCAAGGCCAGGTGTAACTCCAACAAACTGGTCTCCGACCACCATTTTGTCCAAGGGGGGATCGATTGCTACTGAAAATTGGGGGTTATTGTAAGGGAAATCAAGACAAACGCCCAATTGGTGATAACAGCCTTGGCCTGATAAACAGTCCTTATCAGACGAGCATCCTCCCCGTGGGGAATATTCGCTGGAAGCCAAATCAAGAGTGGTAACGTCACCATCCATAGCGCTGTCAGAACCAACACAGCCAACAAGGCCGATTGATAAAATCAGCAATGCCAACAAGCTTGTTAAACGTTTCATTGGCACACCACCTGTGAACGAAGAGTCCAACTTAAATAGGCGTAACCCCCTTGTATTGTTCGACCTTGCTCGCGATCGAAGGTGATTGGACCATCGGAAACTATCAATTCTAGTGTGTGAATCGAACCTGGTGGGCTCAGTTCCTCCTGGAAGGCGCACGCGTTCAGCCGAATCGCTTGATAGCCAGTAAAATCGGGAGGTTTTGGTTGTGTCCATTCCAAATATCCAAGGTACCAGTGAAATTCCAGGTTTTCTAGTTCCGTGTCCAAGTCTGCGATGGCCCCAGTTACTGAAAAGTCTGTAATCAGTGAGGTTAATTCCACAATCGAATCTGGATTGGGTGTTACCAACGAACGATCGATTGTTGGGCTGTAACCGAATTCCTGACGTTCTGTAATATCTGATGGCCACAGGCAGCCTCCACAAAGTACAAGGGCAACGAGGACGGCGCCTATGCACGTCCTTTTGACCGCCTGTGTGTGTGTCAGCAATGCTTGTGCCAAATCTGTTTCCCGTCAAAGTCCTGGATTCAACGCATTAAATGCGAAAGCGCCAGCGTCAATCCAAGTTTTCAAAACCAAAAAACATGACATCTGGATCACGCCTGTCATACCTGACGGCCAGCATCACGTTCACGTTCCAAATAGCGAAAGACCGTTCTTGGCTCAACCCCTAAAAGTCTGGCGGCTGCTGCTCGATTCTGGTGACTAATATCAAGCGCCTTTAAAACATAGTCTCTTTCAAATCTTTCCCTAGCTATTGCAAGTGGCTCAAACTGGTCATCAAGGTTGTCGGGCAGCTCCAGATCGGGCTCCAGTACTTGGGGGCCAGTGGAAAACAGCGCCGCCCGTCGAACTCGATTTTCCAGCTCTCGAATGTTTCCAGGCCATGGATACTGGGCCATAGCCTTCATCGCTTCAGGTGAAAAGGAGCGGGCCGGAGATTGGAACTCGGCGGCAAACTTTTTCAAAAAGAAGGTGGCCAACATGGTTATGTCGTCGCCACGTTCTCTAAGCATTGGAAGCGTGATTGGGACAACATTGATTCGATAGTACAGGTCTTCTCGGAAGCGGCCTTCTCGGACTTCTTCTTGAAGGTTTTTGTTAGTTGCCGCGATGACACGGACGTTTACACGCTCTGGTCGGGTGCCACCAATTCTGGTGACCATGTTGTCTTGCAGGACTCGCAGCAGCTTGACTTGCAATTGCAGTGGCATTTCGCCGATTTCATCCAAAAACAGTGTTCCACCTGAGGCTAGCTGGAATTTTCCTAAGGTTGCTGCCACCGCTCCTGTGAACGCTCCTTTTGTATGGCCAAATAGTTCACTTTCAAGCAGATTTTCAGGAATTGCACCGCAGTTAATAGCTACGAATGGGTTGTTTGACCTAGGGCTACGGCCGTGAAGCTCCCTGGCGACAAGCTCTTTGCCTGTGCCAGTGTCGCCTAGTATTAGCACCGGCACGTCGGTTGGGGCAACCCTGGAAATCCTGTCGAAAACGCCCCGCATGCTAGGACAGGAGCCTATCAGCGAGCCAAATCTGGAGGCCTGGACTTCTTCTTTTAGGAATTTGTTTGAACGCTCCAAGCTTTCCAGCAGCATGACGTGTTGAACGATGGTTGAGGCTTGGGCAGTGTAAACATTCAAGCTTCGCAGGGTGACTTGGTCAAACAGGTCCAAAAGCCTGTCGGTCCCAAGGTATAAAACGCCTAGCGTTTCCCCGCCAATTTTCAGGGGCAAGCACATCACTGAGGCCAGTTTCAGGTTGATGACGCTGGTGCAGCCTGAAAACTCGTGGTTACTCATGGCGTCGGTTACAAGTTGGGGTTGACCTTCCTCAAGCGTTTTTTGAACGATGCTTTCCGAATATAGCGCCTCATCATCTGGTAGCACCTTGCGGTCGATATTTCTGGCAACTTTGACAACTGGGACGCCGTTTTCCAGGAACAAAATGAAGCCCTTTGAGGCCTGGGTCAAAGCCAGAGTTTCATCCAGCAGGGTGGTCAAAGCCTTGTCCAAGCTTCTGGCCTCCATAAGCCTGCTTGAAAAAACGGCCATCCTGTCTAGGCTCTTCATGGCCTGCTTTTCATCTGATTGCTTTTGCTGAAAGGGTGCGTCTTGGGCGCTGAACACCAACGTGTTGTCACCCAGTCTAATAACGTCCCAGTTTGCAAGCAAAGCCTTTTTAACCTTGCGTCCGTTGATTATCACCTCGGCACCACGGTCCATTGGCAGGATCTGGTAGGTCGAACCTTCGGCGATGATCTCGGCGTGGGCCGGTTGGGTGCCAGCAGCGGGTAGCTGGATGTCGCAGCTTGGATCGCTGCCAAGGGTCGTTACAAGGCGAAACAATGGGAATTGTTGTGGCTGATTGTCACTGTTAAACAGGATTAAAACTGCCAAGTTGGACCTCCCTATCACCAAGTGGTGTAAACCCTATCACCAAGTGGTGCAAATAGCTATTCCGGCGTTACTACTTTCAAGCATTGGACATGGGACGACTTTGAAAGTGCGTTTGTACGGCTCGTAATTCATAAAGGCGTCAACGATGCCCCAGATCACCAACGCTCCAAAGGCGCCAAGCCCAACATACTGGACTATGCGAAGTTTCCTGGCTGTAATCGCATTATTATGGGAAAACAACCCGTCGTCGCCTCGCAGGCCCTCAATGCTAGCATATGCCCCGATGTTCATCCCCAAGGTGAGCAGTTGGCCGCTTAAAAACAGTGCGCCTTTGGTTTTTTGGCCATTTATGAATTGCCCAACGCCAAAGGGGACAAGATTCGGCACCCATGAACGACGTTCTATTGAAACCTCGCGGCCTTCGCAGATTACCTCGGGTCCATCGTCAGGCTCGATTTCAGGGTCAATCAGGTGCAATTCTGCCATGCGACGCTTGGTTTGCTCAAAATGCTCAATAAAAGCAGAAGGGTAGTAAAAGGCATCAAGTTCATGGCGAGGTGCTAGTGTCAGCAGGACTGTGAATTCCTCTTCAAGACGTTTTTCATTTTTTAGCCAGTAGTAACAGGCTGCCAAGTATTCATGGGCCTTGATGATGTCGGCAGTAGAGGAAAGCAAAACCTCAGGGTAGAGCAGCTCAGAAAGCAGCTTTTCAGCGCCGACATAATCCTGAAAACGGAAAGTATTTTCAGCAGTTGCAAATTGTTCGTCTGGGGTCTGGGAATATGCGAAGTCGGCCACCAAAAAAGCGCCAAGCACGATGCCGTATTTTACCCATGCCCGGATATTCAAAACACACTCCAGTTCCGGGCGGAGATTATAGCACCAAACTGGGGGCAGGGGGCGGAGCAGGGTGAAGGGTGAAGGGTGAAGGGGGCAGGGACAGGGGCAGGGGCAGGAGGCAGGGACAGGGGCAGGGGCACTACCACCAGCAGCCTTGGGCGGCGTTCATGAATTCGATGTCTTCTTCGTCGATGGTTCCGGAATGGTCTAGGTCTGCGCCGTTGCACCAGTTGTTTTCTGTGCTACAGCCGCCTGTAAATTCGTCTTTGGCGGTGTTGAATAGATCAAGGTCAGCTTGATCGACCTTTTGATCGTCATTCAAGTCCGGCCGCTCGCATCCAAGAACTGCCCATCTGCAGTCTAGGGCCTTGGGTGCCAAGTCACACAAGGGTAGGGCAGCCAGAAGATAGACGCTGGCATACCTTGCGTGGTGGGGGCCTTCAACGGGATACCAGTCTGTGACCCCACCAGCAGGTTCGTGGTACCTTGCTTCGTACCCCTCTTCAGTAACTCTGACCGGAGGAGTGTCTCCCCAGGTGTCACGATAGCGGTCTCTTACCTGCTTGGAATTAGACCTGTTTTTATAGAAATCTTCAGCCACTTCCATGATCGTTTCCTGGGTTATTGGTGCTCCTTCTGGGGTATCTGGCATGACAAGCATTGCCTCCAGCGTAGCATTATGGGCCTCAGCCTTGGTAAAAAGTCCCAAATGTTCGATATTTGGAGCGATGCCGCCCTGTGCTTCAATCAAGGCTGTCCAGTACAGCTTGTCTGCTTCGTTGGCAGGATCGCTGCTGCTATAAATCAATGTTGCCAGTAATCTGGAAACCTCGGTAATCTGCGCCAACTCGAACTGCGCCGCGTCATAAAGTGCTTGATCCCCAACAATCCTGGCATATTCAACGACTCCCATCAGCGATTCCATAGGTTGGTCGAAGTTACCATAAAAGTGCCCAAAAATGGCCTCTGCACTACCAGGTGTCTCAGATTCCATGTCTTTGATCATGTCCACTAAGCCTACACCACTTAGCGTTAACTCGTTAACTTGTCCCCAGGTTTTGCCACAAATCGAGGTGCCAAGGTGGGAACAAAAATGCTCTTCTTCAGCGTCCAGACAGCCAACGTCATCGTCCAGAAATGGTGAAAGCATAGAATCCATTGCCCCAGGTTCCGGCAAAGTTGGAAGCGGCAGAGTCAGGCCCTCGGATGAAATCGCCCTAGCCAAGTAAACCATCTGGCAATTTGAAAGGCTTCCAAGGTCTTCTATTTCGACAGTCTCATCAGGTCTAATTCCACCACTAACTTCAGTGTTTTCCCAGGGTTGCCCCTCGCGCACCGTTTGAATCCGACCGCCGTTGGCCTGGATTAAATCACCGTTTGCTAGCCCAGCTGCCCATGCCTTGGCCGCAGCTGCTCTGACTATTGGGTCAGCATCTGGATCTTCGCTGGCCTCCTTGGCTGCCAGATATCCGTAGGCTAGGTCCCGATAATTATCCCTGGAGTCATGGTTGCTGAAATAAGCTCCAGCCCATAAATAAGGCTCAGGCACCTTCATCAAGCTGGTACAGCAGTCGCTGACCCTAAGGTAGTCAGGAAGCATGGTGTGGCTGTAAGTGACAGAATAGCGCCCAACTTCATTGGCCGGCATGAAGTTCAATAAGATATCCTCAGGTTCCCCACGATACTTGATGGTTACACCATCGAAAAAAGTTGAAATTATTTCCTCTTCTAGCGCTGGGTCCGGGACGATTGGTGGCTCGACCGGTCCTCCGTCTCTGGTCCTAGTCACCGTCTTGTTTTCGCCATCAATAGTCATGGTCCAATTTGGATATGCGTTTCTACCTGTGACGCCACTGTGTCCAGAAACTGTGGTAATAAATTCCATGCCTTCGAAGGCCCTCGCGGCGGCCAATGCCAAAGACCTGCTCCTGAAAATCTTGTAGGCAAACCATATGTTTCTGGCGGAGTTACCTATCGCGTTGTTGTCTTTTGGACCTGGGACGATTTCAAAGAAATCCCCCTCACGATCAATAGCCGAGCGGGCGATATTGATGGCAAAGGTCGTGTCACCAAACAGGAAAAAGCGGTTGTATGCCAAAACGGTCCGTTCCACGCGTTCTTTGTAATACAGTTGGAAAGCCATCCTTGCAGCTTGGTAGGGGTCGACTTCTGGAACATCGTCTGGAACATCATCGCCGTCGGGCACTATGTCTCCCTCATCAGTTTCCTGTGTTACATCTTCTAAAGTTTCTGACGCTGTGTCGTCATCAGTGTCCGCTGATATATCCTCAGACGGCGAAACATCACCAGAGTCAGCATCGGGTTGAATGGAATCATCGGGGTAGGGTTTTGAATTTGAAGAATCATTACAGCCAACGATTACCATCAAGCCGACGGTCAGCAGAGCAACGTTGAATTTAGAAAATAGCCGCATCATGCTTTAACCTCCAGTTGATTGGTAACACCTGAAATTTACAGTTTTTTCATCTGGCGTTTCGCCCACCGCCTAGCATCGCCAGTTTCCCATTCTAGGTCCCTAGGAGCGACGCTGTCATTAATCACAGCATCATAATACTTTCTGGCCTCGTCCTTTTTGCCATTAGCCTTAAGGCATTCTGCCAGCTCAAGTATTGCTTCAGGGTCTTTTGGCGCCCTTTCTTGGCCCTTTCTAGCATATTCAAGCGCCTTTGCGTTGTCACCCCAGGATATTCCAGATGGTAACTCACGATATGCCATAGCCAGGAAGACGTAGCCTTCATGACGCTCAGGATCCATTGCAATCAACTGTTCCAAAGCCTCCTTCATGGGCTTTGCCGCCTTAAAGGCCTTGACCAGATTCATGGTCGCCGCAGCCTTGTAGCGATTCATAAGCTCCCAGTAGCGCCCATCGTAAGGCTTGGATTTGGCAAGCCTAAGTGAACATTCGATGCCTGATTTCGCGGTTTTAGCGCCGTCAGCCTTTTTACGATTTTGGATCAGGCGGTGAGCCAGAAAAAAGGAGGTCCTGGCGCACCACAGCTGGGCCTGCTGGTTATTTGGCTGTGCATCTGCAATCAAAACAAAGGCCTGCCAAGCATCAATGTGGTTTTGCAGCTCAGTTCTGGCTTTATATGTCTCGATTGCCGATTCCAGGGTCGGTTCTTGAGCATGAGCTGAAGATAAAACTAACAGGCTGGTCAACACAAAGGCGGATATAAACTTCAAGAAGACTCCTGATATATTTGTGCTTTTATTCTTTGGGTTCGATGAAAGAATTATCCCAAGGCGTTGAATACGCGGACCCCCAGTGGAAACGTTCCCAGTCAATAATCCGCCATGTTTTCAATTTGTTATCAAGCTCCATAATCATGAAGGTGTCTTCATCCAATTGGCTTGTACCAACGATCAAAGATGGAACTCCAAAGTGATTTGACAGATTGGCCCAGCCATGGGAGTGCCCAGCCAGGAAAAGTCTGATGTTGTGCCGGTATTCTTCAAAGATATCACTGAGGTCATTGATAATAAACGGTGGGAAATGGCTCATTAGGATAGCTGGTCTGCCATCGTTTAGCTGTCGCTTCAACCATTCCCTTTGTTCTTGCCCAAGGCTTCCAGTTTGGACATCGAAACTTGGATGGTGCGGGTCTTGTGTTGGTCCATGAAAGTTGTTTAAAATTATAAACTTCCAAACGCCAAGATCAACCAAGTAGTATGGGGCTGCGCCAAAATGCTCCATGAAAAGCTGCTCAGTCATCTGCCGTGGGACACCTTTTTCGATTGCTAGGTCGTGGTTGCCAATGCACAGATAGCATGGTGCCGGAAACTCTTCAAGAATCGCCTGGGCGATATCAAAACGGTCATTTGGATCGTTGTGATATTCTTCGATGGTGTGATATGGCAGGTTATAAACTATGTCCCCAGCGATAAAGACGCCCAAAAGTTGCACAGGCAGCTGAGTCAAGACTTCCCCAATTGCCCTTAGATTTCGTGCCTGTAGGTCATCTTCAAGCACGATGTGGGTGTCGGCGATGACAGCTATGTATTGGAAGCGTTCAAGCGCTTGTTCATCGCCTTCTTCAGTCGAGCTGGCCGATGTGGTGTTTGCCTGAGGCTCATCATACAAGTCAGCCTCACCACAGGCCATAAACAGCAGTGCTATTGCTAAAATGCTGTACTTTTTCATAATAAACCCCCTATTTTAGCCATGATGTCCACGATTAGCTTCGAAAATGATGCCTGGTTTGCAGGCTCAGACTGGTCACCATCCTTGAACCAAATCAGGCCAGCGAATGATGGTGACGGGAATGCCAAATAACCAGCGTTGGTGGCTTTGCCGTCTGCAGCTATTTCTTCCAAAGGTACAGTCTGACCAGGGGCAGTAACTTCAACCGCGTCGGCAAATTCCGCCTCCCAGAAGTGGGGACCGTCCCACGCCTTGGTGTCTTTTTCACATGAAGCTCCATAATCCCACTCAAGCCAGTCATCAGGGAAGGCACCGCTAATGCTTATGGTTGATTCTGTATGCTCGGCTGATTGGTACTCAGCTGTCAGATGCCCACCAGCAGGTTGGATTATGTAGTCTCCTGGTTCTGCGGGCTCGGTCTGTACTTCGAAATCGCCATAATAAAGACCTGTAAACCCTTGGAATGGTTCCAGTTTTACGTCTAGTGTGCCGCTAGGTTCCTCTTCGCCTTCTGCGAAAGCCTTGATGGTAATTTCAAGCTCGTCGGCGTTTGACGATGGATCGTGAATCCATAAAACGGGTTTTTCGGCAATTTCAAGGCCCCATTTTAGGCATTCAAAGGATCTTAAAAAGGTTTTATGTGCTGTTTTTACAGACGGTTCTGGCCCCATCACAGGCAGTAGGTCCCTTATGTTGAAGGGAGTGTCAAAAAAGTTGGCCAGGTCAAGCTCAATGGTGTCTTCTGGCAGTCCTATATTAGGTAGCAGTGAAACAGCCAGTTCAACAAGCTGCTCGGGGTCCTTCTTATCAAGAACGCCAATTAAACCAGCGATCGCGTCTGGCAGGCTAATTCCAAGCTTGTTCAACAAGGGTTGGATCCCAAATGTACGATTTGCGATATCCAGAAGGACAACAATGGCTGGAAGCACTTCTTTGTCCAAGGACAAGCGATTGCCTGGCTCGCCGGCCATATTTGCCTTAACCTTGGTTGCGATGTCCTTCAAAGAGACACTGGAACTGTCCCAAATCACACGTAATTGGTCACGCCCTTCTGAAAATTCACCATGCAGCACCAGGTAAACGTTAGAAGTTTCCTCAAGGGTTGCAACTGCATTTTTGTCATCTTCCATAAGGGCAGCTGCTTGCAGGGCATCGTCAGCGGCTTGGGCCAAATAAGTTCCGGCGTACCTCCACAGTTCGGCACCATGCTGGGGAAGCAAAGTAGCGATGTTAGGATATTCATCCAGTAACACCCCAAGTTTATTGGTGAATCCTGGTACAGTTTTTAGTAGTTGGTTCACTCGTTCAAACGATAATTCCAAGTTTTGGGAGCCGAAAAACGTAACAAAAGCAAGCATTAGCTGATTCCAGGAAGAAATGCCATACAGATCAGAACGATCCCAGTCACAGCAAAGGCGCATCATGGGAAGACCGCTAAATTCTAGGGGTAGGCCACCTTCAAGCGAGAAGATGGGATTTTCGGTGGCGGCTTTCAGGCCGTTAATGCGTTCTTGCTGCTCAAGGGCGCTTTTGTATAGGGCGTCGATTGATACCCCAATAGTTCCCTCGTGTTTGGGCCAAGTCAGGGATTTAATGGGTTGTGGGGCGTCTGGGTCTTCCTTGTATTTTGCAAGTCCAACCAGTGAGCCAAACATGGAAACTGTTGATTGGAAACGGGCCAAGACCATTCCCCAGTGGGCCTCTTGCAGGTCTGGAACCGTTTGGAGCGCCCAATCAAAAGCATCGAGGGCGGCCAAGGATTCACCAGCCTCCAAGCGTTCTTTACCAATGGCAACATATTGCATGGCAAGTTCCAGGTCTGGGTCTGCAGTATCGGTTGTATCGTCAACGTCTCCATCTGGTCGCCCGTTTTCATCCGTTGTGCCAGGATCTTCAGTCTCAAAAGTGTCAGGGGGGTCAACTTGGTCCCCTATGACATCAACGTCCGTTGGTGTGTCCCCATCTGAACAACCGGACCACACCATAAAGGGTAGTATGGTAATCAAAAAAGCCATCAGTCGAATTTTCATGAAAAATAACCTCCTAACAACACGATGCAGAGGATAAAACACTAGGCCCCAGGTGTCACGACCCGCAGGCAGGGAATTATACATAACTTGAAGAAAAGTTGACTTTTGGGGCGGGGACCGGGGCAGGGACAGGGGCAGGATCAGGGACGTGGTCAGGGGCAGGGACGGGGGCAGGGACCGGAACAGGGACAGGAAGTCGATTGTGCTGTTTAGCAGGATTTGGAGCTAAAAGATGGTCGAGAGGGCACCCTGCAACATGGTCCGGGGGCAATCCTGGAGGGCGCTATCGGGAGTTGCCGGGACCCGACGTCGCCCCCAAAATCACCGTCTAGTCGATGACGAAGGCTGGCGAGACAGGTT
>DUVQ01000115.1 GCA_012840965.1 Oligoflexales bacterium | reverse complement strand
TGGCTTGTCGTACGTTAAGAGTTATGCCCATTGCCCGAAGGACATTAAAAACAGTTGCGAATGAAGGGTTTCCTTTTTCTGACAATGAGGTGTAAAGAGCTTCACGACTTACACCGGCTTGTCTTGCCAGTTCTGTCATTCCTTTTGATCGAGCGATTGCTCCGATTACATTGACTACATCAGAAGGCTCGCCCTCTTCCATTACTGTAGACAAGCAGGTTATTACGTCTTCAGCTGTCTCAATATAGTCTGCCATATCCCATTTTGTTATCATAGATTTTCCTCCTGGTTTAGAATCTCCAAAGTTTCCATAAGAAAGACTAGATATGTACATATTTATAAGATGACGTGTTTTCCCGTCTTTTATCTTTCTAAACCATTTTTCAAATATGTCGGTCTTTTGAATTTCGATCATGGTTAAAGTGTAATATATATATTACAGCATTGTCACGCTGGCTTTCAGTGGTCTCTTTGGGTGCAGGCCCCCTTTTCCCAGCCTTTGCAACGCTGCTTGGTTGTGCCACAATTTCCTGGCCTCAGGCCGGGTGCTTCGAAACTGCTGCCTTGGCTGGTTTTTTGGATAGGGGGACATGATGCGAGTTGTTATTACTGGTGGCGCAGGGTTTATTGGATCGCACCTTTGTGACCGTTTTCTTAATGACGGCCACCAAGTCGTTTGTATCGATAACCTGCTTACCGGGAAACTTGAAAATATCCAGCACCTTTTTGGGCAGGATGGGTTTTTGTTTGTAAAACAGGACATCACCAATTACATCCATATTCCAGGCCCAGTGGATGCCATTTTGCACTTTGCGTCCCCAGCAAGTCCTATTGATTACGCTAACTTTCCTATCCAGACGCTAAAGGTGGGGTCGCTTGGGACCCACAAAGTTCTGGGGTTGGCAAAAGACAAGGGGGCTACAGTTCTATTGGCTTCAACCAGCGAAGTCTATGGAGACCCGCTAATCCATCCGCAGCCGGAAACTTACTGGGGTAACGTGAATACAACCGGTCCAAGGTCGTGTTATGACGAGGCGAAGCGTTTTGCCGAGGCCATGGTCACCGCCTATCGCCACACACACGGGCTGGACACCAGAATCGTGCGAATATTCAACACTTATGGCCCCAGGATGCGCCTAGCTGATGGCCGGGTGGTTCCAGCCTTTTTGTCCCAGGTCCTAAGGGGTGAGCCGCTGACCGTGTTTGGAGACGGGTCGCAGACCAGGTCATTTTGCTATGTAGATGATTTAATTGAAGGAATTGTTCGCTTGCTGCACTCTGGCCATAACGATCCAGTAAATATTGGCAACCCTGCGGAAATGACCATCAAGGAATTTGCCGAGACCATTTTGAGGGTCTTTGATAGCGATCTTAAAATCGTGTACCAACCTCTTCCAAAGGACGATCCAAAGGTCAGAAGGCCTGATATATCCAAGGCTAAAGCGTTGCTAAACTGGGAACCAAAAGTGTCCTTGGAAGACGGGCTAAGAAAAACTGCAAAGTACTTTCAGACTCAGCTAAGCGCTAATCCCTGAGCACCTGGGTCTGAACGAAATCATCACCAAGCTCATCCTTTAAAAAGGCCTTGAAGCGCTTTTTGATTCGTTCTTCAATCTGACGGGCGCGTTCTCGACTGACTCCAAACTCCTCGCCAATTTCCTGTAAAGTTATTGGATCGTCTGACAAAAGCCGTTTTTCCCAAATCAGACGGTCGCGTTCAGAGGTCAGGGAATCGCCAAACTCCTGGATTTTTTCCTTGATACGCGACCCAATGTGCGCGGCTGTAACCTCTGCCTCTGGGTCAGAATCGCCAGCCATAGTCGCCAGATAAGTGGTCTTACCTTCAGGACCAGCGGGAGCATCAAGGTAAAGGTCAGGCTGATCCATCCGCTCCATCATTTCCTTGACTGTGTCTTCAGGAACCGAAAGATTTTGAGCTATCAACTTGGCCGTTGGATCAAAACCCATATTTTTCAGGCGTTGACGTTCCTTGCGAAGGTTAAAGAAAACCTTCCTTTGCGCCTGGGTAGTGCCAAGTTTGACCATCCTGTGATTGTTCAACAGGTAGTAAATGATGTAAGAACGAATCCAGTACTGAGCGTAGTGAGACAGGCGCACGCCTCTTAAAGGATCAAAACGGCGCACAGCCTGGACCAGCCCAATATTGCCTTCCTGAATCAAATCCAGCACTTGACCAGTAAACGACCGGTACTCCATCGCGATCTTGACCACCAGCCGCAAGTTCGCGGCAACCAAGTGATATCCAATGGCAGGATCCTGTGTTTCAGCAAACTCCGTTGTAAGACTGAGCTCTTCTTCTGGTGTCAGCAATGGATGGCGCTGAATATCCCTGATATAGCGATAAAGCAGGTCTACGCTGGTTTCTTTATCCGAAGAATCAGTTACCGCTGGCAACTGTCTCTTTTCTATTTTTTCAGTTTCCTCTTGCTCTAAGACATCGGAATCATCGTCTTTCAAATCAAACTCCCTTGCTCTAAATCATTAACAGAGTTACTTCGCAAAAAGCCGCGTTAGTGTACTTCTTCGTGTTATTTCAGTCAATTTGAGGGGCTGAAAACCACCTTGGAACACCAACCTAGCGGAGCAACAACACCATTAGCCCGCAACTAATTCCCGAGCGTGCTTTAGGACTGTTTCTGTCAGCTTTGAGCCGCCAATTATCCTGGCTATTTCCTGGACTCGTTCTTCGCCATCTAGGCGGCGGATAGTGGCCAAAGTCCTGCCGGCCTCAGTTGCCTTTTCCACCAGATAGTGGGCATCTGCCCTAGCTGCTACTTGACCGTGGTGAGTAACCGCCAAAACCTGGCGGGTTTTTCCTGCGCGATTAAGCACCTGGCCCATCTGGTCGGCAACCCCGCCTGAAACGCCGGCGTCAATCTCGTCGTAGACCATCACAGGGGTGCCAACTGTTTTGGATAAAACTGCATAAAGGGCCAAGGTTATTCTCGAAAGCTCGCCACCCGATGCGACTGATGCCACCTCGCCCCACCCTTCACCTGGGTTGGTTTCAACGGCAAAATCGCAACGGTCAGCCCCTGATTCGGCAGGCTCAGTAGGTGAAAGCCTGATTTCAACGGTTGCACCTGCCATAGCCAAGCTGCGCACCACTTTGGTTACTTCCGCGGACATTTTTGTGGCAGCCTGAGTCCGCCTAGCAGTAAGGCCAGCCGCCAAAACATCAAGCTCAGACCTCAAGGCATCGGCTTTGGCCTGTAAAGCCTCGACTGAATCAGTGGTTGAATCCATCTTGGACAGCTCGGCCCTGGCAGCTTCGGCCGCACTAATGGCCGCATCAAGGGTTCCACCATGACGTCGGGCAAGCGAACGCAAGGCGTCTAAGCGGTCGTGAATCGCTTGGAGCTGCCCTGGGTCGACATCTATGGACTCGGAGTAGCTGCCCAAATCACGTTGAATTTCACGCAGATCAATCAGCACCGACTCCAAACGGCCTGCAATTTCAGCCACTCTGGAGTCAATCCTAGCCATCTCACGTGCAGCGCCAACGGCACCACCAAGTAAATCGTGGGCAGAAGGAGATTCTTCATAAATCGCAGCAATGGCCGATGTTGCCAGCGTCTTTAGATGCTCAGCGTTTTCCAAGACTGCTGCTTGTGAGGCCAAGCTCTGATCTTCACCAGGAGCTGGATCGACGGTGTCAAACGAAGACACCACAAACTGCAGATAATCACGCCTGGCCGCAATTTCCGCTTGATTTTCAACTAGTTCTTCCAAGGCATCACAAGCCTGTTTGAACTTGGAATAAACCTTTTTATAAGCTGCTACTTCCTGGGAAACGCCAGCAAAGGCATCAAGCATAGCTAAACGTTCGGCTGGAACACCCAAGCCGATGAAGGCATGCTGGCCAGCTACAGACACCAAACGGCCTATCAGATTGCCTAGCTCCCTCGCAGTTGTAATGCGTCCTTGAAGCCAAGCCCTGCCGCGACCATCAGCACCAACGGTCCTGCGAACATGAACCTCTCCATCGTCAATTTGGTAACCTGCTTTTGTAAATAAAGCCTTCAGTTCCTGGTCGTCACCTAGGTCAAAAACCGCTTCAACCATCGCTTCCTCGGCACCAGCACGGACATCCCCAGCGCTTGCCCTTGCCCCCAACAACAGCTTGATGGCATCAACCAACAGCGACTTTCCAGCCCCAGTTTCACCGGTCAGGCAGGACAAGCCGGCGTCGAAATCAACCAAAACATCGCCAAGCACACCAAAATCACTGACATGAAGCGTTTTTAGCACTTAATCTCCCCCAAAAGCTGTCTAGGCGCAGCCAAACCCTGCGTGGGATTGTACCCTAAGTGACATGTCGAAAGTACAGCCTAGTTAGTTTCATCAATTTGGTGCGAATATGTTGGAAAAACCTATGAAGTGAGCGCTTCTGCTGAAAAACTCGCCTGCAGGGCGGCAATCAACTCGTTTAAATCACCTTCCATAACGCGGTCAAGCTTGTAAAGCGTCAAGTTGATTCGATGGTCGGTCAAACGATTCTGGGGAAAGTTGTAGGTGCGAATGCGTTCGCTGCGGTCACCGCTTCCAACCATGGAACGTCGCGCATCTTGTTGAGCCTTTTCAGCCTCATCTCTGGCCTGCTCATACAGCCTAGCACGCAAAATCTTCATGGCTTTGACGCGGTTTTTTTGCTGGGAGCGCTCATCCTGACAGGCCACAACAATTCCAGTTGGCAGGTGGGTCAAGCGAACAGCTGAATCAGTCTTATTGACGTGCTGTCCACCAGCTCCAGAGGCACGATAAAGGTCAATTCTCAAGTCAGCTTCATCGATCTCGATATCGACGTCGTCGGCCTCGGGCATCACCGCAACTGTAACCGCCGAGGTGTGAATCCGCCCTTGGGCCTCGGTATCCGGAACGCGCTGGACCCTATGGACGCCGGCCTCAAACTTCAAAAACGAATAGACCCTTGACCCACAAATCTGGGCGACCACTTCCTTCAGCCCACCCAATTCAGTTTCCGAAATATGAGCTATCTGGACGTCCCACTTCTTTTCCTCGGCATACTTGGAGTACATGCGAAACAGGTCCGCCGCAAACAGCGCGGCCTCTTCACCACCAGTTCCAGCGCGAATCTCCAAGAACACGTCCTTTTTATCCAGGGGGTCCACAGGAATAAGCAGCTGATACAGGCGCTTTTCCAGCTCTTCGCGCCTTTCACGCAGGTGGGGCAGTTCCTCGTTTGCCAAGTCTGCAAGGTCAGGATCCGACCTAAGCTCCTCGTTTTCCTCGATTCCTTGAATCACTTCACGAAGGCTTCGAAATGCTTCAACGGTTTCCTCAAGCTCGGCGCGCTCCCTGCCAATGGTACGCATAAGGTCAGGGTCCGAAAACACGTCGGCATCGCCCATCCTGTTGGTCAGGCGCTCGTACTCGGCCTCGGCTTCCTCAAGTTTTGGCCACGCTGAGGTAAGGTCAATCATCAGACTTCTTGCTTTAGCTGCTTGCGTCAGGCTACTTGTTGCCACCAATTATGATTCGGCCGGCATACTTGCGGTTGAACCTGTCAACGCGGCCCTCGGTGTCAACAATTTTCTGTTTACCCGTAAAGAACGGGTGGCACTCGGCACAAATTTCAACTGCGTAACTGCCTCTGGTAGAGCGGGTCTCGATAACGTTACCACATGCGCAGGTGATAGTGGCCTCAGGATATTTAGGATGAATTCCATCTCTCATTTTCTTTGCCTCCAAGGCGTACTCGGCCAGTCAACTCCGGCCAAGGCGGCAGTTATTTTAAGGCCAATCAACGCCCAGGTCAAGCATGATTTCGGCAAATTCAGGCAGCGGTTTTGGACCAGACTTGGAATCCATGTGTTGGTTGTGGTTGGCGTGATGGCAAGCCGCATGCAGAGATACATCATCACTGAAAGAGGAAAGAAGCTTTTGGAAAATCACAGAACATGAGTACAAACGATTTCACTAACAACTAGCCATTGTGTCACTGTGGTGGACGAGTAGCGTACAAGTCACCGGACAAGTCACTTGTTTCGGTAGTGGGTTTTAATCTCGGGGTGGTTGCTTGATTTAGGGCTTTAAAAAATCGATGGCGGTGATGTCAAAGACTGGTAACACTCCGATATAATGGGCGGTCCAATTGTTTGCAGAGTCTATGATATACAGGTAGCTGAAGCTGTCATCAGAGTTTTGAACTGAATAAAAGTAACCATTGGCACCTGTGGCTAGGTTGGCGCTAAGTTCTGGCTCACCCCACCCTTTCTGCAAGATTGGAGAGATGGTCTTTGTTTGGGAAGCAAGCCAATTAGAAAGCTTGAACACGTTGACTTCATTACCATCTTTTAAGACTACGTTAGACTCAGAAAACGCGACAGCAACTTGGCCATAATCTTCCCACTCTACCAATTGCTTCCTTGTGCTGGCACCAGTGGCAGTATCAATGGTAAATAAATCCAGTGCTCCACCACCATCCACCTTGGCTAGGGCATAAAGCACCCCTTCAAAATCAAAGCCTAGGTCATAAACATGACGTCCAACATTCCCCACATCAGTGACCTTTGCTGTTTCAATGTTCACCTTGTAAAGATGCTTGTCCACATTAGACACAACATACATCTCGCCAGCGCCATTTATCGCCATACCATCGACCTCTTTCAAGCCCAAATTACCCACCAAAGTGGCAGCCATCGTTTCAAGGTCCACAGCGTACAGATAACCGTTGTATGGCTTTGTCCCAGACACGACATACATCGCACCCGGATTACCAAAGGCCGGACAATCACTTGTAGTAACTTCAAAAGTGACCCCATCAGACACATTGCCTTCCATATCAAATGCATTGATTAGAAAACTGTATTTGGTGTTTGGCGCCAACCCCTCAATAAACACGCTATCAAAAAAGGCGGACACCACCTCTTGTGAGCCATCACCCCATCGAATCCAGGTGTACATAAAGTCGACGTCATCCGGATTTTTCCAACCCAAATCGACCCAATTACAGCCTTTATCAACCACTTTCACATCGGTCACAGTTCCTGGGGCGACGGTATCCAACAACGGAGCAGCCACACTACAGCTTGCTTCTGGCGCCGCCATCAACTCGGTCATGGTCAACGCGTCGAGATCAATCGAAACCAACGAAGTGGGGTACGAACCTAACGCCATAGTCGACAAAAAGCGGCCATTTTCAGGATTAAAAGCCAATCCATTCAGGAGATAACACTCGCCAAACCCTTCAGGGCACTTAATTCGTCCCACGAACTCGACTTGTTGCTTGGCTAGGCTAAACCTGTAAAAGTCAAAGCCAGAAAAGCCATAGATATAGCCGCTTGCATACGCAAGCCCGTGCATAGATTTCCATTCAAGCTTGGCCATGTCATTTAGAACCGTGTATTCCCGTGTTTCCAGGTCGATTGACAGCCAACCCATTTCAGTAACGGTATAGACCGTTCCGTCTGGTCCAAATGTAAAATCTGCAAAATTCCCAACATTTGGGACGCTGGCAACGCGAGCGGCTGCGACATTTGGTAGATCAATCCGATAAAAAGCCTGTTCCTGGGTACTGTAGTAGTACAGATTGCCATCAACAGGGTGGTACTCAAGGCCGACACCCCATTCCTGGCCATGCTGCCCAAGCGTGCTTGTGGTTTTGCGTTTTGTATTCAGTTTGTGGACGCTGTCTTTACCAATGGCTACCAGGGCGCCAAGTTCCAGACCGTTTATTCTGACTGTCTTGTCGATGATGAAGCTTTCAGTTGTGACTTGGCAGCCATCGTTCAAAATGACCACGAACTGGAAGGGGCCACCCACCTTTATGGGCGTCACGCGATAGGTGTTTGCTTGGTCCGTGGCCTCAATGGTCGCGCCATCCCCACTGAAAAACACCTCAACTTCGTCACCGTCATCATCATCGAAATCGAGATACATTTCATAGGAAACGCCGACGCGCATGTGGGTAAACGGGGCCAACTGCTCAAAGGTAATCGAATTAACAGTCGGCTTCGCGTTGTCAGCGCAAATCCCCTTCTCACCAGGTGCTCCATCCTCGCCATCCTGGCCTGGTTCCCCGGTCTCACCTACATCGCCCTTTGGCCCCTGGGCCCCATCTGGCCCCTGGGAACCATCCTCGCCATGACACACATACTGTGTATCAGAGATCTCACCGGCATCGAGGACACCATTGTCATTGTCGTCATAGCCAGTTTGAATGATAACGCCGCTATTTGTGCAGTTGGTCCCGGCTGGTTCAGGCCCCGATTTAACCATCAGCCTTGGGGCGTCTCCACCACCGCAACCAATGACCAGTAACGCAGCAAAAGCAAGAAACTTTCTCATAAATCCCCCATTCTCAACCATCAAAAGACCAAAGCATCTTCCAACAGCCGTCGCTAATGAAGAAATGTTAGCCCCCACCATGACTTGGGTCAATTTTTTGGCCTGAGAATCATGCCAGAAAGCTTTGCTTGACACTATCTGCAGTGGGGTTAGTATTGGTTCATCTGGTCAACGCTTACGTTGGGTGGGAGGTGTAAGATGCAAAAGATTAGACTATTTACTGTTGGGGTGGTGGCAGGCTTGGTGGTTTATCTGTGTCCGTTCGGCGCGACTGGACAGAACCTTGGAGCTTTCGGCGGAATCGTAATTTCTTCGCCAGTCGACCAGATCAATCAGCTGGCGAACGTGGCCGCAGGGGATGCAGCGCGAGTCGAATCCTTGTGGAGGCATTGGCAGTCACGGGTCTCTATGGACAGGCGGCAAGCCCAAAACCCTGATTTGCGCAGAGCGGTGTTGCAGGCAACATGTTACTCTGGAAAAGTTTATGGCTACCTGCATCTGGCTAAGAGAATTCGCGACCAAGAAATCGCATCGCTAAATAGCGAGCTGGGTAGGTGCATGCGCGGTGCGGATCAAGCGGTTATGCTTGATCCAGGCTGCCAAGAACTGGTTAGGGATGGAGGTCGCCAGTACAAGAAAGCCCTAAACCAGAGCGTCAACAGGTTGGAAGGGCTGGCATCGCAGGCTTCCAATGGTTCCAAAGCCATTGGCTTCATGTACACCAGCATCAACAGATTGGGCCAGACTTTCTGGATTGCCCAACGGGATGCAGGTGATCTTGGGACAAGGCTGGTTATAGGTGGCACAAGCAGCTCAGCTGATCGCCGTATGCGAGCTGCACTTACTGGAGCTGCGATGGCTGCTATAACCGAAGAGCCTTTTGATTCGATGTCCGAGATGAGGCCCGGGCAGCTCCCCATGACCTGTGAGGATTTTTAGATCTGGTGCAAATTGGTATTTTTGGGTTGAGGCAGCCTACTGCCCCTTTTCATGTTCGTAGGGTTTGTAGAAGTTGGTATCACAGCGAGGACATTTCTTCTGGCTTGGTTCTTGGCCGTCGTTAAGCGCGAGGTGATAATGGCACATGGGGCAGAACCAATTCCACCGCTTGGCTGACAGGGCACTAATGCCGTAAATGATGAAGATCAAACCCAAAATCACGGGACCTACTATCATGATTATTGTTCCCCAGAATTCTTTCACCAAAATCGTTAGAAACCATGAAAGATAATCAGTTTCAGGTGCATGCAGCCAAGTATGGCAAAAGAACAATGAGCCACCAGCAATAAAGAATGGCCCCACAATCAACGACCCAATCCCATTGAACACGTTTTCCACCCCCACCTTACCACGCCTCCTATATGGAACGGGAATGAAGGGAACTTGAGCTATAACGGGCTGGCCTCCATATGAGCCCACTCCATAGTTTTGGCCTGCAAGCACAACTGGCTCCACCCGTCCTCCTTGATGCTCGGTGTTTGCAGGACGGCCTGCTATCAGCGCAATTATGGGACCAACAATACCGAACAAGACGCCAAGAAAGAACCAAGATATGAAGCCGCGACCACGACTTGACGCGATCAAGCCAGTAATCAGGCCGCAGAAAAACAATCCGACAACTACAGCAATGAAGTTTATACTCATGGCCTCTCCATCTGGGTCGAGAGCGGCAGGATAACAGGTCTGCTCCAACCTGCCAATTACTTTTTAGATGACTGGACACTGAAAGCGTCACGGCGTCGATGCCTCTACGACCACGACGGTAGGCCGCACGTCCGGACACCCAGAGGCATCAAGGATTTCCTGTACCAGAGTGGTTTTTAAGGGAGGGGAACGGAATAGTCTGGGGCGAAAAACCAGGATCAAACTGTGCTGCCGGTGGAGGTGAGGGGAATCGAACCCCTGACCTCTTGAATGCCATTCAAGCGCTCTCCCAACTGAGCTACACCCCCGGTTGTAGGGTTCCAAAGTGACGGGGAGTTTAGTTTAGGTGGGTCTGGTTGTCAAATGTATTTTAGGGGCGGCGCGGGGACAGGAGGCAGGGTCAGGGACAGGAGGCAGGGTCCGGGGCAGGAACAGGAGATTTTAGACTTTGTGGGGCTGTGGGCCGGGAACCTAGTTCAGGATTTTGCAGTTGCTTGCTTCGCCGTTCGCGCCGGCTGGGCCTTGGGCGTGGCCTTGGGAGGTGCCGGCTGGGCCGCCATTTCCGGCTCCGCCAACGTTAGAAAAGGTGTTGCCTGCCGTATCATCGCAGTAGTTTGGCATCGCAGCTAAGCCGTCGGCAGACAGAATGCCGTAAGAGTTACCACCGCAGCCTCCGCCACCAGCGCCACCTGCGCCAGCCCAACCACCATTACCGCCGAAGCCGCCGCTGCCGAGCGCATGATCATACGCCAGCGGAGGTGTCAGGTTGATTAAGCCGCTTTGACCTCCTTGACCGCCAATGCCTCCCATTCCACCATTGCCACCAGCACCACCATTGCCGCCTGCATTTCGGCTGATATAGTTGTCGGCAACCACAGGCACACTGCCACCGCTTGACCCCAAAATAAAGATTGCAATCGAAGCTCCACCAGGCTGTCCTATGGCACCTGCTTGGCCAGCGCAGCCACCAGCACCACCACCACCGCCGGCACTACCAAATGCATCTACAGTACAGCTGCTCTGGGCGTCTAAGCCTCCCCCAGCTCCACCACCACCACCGCCAGAACCATTGGTTCCGTTCGTGCCGGCTGTTGCAACATCGCCAACCCAGTGATCGCCAGCAATTGTTCCTGCCGCACTCGAACAGGAATCTCCACGAGAGCCGTTCGTGCCATTTGTACCATTAGTTCCAGGCGTTCCTTCCGCAGAGAACCCCCCCATGGCGGGTATAGATGCAGTCTGTTGTGTAGCGGTCATAGCCACCACTACCACCTGTCCCGGCACCGGTTCCCACGCCGTCTGAACCGCCGGCCTGTCGTCTGTTATTATAAGGGCACACTGTATTAGCCCCTTTACCTCCGGCGGCTCCGCATGTGCTAGTTCCACCGGTTCCTCCAGCCCCAGAGGTCCCACTCGGACAGCTCGAATTAGCTGTCTCAAACGCATTAGCCCCAACTCCACCAGCACCGCCGTTCTCACCTTGGATGCCTGCCGCTCCGTTGGCGCCAGACGACGCTTGACCACCGTAGATGACGTTATCTTTGATCACCAACGCGGATGAGCTGTCCTTCACCCAAATCGCATACGAGTTGCCTCCAGTTTCGCCAGCGGCTTGATAGAAGTTGGTCTCGCCGTAGATTGTAAAGCCTGAAAATTCGGTCGGGCTGGTAATGTTTTGAGCTATTACAGCACGTTTATGCTTTACTGTTTCCGGTGATGGCGTGCTACCGTAAATGACGGTCACGTTAGTTGAAGGTGAGTAACGCCATGTCGCCGAGTAGCCTCCCGTGACACTGATACCATTGACCAAGGTAACGTTTTCAGCGTAAATACCTTCAGAAACTAGAACCCTTACCTGGCCTGACTCTGCAGCACGATCAATTCCGAAGGTAATGGTTTCACATGGGGCGTCCCAAGCTCCACAACTTGCATTGTCAGTTCCGCCGTTATTTGGCGTGGAAACATATATTGCTCCAACGTCAATCTGCATCTCGCAACCATTTTCAGGGTTCAAGTCCGCGTCAACCCAACCTTCATCACACACGAATGTGCAAGTTGGGATGGTTGGCTCCGAGTCGCAAACGCCCGTTGCGTGATGTACCGCTGAAACCCAAATCGTGGTGCAGTCGGTAAAGCAGTTGCCACACCCATTGTCCGCAGTGTAACGACCGTCTTCATCAACAAATCCGTTATCAACCACCCCATTGCAGTCGTTATCAAGGTAGTCACAGACCTCATCCGTAGCAGTGCCTTCAACGGCATCACACTCAAGCCCTAAGCCATCTAACGTGCATCTGTAAACGCCAGAAGCCTGACACTGTCCTTTTCCAACTATGCAGACTTTGCCCTTGTCCGGCCAATCTTCGTCGGTATACCCGTCGCAGTTGTTGTCCAAGCCATCGCAACGCTCATCTTCTCGGTCTCCAGCTTGCGCGTCACACACGGTGCCATCGCGATTTGCATTACAGACCATAGTTCCAAATCTTTGACACTCACCAACTCCGGCGAAGCAGCCTTGGCCCAAATCTGGGAAGTCCTCATCAATTTTGCCATCGCAATCGTTGTCCTTTCCGTCGCAGATCTCGTCATCTCGGGCTCCAGGTTGTGCGTCACACACGGTACCGTCGCGATCTGCATTACAGACCATAGTTCCAAATCTTTGACATTCACCAACACCGGCGAAGCAGCCTTGGCCCAAATTTGGGAAGTCTTCATCGATTTTGCCATCGCAATCGTTGTCCTTTCCGTCGCAGATCTCGTCATCTCCTTCAATCTCAGGCGCATTACACTCGACACCCAATTGATTTGCAGTACAGACTATCACGCCTGTGGCATAACATTCACCAAGGCCCTTACTGCATTCCTTACCTTTGTTTGGCCACGGGTCATCAATGATTCCATCACAGTCATTGTCCAAGCCGTCACACAGCGTCTCGACTTCCTGGTAATCAGGGCCATACACGCTGGCATCGCACTCCAGCCATCCAGCGGCACCATCGCATGTTTTGGTCTTGCCTGCACAGACACCTTCTTGTTTTTCACACAACGGAGCCGGACCTTCATCAATGAGGCCGTTACAATCGTTATCCAAGCCATCGCACGAGACTTCCATTTGCTCGTAGAATGGGCTGTTGGCCACATAGTTGGCAGTATTACAAGGCAGCCATCCAGCAGCTCCGCCACAGGATTGACGGGCACCTTCACAAACTCCTACTTGATTCAAACACATGGGTGTGTTTTCTATGGCTACATCGTCTATGTAACCGTTACAGTCATTGTCAATGCCGTCGCAGACCTCCTCTTCAGGGGTAGCAGCAGAGCAAGGCCCCCACCCAAGTAGCCCATCACAAACTTGTGACCCTATACACGTACCAAACGCGTTGGTGTTCTCGCAGGCCCGCTTTACACCGTTATTTGAAAGGGTGCACTGACAGGTTCCAGATGTGGGGATGCATTGGGAACCAACACCAGCTATATCTGTGCATGTAAATCCATCAGGGCATTCAGTACCTTGGACGGACTCTGATGAACAGTCGCGGCCACAATAACCCTCACCCTCAAGCAGTACGCATTTGTCGTTTGCATAACCACAATCAGTGTCTTCACTGCATGGCATGCAAAGACTAGATAGAGGGGGAACGCAGGAGTTGTTAAACAAGATCCAACCACTCTGGCATTTATCTACCTGACAGAAGGGCGTTTCTTCAGGGTCATCAGAAATTGCACACACAATCTTTTCCGCAAATGGAATCCGGCCTAAGCAGCTGTTGTTACATTGACCACAGTGTTCCAAAGTCACATACCGACCGCTGGAATCTTTGAAGTCTTCATCAATTTCGCCATCACAGTTGTCGTCTCGATAGTTGCATTCTTCGGCCGCTGGAGAAGGTCCAATGCACTGCCATCCGGCCTCACCGGCACAGGACCAAGTTCCCTGGCATCTGCCTTCAACGCCAGGGGTTTCGTTGTAGCATTCTTCCTCTGGCATTCGTGGGTCATCGTCCGCCACGCCGTTACAATCGTTATCGATGCCGTCACAAATTTCTGGCGATGGTTCAAGAGCTGTGCACCCCACCCAACCCAGGTCCTTGTCGCATGTTTCAAAGCCCTGACACACGCCAACAGTGTTTCTTTTCACGCAAGGACGCTCTGTTTCATGGGTCGATTTGTTGCAAGAACAGGTGCCGAATATCGGAACACACTCTTTGGTCTGACGTCCTTGGTGAGTTATTTCCTTACATTCGTAGCCTTCAGAACAGTCGTCAGCAAGATTGCAGCTTCTGGTGCAGAACTTACCGTCGGAGAGTTCATAACAAACCCCATCGCCACACTGGGTATCGACTCTGCAGGGTTTACAAAGGTTGGCCCCTTCTGGGATACAGACGGATACAACGTCCTGTCCAACACTCATGGCTCGGCAGTACCAGCCATCTGGACATCCTCCCACTTGGCAGAGTTCTGTACAAACGGGACCCTCTGGACCTTCAACGCAAACGTTAGAATCGCAATCTTCATTTCAATCACACGGCCAATTGATTTTGCCTGGACCAATAGGTGAGACATCAATGCCGTCTTGGGAACCATCGGCAATGTCACCAACATCAGGCCTCACGACGTCTTCATCACCAGCGAGACCGTCATCTCCAACAGCGTCATTCTTATCCGCATCTGTACCAGCGTCCACACCTGTATCCAAGATGACCGGAAAAAGGTTACCTTCACATCCCAGAAGGAAAGCAAGCACAAAAACCATTGTTACTGTTCTCAAAAAGCACATATAAAACTCCTCCTTAAAAGTCCTAGCACGGAATGCATTAGACAGAGAGTGCGCTTTGTACCAGTGTTGCAACAAAAGCGCAAATTTAATTAATCACAGCCTTCCCAATCAGTTATGTTTGCTGTACCAATTCTAAAAGCCGACAAAAACAGTCGTAGCTTCAAGCGCAAATCATTAACACAATCTCCTCCAGCTAAATCTTCCAATATCGGTGCAACGCAAATCTCGGAGTCAGCCCAGCCCTTACCTCCAGACCAAGCTTGGAAATTGCGCTCGACGTATTGAATTCAAGGACAAAATTTATTTGACGGGGAATCATTGGGGAGCAGGCAGGGACGGGGACGGGGACAGGAGCGGGGACGGGGGACAGGATCAGGGACAGGAGATTTTAGACTTTGTGGGGCTAGGTCAGAAACCTAGGGCAGGATTTTGCAGTTGCTTGCTTCGCCGTTCACGCCGGCTGGGCCTTGGGCGTGACCTTGGGAGGTGCCTGCCGCGCCGCCGTTTCCGGCTCCGCCAACGTTCGAAAAGACGTTGCCTGCCACCGCATCGCAGTAGTTTGGTACCACAGCTGAGCCGTCGGCAGACAGAATGCCGTATGAGTTACCACCACAGCCTCCGCCACCAGCGCCACCAGCACCGGCCCAACCACCATTACCACCAAAGCCACCGCTGCCGATAGCATAAACATAGTTAAGAGGTGGGGAAACATGGATCGTGCCGCTGTTACCGCCTTGACCACCGATACCCCCCATCCCACCATTACCTCCAGAGCCACCATTGCCGCCAGCATTGCGGCTGATGTGGTTGTTGGTAATTACAGGTACCGTACCGCCATTTGAGCCCACGATGAAGATCCCGATTGAAGCGCCTCCAGGCTGTCCTATGGCACCTGCTTGACCTGCGCAACCACCAGCACCACCTCCACCGCCAGCACTACCTAGCGTGTCTCCACCACTGCAACCGGTTGTTTGGACGTCCAAGCCACCACCAGCTCCACCACCGCCACCGCCAGCACCACTGGTTCCGGCTGTGCCAGCTGTGGCTACGTTACCAACCCAGTGATCTCCCGAAATACTACCTGCAGCACTTGTACACGAATTTCCACGAGCACCATTCGCACCATTTGCACCATTTGTTCCAGGAATTGCTTCCGCAGAGTGACCACCTGTTTGCCCAGTGTTGCAGTTGGTTGTGTAGCGGTCATAACCACCAGCACCACCTGTTCCTGCTCCAGTCCCTAAGCCGTTCGCACCGCTAGCTCGTTGACTGTTATTGTAAGGACATGCTGTGTCAGCGCCCTTACCTCCGGCCACTCCACAAGTGCTCGCTCCACCAGCTCCTCCTGCCCCTGAACTTGCCCCGGGGCAATTCCTGTTGCTCGTGTCAAAGGCATTGGCTCCCACTCCGCCGTCTCCCCCGTTTGCGCCTTGGGCACCTGCAGCTCCGTTGGCTCCAGACGACGCCTGACCACCATAGATGACGTTATCTTTGATCACCAACGCAGACGAGCAGTTTTTCACCCAAATCGCGTACGAGTTGCCTCCAGTGTCGCCAGTGGCTTGGTAGAAGTTGGTTTCACCGTAGATTGTGAAGCCTGAAAATTCAGTTGCGCTGGTAATATTTTGAGCTATTACAGCACGTTTGTGCTTCACTGATGCTGGTGAAGGTGTCGTCCCGTAAAGAACTGTCACGTTTGTTTCAGGCGAGTAACGCCATGTCGCTGAGTACCCACCCTTCACGCTGATTCCGTTTACCAAAGTGATGTTTTCAGCGTAGATTCCTTCGGAAACCAAGACCCTTGGCCTGCTAAGAGCACCTGCACGACCGATGGCATATGTGATGGTTTCACATGGGGCGTCCCAAGCTCCACAACTTGCATTGTCAGTTCCGCCGTTGTATGGCGTGGAAACATAGACAGCGCCCACGTCAATGAACATTTCACAACCGTTGTCTGGGTTCTGGTCAGCATCAACCCAACCCTCGTCACACACGAACGTGCAAGTTGGTACCGCTGGAGTCGCATTGCAAACGCCCGTTGCGTGATGTACCGCAGAAACCCAAATGGTGGTGCAGTCGGTAAAGCAGTTAGCACACGCAGTATCCGCGGTGTAACGACCGTCGGCGTCAATAAATCCGTTATCAACCACCCCATTGCAGTCGTTATCAAGATAGTCACAGACCTCATCCGTAGGAGTGCCTTCAACAGCATCACACTCAAGCCCCGAACCGTCTGACTTGCATCTGTAAACGCCAGAAGCCTGACATTGTCCTTGTCCAGCTAAGCAGACTTTACCCTTGTCCGGCCAATCTTCGTCGGTATCCCCATCGCAGTTGTTGTCCAGCCCGTCGCAAAGCTCATCTGCCACTGGCCCCGCTATTGCATTACACACGGTGCCGTCGCCATTTGCATTACAGACCATAGTTCCAAACCTACGACACTCACCAACTCCAGCGAAGCAGCCTTGCCCCAAATCTGGGAAGTCTTCATCAATTTTGCCATCGCAATCGTTGTCCTTGCCGTCGCAGATCTCGTCATCTCCTTCAATCTCAGGCGCATTACACTCGACACCCAATTGATTTGCCGTGCAGACTATCACGCCTGTGGCATAACATTCGCCAAGACCCTTGCTGCATGCTTTACCCTTGTTTGGCCACGGGTCGTCAATGATTCCATTACAGTCATTATCCAAGCCGTCACACAGCGTCTCGACTTCCTGATAATCAGGACCATACACGCTGGCATCGCACTCCAGAGATCCACCGGCACCATCGCATGGTTTGGTCTTGCCAGCGCAGACTCCTTCTTGTTTTTCACACAACGGAGCCGGACCGTCATCAATGAGGCCGTTACAATCGTTATCCAGGCCATCGCACGAGATTTCCATTTGCTCATAGAACGGGCTGTTGGCCACATAGTTGGCAGTGTTACAGGGCAGCCATCCAGCAGCTCCGCCACAGGATTGACGAGCACCTTCACAAACTCCCGTTTGATTTGCGCAATAGGGCGCACTTTCTATATCGACGTCATCAATATAACCATTGCAGTCATTGTCAATGCCGTCGCAGACCTCCTCTTCAGGGGTAGCAGCAGAGCAAGGCCCCCATCCAAGCAGCCCGTCACACACTTGTGCCCCTATACAGGTACCAAACGCGTTGGTGTTCTCGCAGGGGCGCTTTACACCGTTGTTTGAAACGGTGCACTGACAGGTTCCAGATGTGGGGATGCATTGGGAACCAACACCATCTATTTCAGTGCATGTAAATCCATCAGGGCATTCAGTACCTTGGACGGCCTCTGGTGAACAGTCGCGGCCACAATAGCCCTCACCCTCAAGCAAAACGCATTTGTCGTTTGCATAACCACAATCACTGTCTTCACTGCATGGCATGCAAAGACTGGACAGAGGGGGAACG
Source organism: Oligoflexales bacterium (assembly GCA_012840965.1). Classification (GTDB taxonomy): domain Bacteria; phylum Myxococcota_A; class UBA9042; order DTJE01; family DTJE01; genus DUVQ01. Next base: position 7,107 of record DUVQ01000115.1, on the reverse strand, counting down.
CAGGAATTGTTGAACAAGACCCAACCACTCTGGCATTTGTCTACCTGGCAGAAGGGCGCTTCTTCAGGATCATCAGGAACTGCGCACACAATTTCTTCTGCAAATGGGATACGGCCTAGGCAGCTGTTGTTACATTGACCACAGTGCTCCATGGTCACATACCGCCCGCTGGAATCTTTGAAGTCTTCATCGATTTCGCCGTCACAGTTGTCGTCTCGGTAGTTGCACTCTTCGGCCGCTGGAGAAGGTCCAATGCACTGCCATCCGGCCTCACCGCCGCAAGACCAAGTTCCCTTGCATCTGCCTTCAACGCCAGGGGTTTCGTTGTAGCATTCTTCCTCTGGCATTCGCGGATTATCGTCCGCCACGCCGTTACAATCGTTATCGATGCCGTCACAGATTTCGGGCGATGGTTCAAGAGCTGTGCACCCAACCCAACCCAAGTCCTTGTCGCATGTTTCAAAACCCTGGCACACTCCAACGGCGTTTCTGTTCACGCAAGGACGCTCTTCGCCATGGTTTGATTTTCCGCACGAACAGGTGCCGAGCACAGGAATGCATTCTTTGGTCAGGCGCTCGTTATGAGTAATTTCTTGACATTCATATCCTTCAGGACAGTCGTCCAAACGACTGCAGTTTCTGGTACAAAATTTTTCGTCGCCTAGTTCAAGACAAACCCCATGTCCACACTGGGTGTCGACCTTGCAGGGTTTACAAAGGTTGGCCCCTTCTGGGATACAAACGGACATAACGTCCGGTCCAACACTCATGCCTCGGCAGTACCAACCATCTGGACATTCCCCGAGTTGGCACAGTTTTGTGCAAACTGGGCCTTCGGCGCCTTCTACGCAGAGGCCAGAATGGCACTCATCGTTGCCATTACATGGCCAGTCAAATTCGCCCTGTTTCGGAGTGTGACCATCCGGTTTGCCTGAGGAATCATCAACGACATCAGCGTCCGGCCGCACCGCGTCTTCGGTTGAGTCGTCAGACCCCACAGAATCTTGGTCCCCAACATCTGAGCCTAGCTCCCCACCACCACCAGTATACATCACGACTGGACCATCCCCGCCTCCACAGGCTAAAAGGAAAGCCAGTGCGAACACCATCGCTGCCGTTCTTAAGTAATGCACGACAAACCCCCGTTTCAAAGTCCCCCAAAGTCAGTAATCTACAAAATGGAGGCATCAAATTACAACCATCTTACCCCAAACTAGCCGATACTTGCCTAAAAAATCATTGTTTGGTACTTAAAAACACCCCCTATGTTCAATCCCCACGCATCAAAACCTCCTTCCAAGCTCATCCTTGTAGCGGTCAGAAGCAACAAACAAATCAAACCAAGCCACCAAAATCAAAATGGACCAAAGGGCACGACCGTTGTCTCGCCGCTTGTTGACGTGGTCATCCCAGAGTTTGGTTACAAAGGCAGGGTCTAAAATCCCCAGATTGGCCACTTTGTCGGGAGCAAGCAAGCTTTCCGCCAGTGACCGCAAAGGCCCCAAAAACCAAATTGAATGGGGCATTTCCAGGCCCATATTTGGCCGTTTATAAATCTTGCTTGGAACAAACTCACGCAGCGCAAGCTTTTGCAACCGCCGTCGTTTGAGACCAGAAAGCCTCAGATTCACTGGGATTTTGAGCACACTTTCCAGCAGTATCCTATCCATGAAGGGCAGATTCGGCTGGATCGAATGAGCCATTAACATTCGATCATTTTTGACCATTAAATCCCCTTCAAAATACTGACGAATATCAATGACAGATAGGCGATTTAGCTCATCTTCAAAGGGTAAAGCATCGTACATATTGCGAAAAATTGAGGCAGTAGATGCAAAATCCTGGCTGTCGGGCATCAACAGCAATTTGTCGTGCTCTGGCAGCACATGGCGCCAATGAATGTGAGACTCCGGCACCCCCATTTCGGCGCCCTCGGTAAAACGCTTGGCCACAAACTCTAGGCTCAGCTTCTTGTAGTTACATGGCAAGGCGTGCGCGGTCCAGTGTGCGGCGTCGCGAACAGGCTTTGGCACCAGCCGCCGATAATGGCGACGCGCCCAGTTCGCGCTGTGTGTTTCCGGGGCGTTAAAAGTCTCGTCGCCACCTTCGCCAGAAATCAGGACGCGCACGTCTTTGGCGGCTTGGCGGGCCAGCAAAAAGAAGGGAATGGTGGCCCCATCGCCGGATGGTTCGTCCAGGTAGGCAAGATGCTTAAACAACGCATCTTCAACCTCCCTTGGACCAACCAAGATTTGATGATGTCTGTTGCGATTGGGAACTGCCATGGCGTCTTGAAATTTGGATTCGTCAAAGGATGGCTCCTGCATCAAGACGGAATACGTGTACAGTTGCTCTACCTGGGGTAAAGTTTTGATGATTCCCAGAATGCTGCTGGTATCAAATCCACCAGAAAACATCAGCCCAACAGGGCCGCTGGCAGGCAGGTTTCGTTGCACGCTGTCAATTATCGCTTGTTTAAGCGGTTCAATTAGGTCTCGCTCTGAAAGGGTTGGGTCTGGATCGTATTGAATTTTGTAGTATTGCTGTTGGCTGTGCTGGCCCGAGTTCAAGTCAATTTCTATAAGCTGAGACCCTGGTAATTCGTGGATTTGTTTAAAGGGTGTCATACCACGAGGAATGTAGGCCAAGGTGAAGTAATGGTAGATTGATTCGCGATCAAGGGTGCGCTCAAGACCTGGTACTTCCAGCAAGGCTTTAATCTCAGAGGCCACGTAAAAACGGTTCCCACACTGAGCCCAAAACAAGGGCCTCATCCCAAAATGGTCACGCACCACCCAACATTTGTTCAGCCGTTGATCTACCAAAACAAAGGCAAACTGGCCTGACAGATGTACCAAAAAGTCCATTCCCATCTTTTGGTACAGTAAAACTATCAGCTCTTCATCACTTTTGATTGTTGAACTTGAAAAAAACTGCTGTTGAAGCTGGTTGCGATTGGTAATGTGGCCGTCGTAGGTGATGTGGATCTGTTGCATATCTGGGAGCTTTTCAGTGGCGTTTGGACCAGTTTGCAACAACGAGTTGCCCAAAACGAAGGAGGGGCCATCAGTAATCCAAACAAAGTCAGGCCCCCTGTGGCTTTGGAGTTGGGACATGGCATGAACGACGCATCTATCGTCGTCATCAACCACAGCACCAGGAAATAGCACAGCGCAAATCCCACTCATACAGCGACGATGCTAGACCAAGCCTGAATCTGGGTCAAATCTGGGAGCTCTTTGAAGTCGCCATGGTGGTGATAGCCCACGGCAAAAAAACTAAAGCCACGCAAAGTCTAAAGACCAAAACCGCTCCAAGGGAGCATGTTGAAGACGCATCAATCGCTGCAACCGCCACAACTGAAGCTGGCGCCCAGGCTGCAAATAGTTGACGCATAGCAACTTGCCCACCCCCAAGGCCGCTGATCGAAAATGGAAGAACGGCCACCACGTTAACGATCGGCATGCCCATATAAGCCGCAAAAATGGGCAGTTCTATACCAAAGGAGCGCATGAAAATCCAATCAGACGTGGTCAAAATCAGCATTTGTAGACACTTTAAAAGCCCAATTTTCAAGGCGTTTTTGAAGCTTAAGTTTGCCAACACATCCAGGATTCTGGCGACAATGCTTGTCGGCCATAACCTAGAGATTTTGCGCCCAAAAACCAATGCAACTGGCCCAGATAAGGCGACAGTGATAGCGCCAACCATCAGTGGGGTCCTGATAGCAGGCTCAAAAAGTGTTCCACCAAATGAAAGCCCAACAAGCGCCACAATGGAAACGGCCCAAAGGTCCGCAGCCCCCAAAAACAGTACAAATCCAGCAGCCTCCGCGCCCCCCTTATCAGTCCGCTTGTTCAAGATGGCGGCCATTGAAACAAGCGCAAGTTGATAATTGACAATGTTAAACAAAAAAGAGGCGCCTCTAGTTCGAACAGCATCAACAAAGGGAATCTTAGCCCCTGACGACTTAAGCAAAAGATAAAGTGCCGAGGAATCAACAAGAAACGACACTGGCTCAAAAATCAAAATCGCCAGCAAAAACAAAGGCAATTTAGCGTTCAAAAGGGTTATGGCAAACGAGTCAAGATCCGTGGTAAAGCCAATATAGACAAGCACCAAACCAGTCAACACCCATCCAACAGCCTGTTTTTTCCAAGACACAGTCATGGCGCAAAGGGTAACACAAAGTTGAAGTAGTGGAAGTGGGGGCGGAGGTGAGGACGGGGACAGGGACGGGGACAGGGACAGGGGCAGGAGCAGGAGCAGAAAGGGACGCCTACTCTGCAATCAATTGACATTATTGAGGATTTGGTGCCGGAGGTGGGAATCGAACCCACACACCCTTGCGGATACGGGATTTTGAGTCCCGCGCGTCTACCAGTTCCACCACTCCGGCAGGGCAACAAAAGCGTCGGAAATTTACACCGCAATTATGCCAACGTCAAGCATGAGTTTTTGGCACCAAAAAACACATCTTGACCAATCGAGATCCAATACCAAGATTCTCTTTGTCCTGGTTTTTAGGAGTAGATATGGACTTTCACTATTTAACCCCCTTTGATGTTCGTTTTCGTGACCTGGACTCTTTGGGCCATGTTAACAACGCTGTTTATTTGACTTATTTTGAAATCGCAAGAATTGGCTACTGGCGAGAACTGTTTGGACCAGATGGGTGGAAACGCATGCCCTTTTTGGTCGGAGACGCTTATTTAAAATACATTGCGCCCATTGTCTTGCCTGCCCAAGTAACTATGGGAATCAGGTTTAAAAGCTTCGGCAACAAGTCTTTCGTCTTGGAATACCAAGTAAAAGATGTCGTAACTGGAAAAATAATGGCCGAAGGATTGACCACGCAGGTCATGGTCGACGCAAAAGGTCAAACATATCGCGTACCTGACGAAGTCAGACAAAAAGCCTTAGAGCTGGGATTTGAAGGCTGATTTTGGGGTCTAGCCACGTTTCTTCTTAAAAGTCCACAGGTTATTCGCAACGAAGTTGATGACTAACCCAACCATGATGCCTATTAGGGGGGCAACAATGTGATAAATCCTGTAGTCACCATGAATTACTGTTGCAAAGAATTCGTTGCCCCGGACCAAGGCTGAAACAAGCGAAGAAGTTCCCAATTGAAAGGCTGCCGCAACCGATGAAACCAGATAAAACTTCACCAGACGCTTGAAAAACTGACCTGTGTTGTCGCCTGCGACGCGATCACCCCAAGTCCAGAAGTTGTTTAGCAAAAAGTTGGTAAATATCGATACGATAATCCCCAACCCGTATGCAACAAAATCCCTGAGACCAGAGGCCGAAAGAGTCGGCATGTTAAATAATTGAGCGATGCCATCTCGCAGTCCTTGAAACGATTGGGAGGACATCAAATTTGTCGCCAGGTAGACCACACCCAGATTCACTGGTACGCCTGATGTGCCAACGACCAAAAACTTGATTATCCGCCTTTGCTCAGGGCTAAGGTACTTGTGAAACAACTTGCGAATACCGGATTTTTTCAAAGCCTATCCCCCTCCTGTGGAAGCAGCAGGTGAACCACAGATGCCAATTTATCGGTCAATCGCTCTTTCACGGCTGCCTCGATTTCGCCCACGCGATAAATCTGACTGAAATGATACAAAACTATGGCCTCAGATTGCACCTGCTCCAAGACGGGCAGTAACTGGTCCAAATGACTGTGTTTTCCCAAAAGGGCTTGATCAAAACTACGGCGGTCGTCTACAAAAGTTGACTCTACAAACAGCACCTTGGCTTCTTTAACCAAAGAGTCAAGGGGTAAAAGTCCTGCAGCTGTGGTGTCGCCAGTTATAGCAACCGAGGTCTCAAGTTTGGTTGAAAACATGCCTTCCGGAGGGTTTTCCTTCATTTTTGCGATCTGATTTCCTGGCAAGCCATGGTATTTAGGATCCAGCTTTCTAACCAGCCTGATTAAAGCCCAACCAGCGCTAGGACCACTGTGTTCCACTGGAAATGGCGTCGCAAATGTGTCCTTGGTTATTTGAACCTCTTCGCCAAAATCAACGCCAATGACCTCGGTTTCGTAGGGCCGTCCCTGAAGTTGCCCCAAAACCTCAAGAAAGCGCTCCATCACGGGCAACATCAGCGCAGGCACAATAATCCGCCCGGGTCGCATCCCGTAAAGACGCCTGGTACCAAGCCAAGTTGTAAGGCCAGAGACGTGATCCGCGTGACCGTGGGTAAGAATGAGGGTATCGCATCGAAGCGCCGCTGGCGTGCAAAAGCCGATATCGACAGCCACAGAAAGTTCAGGCATGCAAATGGTGGTACCTATGCCTCCCAAGGATTTTGCGTCAAACAGCATATTTGCAAGCCTGGTTTTCACGGTCCCTCCAAAAAATCGCACCCAAGTATAAACAGACTTGGGTGTCTTTCAAATTTACGATAAATGACATAATTGGGGGTGCTTTGACTTTGAGGTGTGGCAGTGTCAAATAGTGCGGTTTTTGATGAAAACGTTGAAAGATACGAGCGTTGGTTTGATGCTCACAGCGCGGTTTACATGTCGGAACTACTGGCTTTGCGGGCTTTTATCCCTGTGGCTGGTAAGGGGCTGGAAATTGGCGTGGGGACGGGACGTTTTGCAGCTCCACTTGGGATAGAAACTGGCATAGACCCTTCCTTACCCATGGGAAAAGTTGCACAAAATCGTGGAATCGAGGTCATAAAGGGGGTTGCTGAGAAGCTTCCATGGCAAGATGGCACTTTTGATTACGCGCTTGCTGTAACAACGATTTGTTTTGTGGATGACCCGGTGAAGATGATGGCTGAAGCAAAGCGAGTACTGCGACCAGGCGGGTTGTTTATCGTTGGTTTTGTAGACATTGCCTCGGAATTTGGAAAGGGCTACCTTGAAAAACGCTCGACCAATACTTTTTATAAAGTGGCGACGTTTTTCTCGACCGATGACGTGAAGACTCTGATGAAAAACGCAGGGTTCCAAGATCTACAGTGGGGGCAAGTGCTATTTAGCCCAATAAATGAGATCAACCAAATCCAACCAGTCCAGCAAGGCCACGGCAAAGGCTCCTTCGTTGTGGTCTGCGGCACCCGCCCCTGACCCTGACCCTGTCCCTG
>DUVQ01000114.1 GCA_012840965.1 Oligoflexales bacterium | reverse complement strand
TGGCAGCACAGGTGCCATGGCTTCTAAGGCTGCAACAGTTGAGCCTGGGACCGCAGTGGTGACCGTTTCCTGCTGCACAACCGCCAAAGGTTGCTCGTCGGGCTCCATCTTGGGTTCTTTGCGGCAAGTGCAACTAGCCAAAAGCAGCGAGATTGCCACTACCAGGTATTTCATCATGCCTCCTGCGGATCCGTACTAACCGTGTCAGTACGAGTTCGAACCAGCCAATCAGTCACCAAACCTGACACCCAAAAAGCACCAACAGCCAAGGCCGCCCCGGCAATCAGATCTATAACATAGTGGTAGCGAAGATATACCGTGGCAAAGATCAAAGAAGAGGCAATTGGCAACACAACCCAAAAAAGACGCGGCATCCACTTCCGCGTCGCCACAATTACCAAAACCGCCCCTGCAGTATGACCAGATGGAAAACAATCCACCTTCACGCTTTCAGCTGTGTCCAAGGCATGTGCCAGAAAATCCCCTATCCACAGGCCCTTTATGGGTTCTGTAAAGGGAAATAGATGTGCGAATTCAGGCAATTGCGCTGCAAAGTATGGCGACCGGGCTGGAACAAAGAAATAACCCACAAAAGTCCCCAACGTAGTAATCGCAAGGGCCCCTATGTAGATTCTGAACTCATGGTGCCGTTTGTTGAAAAACAGCACTAACCCCACAAGAAATAAGGGATAATAGCTAATATACGCCAGTTGGAACCAATCAACCGCCAATGGGTGTAAAAATTGCTCCATCCATAAAACGGGGTCAACGCCAAACATTTTAATATCAATGGCTTGAAGCTCAGCTTCATAGGATTTTGGGTTAAGAATCTCAGGTATGTTTCCGATGCTAAGAAACAAAAACGGTATGGTTGCAATCAGGACAACCGACCTGAATCCATCCATCAGCATGAGTGTGGCTTCTTTCTTCTTGAGGAATTGCAAACACCCGAAATACAAGAAGAAAATGACTGCAAGCTGGAACAGAAGTAAAGTTGGGGCTTCCACTTCGGCTCTGGCTTTCCAAACCATGATTGAAAGAAAGATGATGTAGGCGCCCAACACAACATCGACTAGCTGTATCTCGCGATCAGGCTTCATTGCGGGTCCTCTTTGAATCGATTGATAACTGGAATTGTCATGTCGTGCCCAAAGGCCTTTGAAGTGACTTTCAAGACTGGGGGAGCCTGTCGGCGTTTAAACTCGTTTTGTTGTAGGACCTTTAAAAACCAAGCAACGTCTTTGGGCGGCAGGCCAGCGTCTATAACCGCCTTAGATTGTTGATCTTCTTCGATAATCATCTGAACAATTCGGTCCAAAATAGGGTAGGGCGGCAAGGAATCCACGTCCAGTTGCCCTTCCCTTAATTCAGCACTTGGAGCCCTTGTAAGGGTTTGTGGTGGAATCTCAAACCCTAGGCGATTAAGCTCGTGGGCGACAGCATAGACGCGATCTTTGGTAAGGTCTCCAATGACTGACAGGCCACCAATCAAATCACCATAAAGCGTGGAATATCCAACAGCTAGCTCAGTTTTATTGCTTGTATCCAACACCATAGCGCCTGTGTGGTTTGACCAAGCCATCAAAAGTGCGGCTCGTATGCGAGCTTGCAGATTTTCTCTTGTAATTCCAGATGGTTGCGCAGCAAAACCAGGGGTCAGGGCGTCGACTTGAGCCATCAGGATGTCGTTAATTGGAATCTCATAGAAGGTGATTTTTAGGTTTTTTGCCAATAAAGCCGCGTCCTTAACCGTTTCCGGGCTGTTTACCGTAGAAGGCATGGAAAGGCCAATAACAGCATCGGGGCCAAGGGCATAAGCAGCCAGCGCACATACCACTGCAGAATCGATTCCACCGGAAATTCCAACAAGCACCTTGGTAAAACCAGATTTCCGGCAATAATCGCACAGTCCCAAGGCCAAGGCGTTAACCAGTTGATTTACATGGAAATTGATGGCTTTTGAGGTTGGGCGGCTTGGGTGATTTGAAAGTTCGTCATTTTCTGAGACGTGACAGGAGTTGTTTTCAAAGTCATCGATATCTACAACAAAGTAGTCTGGGGAAAAAAACTTGCCTTGATGTATGGTTTTGATTTCCTGGCCAAGCTTGATAAACGCGCTGGAGCCTCCATGAAAAACCAAGCCATCATTTCCACCAACCAGGTTGCAATTGATAACTGGAACGTTTTTTGGAAGCTGGTCAAAAAGTTTTGGATAGTGTTGAAAGCTGTTACAAACCGGGAAGGAGTCAGATTGATCGGCGTTTAAGTTGCGCTGAATTTGAAATGGTGTCGCAGATAGGTGAAAAATTAAATCGGGTTCTTTTTGTGAAAATTGTGGAACTTCATCATCTAGGATTATTCCTATGGTCACATTCCTAGTTTTCTGTGTCCCGTTGCTTGTCGACTCTAAGTTCAATTCAAGGGTCCGTTCGCCGACCAAGTCTTTCAAAGCCCCTGGATTTTCACCTGCGATAAATCCAACATCTTTGTAATAAAATCCGATAATTCGGCCGTTTTGAACGACTGCGACAGCCTTTGAAGGCGATTTTTGATTTAAGCGGCCAAATTGCGCATTTAAGCCGATTAATGCGATTGGGCGATTCATGACCCTGGTCATGCTCGAAAAAGCCGTAAAAAGGCCATTTGCGAAGGTCGATTTTTGAGCAAGGTCGTAAAGAGGCTCACCGCAAAAGGCAGAGGCCGGGAACACTGCAAAATCACAGTCATTAGCAACGGCTTTGTGGTAATCAACCAGGATGAGATTGGTGTTACCTGGAAAGTCGCCAACGATTGGATTTAGTTGTGAGACCGAAATTTTCATGGGGTGATTATAGAAGGAGGTGGGATTTGGAGCAACTGATGAGGTTTGGGGCCCGGGGGCCGGAATATGGGAGGAATATACCTGGCTACCGATAAGGGATATTATGTCAACTTGCTTCGCAAGCTTGACATAATATCCGGGGGGCGGAAAGACAGCTGGGCACGATGCTGCTCGGTTCCGACCAACGGTCGGAAACAACGCCGGGAAGACGCCTCGGGAGATCTAGGGGGCGGAAAGACAACTGGGCACACTGCTGCTCGGTTCCGACCAACGGTCGGAAACAACGCCTCTGGATGGATTTACTCTTTGCAGTGCTCGCAGTCTATCTCGATTACTAAATGCACTAATTCTTTTATCTGGTCTAAACTTTGGCGAATCTCGTCTACATGAACATGCGAGCCAGTCTTTAACGCTAACTCGCCTGCAAAAATCCCTGGGCCTATCTTCCAACTGTGCAAATCTCGAATTTCTAGGTCAAATGTTGCCAAAACCTGGCGAATCTTGCCTTCAACCTCGCCATCCTGATGATCTAATAACACCGACGTGGTCTCGGTAAATAAGCCCCTGGACCAAACTATTATCAAGATCGCCCCAACAATTCCCATCAACGGATCTACCCAGACTACACCGATATATTTGGCGATAAATAGCGATAAAATCGCCAAAATTGAGGTCAATGCATCAGTTATGATGTGAAGGTATATCGCCTTGAAATTACTGTCATCTTTATGGCTATAGTCACCGTGATCATGATCGTGGTGGCCCAGAATTAGTGCGCTGGCAATGTTTACAATCAAGCCCAAAAAAGCGACCGCGATTGCTGCGTTGTAGCTTATCTCCTGTGGTTGAATCAGGCGCTCTACGCTCTCCCAGGCCATCGCAAAGGCAAATACCAGTAACATTATGGCACCTGTGTAGCCTGCAAGGGCGTTTACCTTGCCTGTTCCAAAGGAAAAGGTGGGATTCTTTGCCTGTTTTCTGATGTAACGATATGCAAAATAGCTGATACTCATGGCAAGAACATGGGTTGCCATGTGAATCCCATCAGCCAACAATGCCATTGAGCCAAACAGGATTCCACCAACTATTTCCCCAACCATAGTGATAAAGCTAATGATTATCACTACTTTTGTTTTTCCTTCAGCTGGTGACCGTTTATCTAGGCCGAATGTGTGATCGATACGAACTATTTCTTTTGACATGAAATCCTTTAGCCAAGAAACCGCCAAAGTCTACTTCTGAGGATAAGCCTTGCGCCACCTATCCGACGATTTTCCCAAGTTTTTCTTGGTGATCTTCCTCAAAGCCTCAAGCGCCCTTTCCTGAACCATTGGACTTTTATCATCCAAACAATCCACAAGGTATGGAACTGCTTCCATCGGCTTCATCTTTAACAAGGCGCTGGTGGCCCGAAGGCGTACAAAGGTGTCTTCATCCTTTAAAGCCTCAATCAAAGGCTGGACGGCAGCTTTATCGCCAATTGCACCCAACGCCCAGGCTGCGTTTGAACGTGCGGCTTCATATGGGTCCTCTTTCAATGACCGAATTAAAGCGTCAACTGCGTTCTTGGATTTTAGAACTACAAAGTCCTTTGCAGCAGAGGCCCTAATGTCTGGGTCGCGGTCTAAAAGCAATGAATCTATAAGGGCTTGCTCTGTTACTTCCGAAGTGTCTTTTAGCAACCCAACCATCACTATCGCCTGGATTCTGACCTCGCGATTGGGGTGCCGCATTGCCCTGTGTAAAAACGGCAAATAGGCGGCTGGCTTAGTCTTTATAACCTTGTACGCCCTTTGTGCATCCTTTGCCCTAGACATGAGGGTGACAAACTCTTCCTCTTCGGCATTTGTGGCAACTTCATCACCAGCTAGGAACTTGTAAGGACGCTCATTTACTGCTGGATGCCAGGTTGGCTTGTATTTAGGCTCAGCAGGCTCTTCAGGCGCTTCAGTTGGTGCCTGGCCTGCCGCCTCAGCAGGTTTCGCTGCCTCAGCAGGTTTGGCAGCCTCAACAGGGGCTTCAACAGCAGCCTTGCCCTGCCCTTGTCCTGCCAGATGCTTGTACTCCTGTTTACAACCCCAAAAAACCATCAAGGCTGCAAACACAATCGTAACCAGGCTCAAACCTCTACCTGCGCCCCATTTGCCTTTGTTGATAGCCATTTGCTCAACCCCCATTGTTCACCAACCCCCATCGTACTACAATTCTGGCGGGCAGTACGTGGAGAATAGTATGTCTTTTGGTCCAGATGAGCGGATTTCATCGTTAAACAGACTTTCGTCAGATGAATTTGACATGGTTGTAATTGGTGCAGGCATAAATGGCGCGGGCATTTTTAGAGATGCAGCTCTTCGTGGCCTGAAGATTGCGGTGGTTGATAAAGGAGATTTTGCATCTGGCACCTCGTCCAGGTCCTCCAAACTAGTCCATGGTGGTTTGAGATATCTTGAGCACTTCAAATTTGGTCTCGTCTATGAAAGCACCCATGAACGCGCCCAGCTAATGAAATTGGCTCGTCACGCCGTCAGACCGCTGGCCTTTTTGCTCCCAGTTTGGAAGAGCAGCAAACACGGCCTGTGGTACCTGCACATGGGTTTATTCCTTTATGACCTTTTGGCATCTTTCAAGAATTACAAAAATCATGTCAGACTGAATCCCCTTAAGTCTCTTGAACTTGAGCCATTACTTAAGAAAGATAGCTTGACTGGAAGTTTGCACTACTACGACGCCATCACAGACGATTCCAGGCTGACAATTGAGAACATCATGGACGGTCACCAGTTGGGCGGGGTGGCAGTATCTAGGTGTGAGGCCAACAACATCGTTATCGAGAATGACAGGGTTAAAGCAGTTCAAGTTACAGACCTTGTGACAGGCGATACCCTGAATGTTAAAACCAACGTAGTGATTATCGCGGCTGGGCCTTGGACTGAAAAGCTGTATAGCAAGCTAGGGCTCAAAAATACCCCGAAGCTTCGCCCAACCAAGGGTGTCCACGTCATTTTGCCACTCTCAGTACTCCCCCTGAAACAGGCGGTTGCCATTCAACACCCAATCGATAATCGAGGCGTCTTCATGATTCCCTGGCATGGAGCTTCCGTTATTGGAACTACTGATACGGACTTTAATGGCAGCTACAGTGAAGTTTACGCCGACAACGATGACGTCGAATATCTGCTGGAAATCGCCAGGTCTACCTTCCCAGAGTTCAAGGGAACCGCCTCAGATGTCCTTGGAACATGGGCCGGTCTTCGTCCACTTGTGGCTGGCGAAGATGGTCAAGCCGAGTCAGATCTATCACGCGAGCACGTGGTAACCACCGATCACAGGGGCATTGTTTCAATAGTTGGTGGAAAGCTTACAACCTACAGATTGATGTCAATCGAGGCGGTTGAGGCCGCCATTCGAGTGTCCGGCAAGAAGAGAGTTCCACGCTCCACAACTAACAAGCGCCCCCTACCCTACTGTGACGGTCTTTGCAGTGACTCAGCCTTGGAGGCTGCAATCGAAAGATTGATGACTAATCGCTCGCTTTCCAGGCCTGTTGCTACTAGGCTCCTTACAACCTATGGGACTGCCACTAGTAGTGTGCTGACACTTGCTGGCACTGACCAATCCTTGCTTAAGCCTTTGCACCCACAGTGGCCTGTTTTAAGAGTGGAAGTCGTGAACGCAGTGTTAAATGAGGGCGCCATGACCTTGCAAGACGTCCTGTGCCGCAGAACTCCAATATTCTTCTTGGTTAAAGGCGAAGAGGCTGTGACCGTTTATGAAGATGCAGCCCAGATAATGGCTAAGGTTTTGGGTTGGCCCCCTGAGCGTCAGGCCTCGGAGGTTGCCCAGATGAAAGACCTAGCTTTGCGCCATACTCTCTGCTTGCGTTCGCCAGCGCCTGAACAGTGATTGGCTCAGTTCTGATCGACCTAGCAATCAGAGGACGAATCCGCAACGGTTCTTGCGTAAAATCATCGAGGACCATGCCTCCAAGCCTAGGCAAGGACCAGTTCAAGACAGAGTAACGATGATCCCGAAAAGCTGTGGGCAGCACGGTAGGAGTCAAATCGAACCTGATCTTTCCCAAAGTGGAGATCGAGATGTAAGGGAGGGCCAACGTGGCCTCCCACAACCTTGGAGAAGGCGCTACAAGCACAATTTTTGCGGGGCCACTCTCCAGTTTCAGTACGCGGTTCAAAAACAACTTCAACTGTTTTATCTTGAGATTTCCCCCATCACCACTACGCCAAGTAGCCCTCAAGTACAAGGTGACATCGTTTTGTTTAAAGAAATCCTGAATTTCTGGTCGCCGCAGAAATTCAATCGCGGCTTCATCTGCAGATGTCAGCAAGGAAACAGTCATGGGATCCACTGGAACTGTCGCAAGGTTCTCAATAGCCTTGATTAAATGCAGATCATTGCCTTGGTGGCATAAAATCCTGTCAGACGAGTTTGAATCCTGCCCATGATGAACCAGAACGATCCCAGTCGCCCCACCCTGCTTTGCAGCCATAAATGTGGCCCTAGCAGCCACACTAGAGCCTCCAACAGTAAGTTTTGTATCCGAAAAACCGGCTAGACGCGCCTTTCTGACAACTCTGGCAATTGCAGTCCCACGCATCAGATCCGTGCCAGGAAGCCAAAGCTGGTCGTGGCTGTGCGAGTTGATAAAGGCGATGGCCTCTTCAAAGTGTGAAGCCATGTCTTCTTGTGGCATCAAGGTAACGTGGAGACCAGGACAAGACCTCTTCAATGCACAGCGTTCACAAGCTGGCAGCCGCACAAAACCCACCTCTTCACCAGCACTTAAGTCTCCAGCAGCATCTTCGTCGTGCTCCTTGAAAGTTGCCCGCTCGTAGCTGACTAGGTCCAAGCCAGATAAAACATCTCCAAAAAGGCACGGTGGCAGGTTAAACAGCTTGACCCTGAAACCACGGTCCATGGCAAGCATCGCCGCTGATCTAATGGCAAAAACAATGCGGTCAAGCTCAACACGCGTTACTGAAGCCTCTGCAAAGTTTGACTTTGACAAGATGGCTGGCTGGAAAATCATCAAACGTACACCCAGCGCGTAAAACACCTCTGCCATCTGGTTCAGTTGCTCCACGTTACCCCTGTGGACCACTGAAAAAGTATTTATTCTTAAAGGCTTCTTGGTGCCATGTGTTTTTACAGCATTGAAAACGGTCTTGACAGCCCTCGCAAAGGCTCCCGCATGATTTACTGCCTTGTCGTGGGTTTCCGCATCTGGCCCATGGATCGAAACACCTAAAGACGTCAATCCAGCTTGCACAGCCTTTGCGAAGAATTCAGGGTCCGCAAGGCGCCAACCATTGGTCGTCAGCGCCACCCTGCGATATCCCATTTCACGAGCCGCTTGGACCAGTTCCAAAAAGTCGGGGCGAATGCTCGGTTCCCCACCTGTTAATGAAACCTCGTCAAAACCATTGGCAATTCCCCACTGCATGCGGGAAATAATTTCCTCTTTGGAAACCAGTTTTTGATATTCAGGTAGGTGTCGATAGCCCTTCTGGTAACAAAATATACAGTGATTGTTACAAAAAACGCCTGTTTCGACCGCTAATGTCTTGTTGTGTAACGCAGCCATCGATTGGATTCTATCAGAAGTTGTAAACAGTGTATTATTAGAACGCGAAAAGCCTAGGAGGAATGAGTGCGTTTCGATGTTGCAAACTTGTTAGCACCCTTGGTTCTGGTTGTCGTATTTACTGCCTGCGCACATCAACCAAAGACGCTTGTGTCTGCTGGTGGACGCCTAGATGTGGCAAATGACCTAGATGAACCAGTTGAACTGTTTGTATTTGGAGGCCGCGAGGCATTGATAGAGCCTGGCTCGACTGTTTTTTTGGATCGTCTTCCAAAGCGCACCGTGAACTGCTTGGCCGTTGGAGTTATCTCGGGAGCCGAGTGGACGCGCACTTTTGATTTGACTGGTTCAGACCCAGTCAGGTGGGGACTTAAGCTAAATGACCAAGCTGCTAGTCCTGGTATGGCCAAAAATATTGGGGCCGTCATTATAGACAACCGCTCTGAAGAGCCTGTACGGCCTTTTATCAACGGAAAAACTCTTGATTTGGTGTTTCCAGGCATAAGGACCGCTTTTAAGGGTATTCCAATAGGCAAAGTCCAAATCGTGACTGTTGGGGCGCAAACAGAATCGAAGTTTTCGACCAACATGGAACTGACCCCTGGGGTCACGCTGGTTGTGACAGTGGAAAAACCTGGTTCTGGCGTTCGCGTGAAAAACTCCTCCAATATCAAAGTGAAGGCAAACATCAAGATAGCCGATGAGACTAGCATTCGCTTTTTGGAACCTGGAGATGAGTATCTTTTACAAAAGCTTGCGCCAGGAACAACAGTGTCCATCATCGCTGAAGATACGGTTGGCAGGATTTTTTGGTCGGGTTCAATTGTGCCTGAAAATGGGAAGGTTTCTGAGGTCTTGATACCCTCCCCTTCCGGCTCGCTTTCTGTGCTTTCGGAATTTAACCAGACCATTAATATCCTTGCTAACGGAAATTTGTTGGGGACTTGCCCTGCATTGGGTGCAACCGAGTTTGTGGGTCTGGTCCCAGGGGTGTCAAAACTTCAGGCCGCTTCCCAAGATGGCTCTGTATTGGCCCGTGGTTTGGTAAAGATCTCAACCGATGAAACTGCTGTATGGTTCATAAGACCAGGTTCTACAAGGGAAAGTGGCCTCGAAGAAGGAATGGTTACTATAATCAACCAGACTGATGAAACCGTGTTGGTGCGCATCGATGGCTCAGAGCGCGGGCGAATTGAGGCTGGCAAACGGCGCCAGTTTGGCGGTTTAATGCCTGGTAGCCACTCTCTAAGCGGCGCTGGGCTGGTCAGCGGTACCCTGTTCAATTCCGTGATCGAAGTGTCAACTAACGCAGCACTTGAATGGAAAATCACTCCGAACAACTCAATACTTGCGATAAGTAACACGCGAGATGAAGCAGTCAGAATCTTGATAGATGGCAGGGAATTTGCCGAGATAGCGGCAGGCGACAACGCAGAACTGCAAGTCCCAGCTGGCGAGCGACAATTTGTTGCGGCAGGGGTCTTTAGCATGACCCAGCTGGCAAAGCGCCTGAATCTGCCGGCAGCTACGACGACCTCATTGGTGCTTTCTTCACCATTTGCCACGGTTAAAGTGCTAAATACTCAGGTAAGTACAGTGGAAATATACTCGGATCAAGGCATTTTGGGCGTGGTTGAAGGCGGCCAGTCTGCACTTTTCGATAATGTCACCCCCGGACCGTTGCGCCTTGTGGCACGCTCGATTGACCGCCCAATCCAGTGGACAGTTCTAGTCAATTTGGACGCTGGAGATGTGTACAACTGGAATATTGGGATGCAGTCTAAATAAGCCCAGTCAAATTATTAATTTAATCAGACGATAGGAAACCACTTGAAAAACCAGAAGTATGCAAGGGGTGCTACAAACAAAAACGCGTCGATTCTGTCCAAAAAGCCGCCGTGGCCAGGCAAAAAACTGGCAGAGTCCTTTACCGCGTAAGTTCGCTTAAACATAGACTCAGCCAAGTCCCCAACTTGTCCAAAGGCGCCGCCCACCAAGGCAAAACCCAATGAAGACCAAAGCAACTGTGGCGCAGAATCAAAGGCCAAAACCCAGACGATCATGGCCCCACCAACGCTGCCTACCATGCCCCAAAAGGAGCCTTCCCAGGTTTTATTTGGGCTGACCTTGGGGGCCATCTTGTGGCGCCCCATCGCCTTTCCACCAAGATATGCAGTTGAATCATTAACCCACGTCACAACAGCCGCCATGATGAGGACATGTCTGCCTGCTGAGCCTTCCATATTGACCATCAACATGATCAATGCCCCAAGTCCTGCAACATACAGCAGACCCGTAAGCAGGTGAGATGCCCTTAACCCACTGACCTTTATGTCACCAGGCCTAAAAAGCACCAAAAGCAAACCAAGCACTCCGCCCAATGTAAGGGCCATCAAGATAAATTCTTCGCCCAAAAGGGCCGCCCCTACGATAGCAGCACCTATTACCCCACCACCGACAATGTCAAGGCGATTCAACGTGCCAGACAGCATCAAAAACTCAACCAGTGCGCTTATGACAACTGCGCCTAAAATAATCGCCAGAAGCCACCAAGGCGCCCAAAGCACTGCAATCAAGGCCAAAGCAGCCAGTGCTAGCCCAACCGAAACCTTTACCGCCATCTTATCCTCTTTTAGTTAGGGTGATTCAGTCTAGCCCAGTTGCGCAGGGCTCTTCGCTTCCATTCACCATCCGAGCTTGAAATTACCGCTGTTCTGTATGCATCGATGGCCTCTTTGAGCTTACCTGAAGCTTCATATATCTCGCCCAAGTGGCCATATGACTCTGACACACCAGAACCCATTTTCCTGTTCCAAAGAGGTTTAGCCCTAAGCTGTAACTGCAGGGCCTTTTTAAGGTCTCCCATTCGAAAATGAATCCAGGCCTCTGTTTCCAGGTAGTAGCCGTTTTCCTCAGGCCCCAGTTTTTCTGCTAACTGCACAATTTCTAAGGCTTCTTTTAGATTGTATCCCACCATGGACATCGCATATGCCCTGCTATTCAACGCTGAGGCATTCCATGCGGAAATCATTGGATTTTGATGGCTACCAAAAGCGGTTTCAGCAGAATCTACAGCCTCGGTCAAAAGCCTTCTGTAAATGTCAAAGTCCTTGTCAATAACGTTATCAATCTTGAGATTGGCATCCAAGGCAATCTGAGCCAAGCGTTTCCTTGCCTCCAAGTCCTTCACTTCATACTTGTCACCAATCGCATCCACTACTTTATAGGCAACATAACTAGCGAAAACTGCACCTGTTTCCCTGGTAAGAGCCTGTTTTATCATGTATCCCGCCGCATCAAATTTTTGCAAGGACATCGCCCTAGTCGCGCCATCAAGTAACAGCAACCCGGCTCGCACCTGTAATGAGTCCAAAACCTCAGCACATGCTGCCACCTGGGATTCTGTTTTTGCCAAACCAAGGCAAGAAGACGCGAACACTGTTGGCAACTTTTTGATTTCACTGTGATAGTTGCTGCCTTCCTTGGAATCTCGGATCTTCAAAACCGTCTCGCCAAGGTCCACTGGGAGCAATGGATTTAGCAGGCTATCAGTTGCAGCAGTTATCGCCAAACCAATCGGATCCGTCGTCAACACGGCTGCCTTTTCTAATAGCTGTGTGGCCGTTTCTGCATCCCCAAGCATGAATTTGAGCTCTGCCACCGCCAAAAGAGCCTTGACCGAAAGAGGCCTTTTCGCCACAGCAAGCAACTGTGGTAGGTACAAATCCACCAATGATGGGACCAGTTTTTGTGCCGCTGCCATTACAACTAAGGCCAGCATGTCCTCGTTTACTGGCCTATCCTTGATGATCGCAGCGGCTGTACTCGATATAAGAACATGGTCGTTTGTTTCCAACGAGGCCAAATATCGGCTTAAAGCCACCGCAAAATCGTCAGTAGCACCAAGTACATATTCATTAGTCAAGGAAACCAAAAGGTCATCTCTAAAGTATCCGTTCAGCAAAGTCTTTAGGTTTTCTTCGTGTGCGAAGCCGTTCTTTAAACCGGGAGTCATATCTTCCAAGACATCTTTTATCAGGTCATCATCTGCAGAGCGCAGGGCCGCTTCAAGAGCAGCCGCCAGATAACTTGGATTACCCGGATAAAGCTCCAGCTTGGCTAAATTCAACTCTGTCGCCCCCCTGTAATCACCCATGGATAGGCTAATACGCAGTTTATGGTCCAGCAGGGCCAGTTTACTGTCAGACTTCTTTTCAAGCCTAGGAAGCAGCCATTTTACCCCTTTTTGACCAAGTATCTCGCTGACCCTAGTGTATTTGCTGATTACTTCATCAACGTTTACAACCCTGGTGTCTGCCTTAAAGAGGGCCTGCGCCTTCTCGTAGGCCTTCTTCCACTGACCACAGGCATAGTACGCGTCCATCTCCATCATCAGAATCAGGGCCCTATTGCTAGAATTTCGATTAATCTCCAAGGCCCTTTTTTCCAATTTCTTGTCGTTGGCGATACACGCTGTAAATAGGCGCAGATGCGCTGCTTCAGGTGTGGGAACGTTGGCGACAAGATCAAATAATCCGTCAATTGTTCCCAAGGCGGCTTCAAGTCTTATGTAATCTGCCGCACTTTCTTGTGCACCATAACCAAACCCAGCAAGCAAGAGACCTCTGGTGAGGTTAAGTAGTTCTTCTGTTACCTCGGATGCCCCCGATAAACGAAGATAGGCGCTGTCTACGAAAACCTTCGGATCGCTGATATCAGTAAAGCCTCCCTGTGATCTCGTATAGTTACTTGGCACCAAAAAATTGGCGACAGCCGTTTTGGGGACCCCCTCCCTGATGAGATTCCAAGCAAGCTTCAACTTTGTTTTAGAGTCAGACAGAGAAAGAGAATCGCGGACTTTCCCCAAAGCTTGAATGACGCGTTCGTGGTCACCCGTTGCTAATAACCCTATGAATTCCGGAGAATCATATGCTCTATCGAAGTCAAAACGCGAGTCATACAGCCTAATCAAGTCTTTATTAGACAAAAAACGACTGGCAAAGGTCAGTATCCAAGAAGTATTGTCTGTTGCTTCAAGAACAAAACCAAAGAGGCTTTTTGCTAAATCGACGCGGCCACGCTCAACCAAATCCGGAATAATTTCCATCAGTTGTTGCATTATATGCCCGTCAAAGGCATCCACAGAAAAATC
>DUVQ01000113.1 GCA_012840965.1 Oligoflexales bacterium | reverse complement strand
AGTGACCACAAGATTTGTGCGGTCGTTTTATCAGATGGAACTGAAATAGATGCAGCCGCTGTCATCCTGACTTGTGGCACGTTCTTGAACGGCCTTTTACACTTTGGCAAAGACCAGATTCCGGGAGGGCGCTATGGTGAGCCTCCTTCCATCGGGTTATCCGATACTTTGCGCAGGCTTGGACTTCCAGTTGGTAGGCTAAAAACTGGAACTCCACCGCGTTTGGCGCTGAATTCCTTGGATTTAAGCGTCATGGAGGAGCAGCCAAACGACCCAACTGCTGGCCCGTTTTCGCTTTTTAGTAATGTTGAGCCACTGCCTAGACGTTCTTGTTGGATTACCTGGACAAACGACCAGGTCCACCAAGCGGTCCGCGAAAATTTGCATCAGGCACCAATCTATACAGGGCAAATTGGCAGTCGCGGGCCCAGATATTGCCCGTCAATCGAAGACAAAATCGTACGATTTGCCCACCACAAAAGACATCCTGTTTTTATTGAACCCGAAGGCGTTGATGACAACTTGGTGTATCCAAACGGTCTATCAACAAGCCTGCCCCTCGAAGTGCAAGAACGCTATGTCAGAGCGGTAAAGGGCCTGGAAAACGCCATCATCACTCAGCCTGGTTATGCTGTTGAATACGATTTTGTGGACCCTAGGGTTGTTCATAATACTATGAAAGTTCGCGGGGTTGAGGGTCTTTACCTAGCTGGTCAGATCTTAGGCACTACCGGCTATGAAGAGGCTGGCGCTTTGGGATTACTGGCCGCCACCAACGCGATTAAAGAAATCAGACAAGAGCCGCCCTTTATTCCAACTAGGGCACAGGCTTACCTGGGGGTGATGATCGACGATCTGGTAACCAAAGGAGTTACCGAGCCTTACAGGTTGTTTACTTCCAGGGCGGAGTTCAGGCTAAGCCTGCGAGAAGATAACGCTTGGGAGCGTTTGTCCGAGAAAGCGGCTGAACTTGGGCTTTTGGACGCTGGCAAATATGGCAAGGTTGCCGCAAGAATTGAGCGAATCGATAACACCGCTCGGGCTTTGGATAAAGCAAGGCTGACAGTACGAACAGCGCCAGATGATATTTCAGTACCTCAAGAAGGGGTGACCCTTTTGGAGCTTTTAAGGCGGCCTGAAATGACCATGGAAAGGCTGTCACAGCTTCCTGGTGGCAAGGTGATACTGGGGCTTCCAGACAACGAAAGGGCTGCTTTGACTATCAGAACTCGTTATGAAGGATACATAGCACGCGAACGGCAGGACGTTGAACGTTTCAACCGTTTTGAAGAGCTGAAACTGCCGGCTGACATCGATTACAAGTCGATTCCAGGCTTGTCACTTGAGGTGGCCGAGCGTTTAAACCAAGTACGACCACCCACCCTTGGAATGGCCTCTAGGTTGGAGGGAGTAACCCCAGCAGCTGTGTCGATTTTGCTCTTAAAGACTAAAAAACAGTGATTTTGGGCTAACCATCGTCATCCACAGGCGCCAGATCCGCGGGCATACCCTGCGGAACCACCACAGATGGCGCCGTGTATGGCCTTTTGTACTCACCGGTTTCAGGGTACCAAAACAAGGGCAGGTAAGGCGCGGCAAGATAAAAGGTACGTTCATCAATCACGTCCATTTCCTGCCACATCCGCTTTAGAATTCCCTCCATCCGATTCACCCACCATTGATTAAACTCGCCCTTTTTGTAAATCGACCACGCATATCTAGGCTTTGGCTTTGTAGCCATAATAAAGGCACCCTCTAAGGGCGTAAGCTCGCGAACTTCCTTATTAAAATATGCCTTTGCGGCCGCCCTGATGCCATAGACATGCTCACCGAACTCGATGCAGTTCAGATAAAGCTCTAAAATCTTTTCCTTTTCCAGACTTTGCTCCATCTGCCAAACGATGATGGCCTCTTCAAGCTTACGCCCAAGGGTTTTCTCTCTGGATAAATACAGATTCTTGACGAGCTGCTGGGTTATTGTGCTGCCACCATATACAAACCAACCGCGTTGAATGTTCATGGACATGGCCCGCTTGACAAGATTTGGCTGAAAGCCTTTGTGCCTGAAAAACCCCATATCCTCAGTGGCCAAGGCCGCCTGCTGGACGAAGTGTGGAATTTCCTTGATTGGCACATACGATTGCGTTCCTGGCCCCAAAAACAGAGGTTTGTCCATGTCATATTCCTGGACCACATGAACATACCGCCTTTCAAGTGCTTTGAGCCTGATTTTTGGCCCCAAAGACTCAGCCTTACAGGATTCTAGGTCTGCATCTACCTTCAGATGAGCCTTGGGATACCCCTTTGGGCCTATCTTCGCGGTATCAACTCCAGCCTCAAGAATTAGGCTCATATCACCTGAAAACACGGCACCTTCCAGTCTTGGAATCATAACAGGGGGAATCGCTTCGGCCACCGAATTGCAAGGCTGCTTGGGCATCTGGACCTTAGCGTCAATTGCAAGCTTGTCCCCAAGACCCTTTAAAGAAAGCTCACCCGAAAACAACGCATCTGCCACCATAAGACGCGTGACATCAACATTTACAGTGCCAGCCGAAGGATTAATCAGCGCATTAAACTGGCCTGAAAAACCAAGATTAGTCAGCGGTACCAAAGCGATCTTGGTCCAAAAGTAAGTAAGTCCCCTGGCAAAAACATCGGTTGACACCTGCCAAGCACCACCTTCTTGGGGGTGAATTGAGGCGCTAACATCAACGCTGGCGCCATCCCAAGGCAGGATTTTATTATGCAGTCGCGACGCTATGATTACTGGCAATGGACCTCTGGCAGAAAGCGCAATATCGGGAATGGTTTTGAAATCAACCAAC
Organism: Oligoflexales bacterium; assembly: GCA_012840965.1. Lineage (GTDB taxonomy): Bacteria > Myxococcota_A > UBA9042 > DTJE01 > DTJE01 > DUVQ01. The sequence continues at coordinate 20,761 of DUVQ01000113.1, read as the reverse complement.
GTAGTTTTGACGGAAAAACTGGTCGCTTCCTCGGTTAAAGCCTTAGCATCGCCATGAACCTGAACGGCGATGCCATCTTCAACATGACTTGCCTCGATGGATACTGAGTTAAAGTCGAGATCAAGGTCCCCAAGCTTTGGGATTGATACACCTGCAAAGCCACCAGTGACATGCAGATTCTTTACAGCCGGACTAGCGATATCTTGCAAAGCGACTAGCGACTTTACCTCGCTAGCTCCAACGCGGGAAATTTTTAGTGGCAAATCAGGTTTGATTTCCTCGATAACGCTATCAACTCCGGTGGCCTGAACCTCCTGTAGAGTAACGGTTGCAAGCCTTTCTTTGCTGTCAAACTCCACATGAATCTTGGAGACTAGGCCATTCAGATCGGACAAGGCTTTAGGCAAGCCGCTAATGGAAAGAGGCTTCTTTGCAACTATCGACAGCTTTATCAAGCCATCAGAATCCAAGGAACTTGTAGCCTGCCAATCACTTTTTTCGCCACCTGCAATAGCAAGCGACCCAGTAGCCTCAATAGCCAGGCCGTCGTCGTCTGATTTGTCGATGCTCCCATTAAACCTTTCGATTTCCAAGGGCACACCTTCGACGGGTGTAAAAGCGATATGACCTTTGATGAATTCAATCAATGGGAAGTCGCTAAACCTGTCACCACCGCCATCATCAGCTTCCATCACCGTTGCGACCCTGGCCCCTCGTTTGCTGTTGATGTGCGCAATGTCGTTTGAGTCGACATCTACCCTCATCTCATAGATTTTCAGGTGTGAAGGTACGGTGCGTCCCTTCAGGACATCCCAGGGGTCAAGCGAAATCGCTATCTTTTTTGCAGTAAACAAAGAATCTTCAGGTGGCCGAGCTACAGTCACCCCTTCCAACAGCAGCTGCCCTCTCCAGGAAGCCTCAACATTTTCGGCAGTTATCAGAAGTTCAAACTTGTCGCCTGCCCTAGCCAGCAGATCCATAACCTTTGGGCGCACATACAGATTCAATAGTGGTGGGCCAGCCAAAACAACCAGCAAAGCCATGAACGAAACGATGGCCGCAAGCCATATGACGATTTTAAGGCCCCGACCGCAATGCCTTTTATGTTTTACCCCTGAGTGATTCTGCTGTTCGGGGGAACGCTCTCGGTCAACCAAACATTACCACCAATGGTAGAAGCCCGGCCGATAGTAACACGACCTAGGATTGTTGCTCCAGAGTAGACGACAACATCATCTTCAACTATGGGATGACGTGGAATACCCTTGATGGGATTACCATGCTCGTCCTTTGGAAAACTCTTGGCACCCAAGGTGACCCCCTGATACAAGGTCACGTTCTTGCCAATAATGCAAGTTTCACCAATTACCACCCCAGTACCATGGTCGATAAAGAAGCCTTCCCCAATCTCGGCACCAGGATGGATGTCAATCCCAGTCAGGCTGTGGGAATACTCTGTAATGATTCGCGGAATAAGCGGAACATCCAGTTGGTAAAGCAAGTGAGCCAACCGCTGGCAGGTGATGGCTAAAATGCCTGGATAGCAGAAAATGGCCTCATCAGGGCTCCTTGCCGCCGGGTCACCTTCGTAGGCCGCTATAACATCCAAGGCAAGCAAGCGGCGTATCTCTGGCAGTCCAGCCAAAAATGACCGCGTCAGGATATCAGCCTTTTCAACACACTTGTAACAAGCCTCTGGATCCACCGCCGCACCACACGTATGCTCGTCTAAGGTGGCATAAAAGCACAGCCCACGCTTTATTTGCTCGCGAAGCATGCGCACAACACTGTCCAAGGTCGCCCCTACGTGAAAAGTCATGGACTCACGGGTTAAATCCGAGACCCCAAAATACCCTGGAAACAACACACTTCTAAGCAGCTCGACAATTTCTATCAAGGCGTCCCTGGAAGGCAACTGCCTTTGTACACCATGACTGCTTCCCCACCTGACTAGCCCGTTATGACCTTCACACAAAGCATTCACCACGGAAACCAAGTCTTTGGGGGGCACATCACAGTTGGCGCCTTTAACAAATTTGTCATTAATGATGTCAGACACTCTTTTCCTCCCAAAGCCCTAAGGGCAAAAATGTTACGCAAAGTGTAACTCAAAAGCGGTGATATTAACGATTCGTGATACACTTCCTTCGTATGGGACGGAAGATCTCAGTTACAATCCTTTGGCACATGCATCAGCCGCCGTATCACGAGCCGCGGAATAACGTCTTTTTGCTGCCATGGACTTTTTTACATGGAATGAAAGACTACTACGACATGGGTGCCACGATAAAGCGGCATCCAAACATGCGTGCCAACGTGAATTTCACAGCATGCCTGCTGGAGCAGCTGGACCAGTATGCAAATGATCTGGTGCCTGATCAGACACTGCTGGTCATGTCTAAATCCCCTGAATCATTGACACAAACTGAACGCGAGTACCTACATCGCACCTGTTTTGGGATTCCCCAAACAATGGCGGCGCCAATCCCAAAATACCGCGAACTTTTCGAAGTCGTTCGCAAGGCTAAAGCGCAAGGACGCCCAATAGACAGCGTTTTGGAACCGCAGGACTATCTGGACCTGATAGTGGTTTTTTTGCTTTCTTGGTGCGGCCCCACGTTACAGCAACATCCCGTTGTAATTGAATTAATGGAAAAAGGCCGTGATTTTTCCACCGATGACCGGGACCTTTTAATCAAAACCGCTAGGGCTTTTATTGGCGAGATTGTGCCCCTGTGGAAGGAATTGGCGCAGTCCGGTCAAGTGGAGCTGTCCACTACGCCCTTTAACCATCCGATTCTGCCGCTTTTGATCGACAACTCGGTCGCAGCGCAGGCCAATCCACACAGACCGTTGCCAGATGTGCGCTTTCAGGCGCCAGAAGAGGCTCAACGACAGCTTGACTGTGGTTTGGGTTACTTCGAGCAGACATTTGGGTTTCCAACTCAAGGGATGTGGCCTGCTGAGGGGTCAGTTTCTGAAGCCGCAATTAAACTGTTTAAATCCAGGAACGTACGCTGGGTAGCCACTGACGAGGAGATCCTGCATCGCTCACTTGGAGGCTCGCTTACCAACACTGAACGTTTTTCCCCACATGTGAAAGACGGGGTCAGCATCTTTTTCAGGGATCACTTTCTTTCGGACCAGATTGGATTTGTGTACAGCAGATGGTCCAAGGAACAGGCGGTTTCACACTTTATTTCAGAACTTGAACACCGTGCTAGGGCGGCTGATAGTGATAGCGCCCACGTTTTTGTGGCGCTTGATGGGGAGAACGCCTGGGAGTTTTATGCCGACGGGGGATACCCATTTCTGGACGCCTTGTACGAGGCAATGACCGCTAGCGACCTGATTGAGCCTGTTACTTTGGCGCAGTACCTAAACACGCATGGGCCTGGGATTCCTTTGCAGCAATTAAAGCCTGGATCATGGATCAGCGGTGATTTCACCACTTGGATCGGCGACCCTGTCAAAAATCGCGCTTGGGAGCTGCTTTCTGACGCTTGGATGGTTGCTCAGGACTCACTTGACAAGCCCGAGGCCTCGCGCCTTAGAACGTTGATGCTTCGTGCGGAGGCTTCAGACTGGTTTTGGTGGTTTGGAGAAGGGCATGTCTCCATCCACGAAAGGGAATTCGACTATCTGTTTAGGCAAAACCTGCGTGCTATCTATGAAGAATTGGACATGGCGGTCCCAAGGGAACTAGACCAGCCAATTGGTGACGAGAAGTGGGCACTGCCCATCAAACAGCCTTCCGCGAGGATAAGCCCCAAGATAAGCGGTAAACGAGGTGGTTTTTACAAGTGGATAGGGGCTGGGTCCAGCGAATTTGCCCAGGGGTCCATACACAGACTGAACCCGGTTATTGCCAAGATTAAATTTGGATACGATTACGAGACCTTTTATATGCGGCTGGAGGGTGTCGAGCCTTTAAAACAGTTCTTTGAAGCAGATGGATCTTTGACCATCGAAATACATCAGCCAACACAAAAGACGCTGGCAGTTTTGGATGGCCAGCTCATGTTGGACGATAAGCCGGTGCCACAGGCAAAGGTGGCAACTGGTGAAGTTATGGAAATCAGTCTGCCCATGAAGCTGTTATGTGCTGAAAGCGACCGTTTTACCTTGGAATTTCACCTAGTTTTAAGGACAGGCGAATTGGAGGCCGAGCGATTCCCCTGGGATTCAACCATCACCGTTGACGTCGACCCTTACGGGTTTGAGCTGACCAACTGGTTTATTTAACATTATTGGAGCCATTGATGCCGGAACTTAGACATGATCCTGTACAAAAACGTTGGGTAATCATTGCTACTGAACGGGCCAAGCGGCCCTTTGATTTTACAAGGGGAAATGATGCTCCACAAAGTGGGAAATGTCCGTTTTGTGATGGCAACGAATTTGCGACGCCACCTGAAATCGCGGCTTTCAGAGACAAAAACGCTCCAAACGGTCCCAACTGGAAGGTGCGCGTGGTCCCAAATAAATACCCAGCCCTGCGTATTGAGGGCGACTTGGAACGTGCCGCAGCTGGCCAATATGACCGCATGAACGGGATAGGCGCCCATGAAGTTATCATCGAAACACCTGAACATGACAAGGATATTAGCGATCTTCCAATTGATCATATAGCCTGTATCTTGACCATGTACCGTACTCGACTGCTGGATTTGCAACGAGACTCCCGTTTTAGATACATCTTGATATTTAGAAATCATGGCGCCGCAGCTGGGGCTTCGCTGGAGCACCCTCACTCCCAGATAATTGCCACCCCGGTCACACCAAGGACTGTAGCTATGGAGCTGCAGTCGGCCAGGGCTCACTACCAACTTAAAGAGCGCTGCATCTTTTGCGACATCATTACCGAGGAGCTAAGGGAGCATTCAAGAATTGTAAGTGCCGATGATGATTTTGTAACTTGGTGTCCATATGCCTCGCGCTTTCCCTTTGAAATGATGCTTGCACCGAGGCGCCACTCCCACGATTTTGCTGCCATGGATGACGCCCAGATTTTGCGACTGGCCAGGCATCTGCGCGAAGTGATCCTGCGGATGAAAGAAAGCCTTGATGACCCACCTTACAACTTCTTGTTGCACACGGCTCCGTCTTTTCAGGTAAAGAACGCTAGGGTTGGCTACTGGACCACGATAGAGCACGATTGGCACTGGCATTTCGAGATTTTGCCTCGTCTGACGAAGACAGCTGGCTTTGAGTGGGGGACTGGTTTTTACATTAATCCGACCAAACCTGAAGATGCGGCCCAGTACATGCGAGATGTACGCCTAAAGTGAAGACCGCAGCACAAACCTTACTATCTCGGGGGAATTGAAGACTCGTACAGGGGCTCCCCACCAAGCTGTTCCGGTGGTTACATAAAGCTTCATCTGATCATAATTGGCAAAGCCCTTGATAACAGGAAAGGCAAAGCGGTTCAGAACTCCAAAAGGTGGAGTTTGTCCTCCATGAGTATGGCCAGTCAGCATCAGGTCGACACCAGCTTTTGCCGCATGTTCCATCAGCGATGGGCGGTGGGACAACAAAATCACAGGCAGCTCAGCTGGCGCCCCCTTTAGCGATTCATCAATGGCTGCAGGCACATCGCCTAGTCCATTTGGCATGAATACAGAATCATCGATCCCAGCGATTACTAGGCCATCGTCTATAATGCGATGAGTCTGGCGCAGCACATCAATCCCAGAGTCCTTAATCTTTTGCACCAGCGGCTCACCACCTGAATATCTTTCGTGATTTCCAGCAACGGCTAAAATCGGCTTTTTGCTGCGAAGCTTTCCAAGTCGCCCAAGCAACGCACCATCTCCACCATTGTGTTCGTCAGACAAATCGCCTGTAAGAACTACAAGGTCGCCATCTGCCTTTTCAAAGGCACGCTCGATCCGCGACACGTACCAATCACCAACAAGGCCGCCTAGATGGATATCACTGCCTTGCACCAAGACAAAGCCATCAAGGCTTTTTGGAAGCTTGTCCAAGGCAATCTCATATGTCTTGATCACAGGCCCTGAAAAGTTGCGCACCAGCCCAAACACAGTGACCAAGATTCCAGCTAGCATGGCAGCTCTAATACCCCAATATTTGGCCTTTTCAGCCCAGACAGGTCCGCTGCCAACCTTAGCCGCAATCCACAGGGGCAAATTCAACAAAATGTCATACAAAAAGAAGACGCTGAAGGCCACTCCAACATAGCCAAGCCACACCGCCCCAATCCAATGCAAAGGCAACGCTACGTCACGCCCAAAAAAGCTATCCACTCCTCTGGCAAGAAAATACGATGCGGCCAAGAAGACTAGCGCAAAGATAGCCCATCTTTTCGCGGCCTTGTCAGGTTGAAAAATAACAGCAAACTTGGAGTACAAATAAACATGTACCCCACTCCAAACCGCCACAACTGTTAAAACGAATAAGATTCCACGAAGCCAGACAGGCATAATCAAACCTCCAGCTAGGGAAGGTAAGGCCTAAAGCGACTAAGGGCAAGGTTGTACGGGAAAGTTAAAGAACGTTACTGAACAGGAATCGCCTTTAATGACGCGAGATAATCGACATAAAGTTGATAGTTCTCCTGATCAAATAGCACAAAGACTACGTCTATAAAGAACTGCTGGGCCTTCATGAAATCAACCACCGTTGTGATGGCTATTTGACATGCTTCTGGCTTTGGATAGCCATAAACGCCTGCAGATATTGCAGGAAACGCGATTGATTTGAAGCCGTGTTCCTTCGCTAGCAGCATCGAATTGCGGTACGAGTTTTTAAGGATCTGGCTTTCCCCAAACTGTCCACCGCGATAGATGGGACCGGGGGTGTGGATCACATGGCGAGCCTTCAGATTGTAACCGGCGGTGATCCTGGCCTCTCCGTGATTACAGCCCCCGAACTTGCGGCACTCTTGTAACAGCCCCGGACCGGCGGCTCGATGAATGGCCCCATCAACGCCACCGCCCCCAAGCAAAGCTGGAGCCGCAGCATTAACGATGGCGTCCACATCCATCGTCGTGATGTCACCCAAAACAACGCTGATGTGCTTGAAAACGTCCATGAGTCACCAGGCCAGAATCATGAGGGCAAAAAAAAAGGGGCCAGCAACAACCTACTCTCCCACTTAGCTTCCCAAGCAGTACCATCGGCCCTGGCAGGCTTGACTTCTGAGTTCGGGATGGGATCAGGTATGGCCCTGCCGGTATGGTCACCAGCCCCTTATTTCGAGTTGGAAGGGCTTGCGCCCAACCAGCGTTCAAAACAAGAGAATTAGTGTTATTGCGATGACCTTGGCTACAACTCCGCTGTGAAATTTAATGGTCAAGTCTCACGACCTATTAGTACCACTCGGCTGAACGTATTACTACGCTTACACCTGTGGCCTATCAACCTCGTAGTCTCCGAGGGGTCTTCAGGGACTTACGTCCGGGATTCCTAGTTTTGAGACCGGCTTCCCACTTAGATGCTTTCAGCGGTTATCCGTTCCGAACGTAGCTACCCGGCAGTGCCGCTGGCGCGACAACCGGTACACCAGAGGTTCGTCCACCCTGGTCCTCTCGTACTAAGGGCAGCTTCTCTCAAGAATCCTACACCCGCGGCAGATAGGGACCGAACTGTCTCACGACGTTCTGAACCCAGCTCGCGTACCGCTTTAACCGGCGAACAGCCGGACCCTTGGGACCTGCTCCAGCCCCAGGATGCGATGGGCCGACATCGAGGTGCCAAACCACGCCGTCGATATGAACTCTTAGGCGTGATCAGCCTGTTATCCCCAGAGTACCTTTTAGCCGATGAGCGATGGCCCTTCCATGCGGGACCACCGGATCACTAAGACCTGCTTTCGCATCTGCTCGACTTGTAAGTCTCGCAGTCAAGCTCCCTTTTGCCTTTGCACTCAACGCCTGGTTTCCAATCAGGCTGAGGGAACCTTTGTACGCCTCCGTTACACTTTAGGAGGCGACCGCCCCAGTCAAACTACCCACCAGGCAATGTCCTCCGCCAGGCTAACTGACGAGAGTTAGAACACCGCGCGTGCAAGGGTGGTATTTCAAGGATGACTCCACAGAGGCTAGCGCCCCTGCTTCAACGTCTCCCACCTATCCTACACATGCAAACGCAATGCTCACTGCCAAGTTGCAGTAAAGGTTCCGGGGTCTTGCCGTCTTGCCGCGGGAACTCGGTATCTGCACCGAGACTCCAATTTCGCTGAGTTCCTCCTCGAGACAGTGGGGAAGTCGTTACGCCATTCGTGCAGGTCGGAACTTACCCGACAAGGAATTTCGCTACCTTAGGACCGTTATAGTTACGGCCGCCGTTTACCGGGGCTTCGGTTCAATGCTTCGGTTGCCCTAACATCTCCCCTTAACCTTCCGGCACCGGGCAGGCGTCACACCCTATACGTCGTCTTACGACTTTGCAGAGTGCTGTGTTTTTGGTAAACAGTCGCTACCCCCTGCTATCTGCGGCCCAGCTTCGCTTCGGGAGCAAGTCCCTACACGATTCCAGGCCCACCTTCTTCCGAAGTTACGGTGGCAATTTGCAGAGTTCCTTAAGGAGGATTCTCTCAAGCGCCTTAGGTTACTCACCTGACCCACCTGTGTCGGTTTACGGTACGGGCACCCCGAATTGTCCGCTCGAGGCTTTTCTTGGAAGCGTGGGATCAGCCCGTCATATCGCAGCCGAAGCATTGATAAGCTCATCACATCTCGGGGTTAAGTCCCTCCGTTTGTGGCATTTTGCCTCCTGGAAGAACCCCCTACCTGCTTGAACCAGCACATCCATCCGCTGGCGGTACCTACCCTTCTCCGTCCCCTCTAGCTTCATTCGCATCGAAGTGGTACAGGAATATTAACCTGTTTTCCATCGCCTACGCCTCTCGGCCTCGGCTTAGGGCCCGACTAACCCCTGGCGGATTACCCGTGCCAGGGAACCCTTGGGTTTTCGGCGACCGGGTTTCTCACCCGGTTTATCGCTACTCATGCCAACATAATCTCTTGGAGGGCCTCCAGCTGTCCTCTCGGTCAACCTTCATCGGTAACTCCAATGCTCCCCTACCAGTGCCGTTACATAAATAACGGCAATCCGCAGCTTCGGCGGCGCGCTTAGCCCCGTTGAATCTTCGGCGCAAAATCACGTTCGACCAGTGAGCTGTTACGCTTTCTTTAAAGGATGGCTGCTTCTAAGCCAACCTCCTGGTTGTTTACGCGACTTCACATCCTTCACCACTTAGCGCGCGCTTTGGGACCTTAGCTGGCGGTCTGGGGTCTTTCCCTCTCGCCCGTGGATCTTATCACCCGCGGACTGTCTCCCGGTGTAACAGCGAACGGAATTCAGAGTTTGGTTGGGTTTAGTAAGCTTGTAGGCCCCCTAGCCCATCCAGTGCTTTACCGCCGCTCCTGATTTCACCGAGGCCATACCTCAATATGTTTCGGGGAGAACCAGCTATCTCCAGGTTTGATTAGCCTTTCACTCCTATCCACAGGTCATCTCCCGGCTTTTCAACGCCGGTGAGTTCGGGCCTCCGTGTGGTTTTACCCACGTTTCACCCTGCCCATGGATAGATCACCTGGTTTCGGGTCTGCGCCCTGCAACTAAACGCCCTATTCAGACTCGCTTTCGCTACGGCTACGTCTCCTTCGACTTAACCTTGCTACAGAGCAGCAACTCGTTGGCTCATTATGCAAAAGGTACGCTCTCAGGCATTGCCATAAGGCCATAGCCCTCGAACTGCTTGTAAGCATACGGTTTCAGGTACTATTTCACTCCCCTATCGGGGGTACTTTTCACCTTTCCCTCACGGTACTAGTTCACTATCGGTCGCTCAGTAGTATTTAGCCTTGGAAGATGGTCCTCCCAGATTCCAGCAGGATTCCACGTGTCCCGCCGTACTCGGGTACCTTATCCAGAAAGTCGCTTCAATTTCGTGTACGAGACTGTCACTCTCTATGGTCCGCCTTTCCAGGACGGTTCCACTATCAAAGCGATTTGTAACTTTCCGAGGAACTTGCCGATTCCTCCAATAAGGCCCCACAACGCCGTGCATGCAACGTCGGCAAACTTACACATACACGGTTTAGGCTCGTCCCGCTTCGCTCGCCGCTACTAGGGGATTCTCGTTTGATTTCTTTTCCTCTGGGTACTGAGATGTTTCAGTTCCCCAGGTTCGCTCTCTTATTCAGAGTAATACTCGGTGCCAGGAGACCTGGTCCGGTATTGGGTTTTCCCATTCGGAGATCCACGGATCACGGGATGGTTAACTCCTCCCCGTGGCTTATCGCAGCCACCCACGTCCTTCATCGCCTCTGAGCGCCAAGGCATCCGCCATATGCTCTTAGTAACTTGACCATTAAATTTCACAGATTATTCGGTGTTGTAACCAAGGTCATCACAATAACATTATTCACTTGTCAAAGATCGCGTTAATTTCTGTCGCTTTGAAATCAACCAGTGGAGCTGAGGGGGATCGAACCCCTTACCTCAGGCTTGCAAAGCCCGCGCTCTTCCAGATGAGCTACAGCCCCGCAGGCGTGTTAGCCCACAAAGAAAGTAGTGGGCCTGGGCAGAATCGAACTGCCGACCCCACGCTTATCAGGCGTGTGCTCTAGCCGTCTGAGCTACAGGCCCTTCAAGGCCTAAAGGCCCAACCGAAGGTTGCCGCCGCAGCGATTAGTCAGAAATCAACGAGCAAGGCCGATCCTCGCTCGATGAAAACTAGATAGTAGGTTGACATGTGATCCCTTTGAGTCGAGCCTTCCGGCTGACTTGTTCCTTAGAAAGGAGGTGATCCAGCCGCAGGTTCCCCTACGGCTACCTTGTTACGACTTAACCCCAGTCGCTACCCACTCCGTAGGCACCTGCCTCCCTTGCGGGTTAGCCCAGTGACTTCAGGAGCAAGCAACTCCCATGGTTTGACGGGCGGTGTGTACAAGGCCCGGGAACGTATTCACCGCTACCTGCTGATTAGCGATTACTAGCGATTCCGCCTTCATGGAGTCGAGTTGCAGACTCCAATCTGAACTGGGGCTGGCTTTTTGGGATTGGCTAACCGTCGCCGGCTTGCAGCCCTTTGTACCAGCCATTGTAGTACGTGTGTAGCCCCAGACATAAGGGCCATGAGGACTTGACGTCATCCCCACCTTCCTCCGGTTTAACACCGGCAGTCCCTATAGAGTGCCCAACTTAATGATGGCAACTATCGGCAAGGGTTGCGCTCGTTGCGGGACTTAACCCAACATCTCACGACACGAGCTGACGACAGCCATGCAGCACCTGTGTTAGAGCTCCTAGTAAACTAGGCACCCCAGTGTTTCCACCAGGTTCTCTACATGTCAAGTCTGGGTAAGGTTCTTCGCGTTGCGTCGAATTAAACCACATACTCCACCGCTTGTGCGGGCCCCCGTCAATTCCTTTGAGTTTTAGCCTTGCGGCCGTACTTCCCAGGCGGGATACTTAATGCGTTAACTTCGGCACTGAGGGAATCGACACCCCCAACACCTAGTATCCATCGTTTACTGCGTGGACTACCAGAGTATCTAATTCTGTTTGCTACCCACGCTTTCAGGTCTGAGCGTCAGAAACGAGCCAGATGGTCGCCTTCGCCACCGGTATTCCTCTCGATATCTACGAATTTCACCTCTACACCGAGAATTCCACCATCCCCTCTCGCACTCAAGCCCATCAGTTTCGGGCGCAGTTCCGTGGTTGAGCCACGGGATTTCACACCCGACACAACAGGCCGCCTGCACCTGCTTTACGCCCAGTGATTCCGGACAACGCTCGCACCCTCCGTATTACCGCGGCTGCTGGCACGGAGTTAGCCGGTGCTTCTTGTGGGGGTACCGTCCTTCCTCGTTCCCCCTGAAAGAGCTTTACAACCCGAGGGCCTTCATCACTCACGCGGCGTTGCTGGATCAGGCTTTCGCCCATTGTCCAAAATTCCTCACTGCTGCCTCCCGTAGGAGTCTGGGCCGTGTTCCAGTCCCAGTGTGGCTGATCATCCTCTCAGACCAGCTACCCGTCACTGCCTTGGTAGGCCGTTACCCTACCAACTAGCTGATGGGACGCGGGCCCGTCCCTAGGCGAATTTCTCCTTTGGCCCCAATAGCCTGTGCTATCGTGGTCTTATGCGGGATTAGCGTCCCTTTCGGGCCGTTATCCCCCACCTAGGGGTTGGTTACCCACGTGATACTCACCCGTGCGCCACTTTACTCGGGGGCAAGCCCCCTTTCGCGTTCGACTTGCATGTGTTAAGCACGCCGCCAGCGTTCGTCCTGAGCCAGGATCAAACTCTTCGTGTATATGTTTGAAAGGATAGGCCAAAAAGGCCATCCCCTTTCGACTGAATTGAACAGGGATTCACTGTCATAAACCTACTACCTAGTTTTCAAGGAGCAAGGCCAGAAATCGGCCGGCGAATGTTCAGAATAACAACCGCCTGTAACATTGTCAAGGTCACCAGCGCGAAACCGAGAGCCCCTGACAATGGCGATTAGGGTTCCTTTTCGTTCGTCACCCTAATGCGCGACCGCTGCGCTTTTTGGCGCAACGGGGAAGCACTATAGCTCAGGTTAAAAACACTGTCAAGCATTTTTTGCCGAATTTTTTGTCCAGCAGCGAGCTATAACTGAATTATCAAAATCGCTTTTTTCCAAAGCGGACGGGGATGGTAGGCTAGAGATTAACCAAAGTCAAGTTCTTTTTGTTGACCTCAAGGTACTCATCCACCGGATGTCAAATATGTCGTCTGACGTTTTAAGACGACCCTTCAGCTTTCGCCAAAGCGGCAGGTAATTTAAGGGCACTCAGACAGAATGTCAAGCGTTATTTTTGGGCCAAATGAACCACCGGTAAATATTTGGTGTTTTTTGGTCCTGTCCCCGTCCCTGGCCCTGTCCCGTCCACTAAAAACCCACGAATTTGCACCCAAAAACCCCCTTGACCCCTCGGCGCTCCCGTTACAGAATCCTTTGTACCTCAGCGGGGAGAAAAAACAGTCATGAGCCAGCCTGACAACAAACAGAGTGATAGGGGCAGTTTTGGAAATCGACTCGGCTTCATCCTTGCCGCAGCGGGTAGCGCCGTAGGACTTGGTAATCTTTGGAAATTTCCCTATCTCACCTACAAATTTGGGGGCGGGGAGGGCGACCAACACGGTGCTGGAACTTTTGTGTTCCTTTATCTGCTTTGCATTGCCTTAGTTGGGCTTCCACTGGCCATTGCAGAAATATTGATCGGACGAAGGGCCAAAAAAAGCCCTGTCGGTGCCTTCAAGGCTTTGAGACCCGGTTCGCTTTGGCGAGCCGTTGGCTATCTGGGAGTAGTGACCGGATTTATTATCCTGTCGTATTACACAGTTGTCGCTGGGTGGGCAACTGGCTATGTTGCCAAGTCGGTCACGAATGAATTTGCCAACTATGAAAGTCACGTTTCGAACGAGACGGTTTATGATCGAATCCTTCAGGAAACCAGAGAGGCCCAGCAGGATCAGTCAATTTCAAAGGAAGCGGCACTCGCCCAATTTGGGGCAAAGTATCCAGATAGCGAGGCATACGATAACGCCATTAAAGAGAAAAAGCTGGAGGCCTATCCTGTGGCTCTGTTCAGCGATTTTTTGTCTAGTCCGTATAAGTTGATTGGCTACTTCCTGTTTTTCATGCTTTTGACAGTTGGAGTTGTTCTTGGCGGTGTCTCTGGTGGCATTGAGCGTTGGAATCGCATCCTAATGCCAGCTCTGTTTTTGATGTTAGGGATATTGGCAGTCAGGGTTCTTACCTTACCTGGCGGCACTAAGGCTTTGACATTCTTGTTTAAACCTTCCTTCTCCGACATCAGTATTGAGATGGTCCTCTTCGCCCTTGGACAGGCTTTCTTTAGTTTGTCTCTTGGGATGGGCGCTCTGTTAACCTATGGAAGTTATTTGAAAAAGAACGAACGAATCGGAGCATCTGCTGTGGCCATAGTGTCCCTCGATACAACAGTTGCCCTGTTGGCGTCGATTGTCATTTTTGGAAGCATCTTTTCGTACGGACTGGTTATGAAGGGCTCTGGCATTGGGAATCTTTTTACGGCTATCCCTGTGATTTTCCAGCATATGCCTGGTGGACGCATTCTGACTATCCTGTTTTATTTGCTGATCTGTTTTGCTGCTTTAACTTCAACGGTCTCTCTTTTGGAGGTTGTGGCTTCTACTTTGATTGACGAGCGCGGCATGAAAAGGCGAACAGCTGTCTTGACCGGTGCTGGTGTAATAACCTTGGTGGGCATACCTTGCGCCCTGTCATTTAACGTGCTTTCAGATTTTACCCTTGCTGGTAAAACGGTCTTTGACCTCTTCGACTACTTCGCGTCAAACATCGCGTTACCTTTGGGTGGAATAGGAATTGCCCTTTTTGTGGGCTGGGCCTTGACTAGGGCGGAAAAGCGTGAGGAGCTGCCAGAACTTGCAACCCCAACTTTTAGAGTCTGGAATTTCTTGATTAAATACCTTGTCCCAGCAGCGGTAGCAATAGTGTTGATAGCTACACTAATGGGGCAGATATAGGCTACTCGTCAGCGTCTGCGCCATCCTCAGCATCCTTGGCCCAGTCCATCAAAGTCTTGGCTATGGCTACTGCTTGACCGGCATTGCCTATGTTGAATTTAGCCTCTGGTCGATACACACCCTGACGTTTACGATACTTGCGCAGACTGAATTTCAACCGCCCGTAATCACCAGTTTTTTGGTCCATCTCTCTGTAAGAAAACAGCAATACAGGCCAGCCACCTCTCGAAATAATCTCAACGGCCTCCTGTTTTACCAGTAAAACGCCATTTTCTTCATACTCTACTGAAATATCCTCAAGATCCTCAGGCCACATTTCATACCTCCTAATACTCAAATCAGCTTACAAAACCGCGCAGATAGCAAAGTCTGGCTACTGTATGGTTTTTGGAGCCCCCCCTTTAAAAGAATCCTCAAAGCCTTCCAAAACAGTTTTTACCATCCAAGCTGGCCGTTCTCTCCTGGAACTAATCTCTTCTGATGGTGCCTTTGGCTTGTGCTCATCAGGCAAGCCTTTGGCCAAAAAATCGTGGGCAATGCTGACCACCGATTCGTTTCCACCAGCAAACATCCTCATGCGAATCTTTAGATTGGCACCAATAAGCATGCCTTGTTTGAAGCGTAAGTCACCATCTAAAGCGGCAACGCTTCCAGTCCACGAGGCCCCATCATGAGGCGCTTCGACCTGACAATCAGCTGTCTTTAAGGACACGGACCTTTTGTCATCGTCCCCTTGCACAGTCCCACATTTTGCAACAATTCGCATTACATCAGCGGTCGCAGACATCGCCTGCCTGACCGAGGCCTCGGGTTCATCGATGGCATCATCCCAGGAAACCCAGGGACCAGCGTTGCCCTTGGTCCAGTATTTTCGCCCCACCTTTATGGAGCCAAGACTTTCGTTGGAATCACCAGCTTCAGAACCAGCGTGAATCCTGCGAACCGACGTTAAAAAGTCCCCATTTCTGTCCTGTGCCACTCTTCGCTCGTCCCGAAGCATTATCGTTTTTCCAGCCCGCTCAATGGATACAACCGTGTCCGCAAAAACGTACACTCCTTTAAACAGTTCGGCCAAAGCAGCACAGTCAATGGGATCCGCTTCTGCAACCTCAGGTTCCCTTTCTTGCACAAATGTAGCTTCCCCTAGCTGCTTTGAGCACGCCATCACAACCACACTTATCGTACAAACCGCGACAAGTGTTCCAAATTTTCTTCGATGCAATCTTTTATCACACATATCAAGCATCCCTGCCCCTGCCCCGGCCTTGTCCCTGTCCCAGACCCTGTCCCCGCCCCTGACCCTGGCCCAGACCACGTCCCCGGCTCACACCAACTCGGCCTTGCCCAAGACATCGCCAATCGCAATTCTACGCCCACTTACAGCGTCTCTGGCTGCCATTTTCTTTGACCCGGCCGGTTGAACCATCGGAATTCTGATTGCGCCATCGCCAGCACGCACCACTATGCCACCAGCATCTGCAGCCAAGACTTCACCTGGATGTCCACCCGAGCCAAATCCAATCTCCTTGGACAACGGCCCAAAGACCCTTAGCCTAACTCCAGCCGCGGTAGTGGTAAAAGCCCCTGGCCACGGGTCACAACCTCTGACCAGATTGCGGATCGTCTCTACGCTGGCCTCCCAGTTAATGGCGCCAGTGTTTTTTTCAAGGGGCAAAGCCAAAGTCGCCAAGCTATCATCCTGCGCCACAGGCAAAATCGAGCCATCCAAGATCCCAGGCAGATGGGCCATTAAAGTCTGGGCACCCAACTCTGCCAGCCGGTCATAAACCAGCTCGGCGTTGTCATCTTCGCCAATTGGAAGCCGACCAACGGCATAGACAGGACCAGTATCCAGCCCCTCGTCCATCTTCATGATGGAAACGCCGGTCTCTTTTTCGCCGTTAATCACGGCCCACTGTACAGGGGCTGCGCCACGATATTTTGGCAGAATCGAACCATGCACGTTCAGGCAGCCAAACCGTGGCAGATTCAGCACCTCGGCAGGTAAAATCCGTCCGTACGCCGCGACAACAATCAAATCTGGAGCTGCGGCCCGCAATTGCTCAAGCACCTCTGGAGTTCTGACTGTCTTTGGCTGAATTATGGGCAGGCCCAATTCTGATGCAAGCTCAGCAACAGGCGTCCTCGACACCTCCAGACCGCGCCCCTTCGGCTTGTCCGCCCTTGTCACAACCTGAACCACCTGATAACCAGCTTTTACAAGGGCCAACAACGAAGGCAGCGCAAAAGAGGCTGACCCCATGAATGTTATTCGCAGATCCATGTATTAATCCCACTACTTCAAACGCCGCAGCTTCTCGTAATCACGTAAAGCCAGACGCTTGCTGACAGGACCAAGGCGCTCGGTAAACACAATACCATCCAGGTGATCGATTTCATGCTGGAAGCAGATTGCTAAGGTGCCGCCAGCTTTTATGGTTTGAACTGCGCCATTTAGGTCCTGATACTCAACGGTTACCTTTTCAGACCGTTTGACTTTAATGTCCAAACCTGGAAACGACAGACAGCCCTCGGTGATGGCATTGGCACCCTCTTTATGAATCACCTTTGGATTCACCGCATAGATCAAACCCGACCCAGCTTCTTGCTCGTCTCCAGGCACATCGATGACGATGACCCTTTTGGAGACTCCAACTTGAGGTGCTGCCAAGCCAACTCCATCGGCTTTGTACATGGTCAAAGCCATGTCTTCCATGAATTTGCGCAGCTCGTCATCAATGACGTCGACAGGCTTGGCCTTGGTGGTCAAAACGGGATCCGGCCAAAGCCGAACTGATAAAACTGCCATTTAAAACTTCCTTAGGATTCCAAAGCAAGACGATAAGCCAAGCGAAGGTCTGGGTCTGACAGCACCTCGAAGGCATCGTTAAACACTTGAGTCACTTCCTTCAGGGCCAGGGCCTCTTCTTCAGTCATATCCTGAAGCGATTCAAGGGCCTTTAGTTCAGCCACGACGTAAAGCCAAGCGTCTTTAACCTCGGTGGTCGAGGCATCACGGGCCAAGCGCAGACACTGGAAATAGTCGCAAGACCGCGCCAATCTAAGCATTTCTGCTAACACGCCGCTTACAGGCTGTTTTGAAGCCATCAAACCACCTTCCACCTGGTTCCGTCAGGACCATCCATTATGGACACACCCATTGCCAGCAATTCATCGCGAATGGCGTCGCTTTTCGCGAAATCCTTCGCCTGCCTTGCCTGCGCACGCTCTTCGAGTTTGGCCTCAATTCTGGCTGGGTCTAAGCCGGACCTGGCCAATTTCCTGGCCTGGATTTCGGCCAAAGTTTCGCTTGGATCACGTTGACTCAGGCCCAAAATGTTGCCGATCTCTTTTACTACAGCGGCCATAGTGGCGATCTGGTCGGACTTTTCAGGGGCCTTACCTTTGATTGCAAGCGCATCGTTAAGGGCCCTGGCTGCGGTGGCCAGAATTCCAAGGGCCGCCGCGGAATTTATGTCATCGTCCATGACTTCGACGATACGAGAACGCCAAGTATCAATCTCTTCTTCTTTAATCTTGCCTGGGCGATTTTGCAGCCAGGCATTTGCTGCGGCCAATGCCTCGTACAGGTATTCAACGCGATTTTCCGCCTCGGTGATGGCCCCATCATAAAAGTTGATTGGGCTGCGATAGTGAGTAGTCAACAAGAAATATCGCAAAGATTCCGGATGGTATCGCTCGATTACCTGTTTAATAGTAAAGAAGTTGCCCAAGGATTTGGACATTTTTTCATCGTCGATTTTCACAAATCCGTTATGCATCCAGTAACGAACGAATTCTTTGCCGGATGAAGCCCAGGACTGGGCGCGTTCGTTTTCGTGGTGCGGGAAAATCAAGTCTGCGCCGCCGCCGTGGATGTCAAAGACTTCCCCAAGATATTTGGCGCTCATGGTGGAACATTCGATGTGCCAACCTGGCCGACCTTTTCCCCATGGGCTGTCCCAAGCTGGCTCTCCTGGCTTGGCGGCCTTCCACAAGACGAAATCCATTGGGTGCTTGGTTACCTTTTCACCGCCTACCCTTTCACTGGCGCCGGCCTTCATGTCTTCCAGTTTGCGGCCCGACAAACCTAGGTACTGTGGGTAAGATTCGATATCAAAGTAGACGTCTCCATTGACGACATAACCGTGGCCACGGTTAATGATGGTTGTAATCATTTCAATGATTTCCGTGACATGGTCAGTGACCCTAGGTTCAACGTCGGCCTTTGCAACGCCAAGGGCTTCCATGTCTTCGTGGTATTCCTTGATGAATCGATCTGTTAGTTCGTTAATGGTTACACCACGCTCTGCTGCTCTGGCGATTATTTTGTCGTCTATGTCCGTGAAATTACGCACATAAGTTACGTCATAACCACGATATCGCAGGTAGCGTTGGACCACGTCGAAGGAGACATAGGCTCTGGCGTGTCCGATGTGACATTGGTCATAAACGGTGACGCCACATACGTACATTCCGACTTTGCCTTCGTTCAGGGGGACGAACGTTTCTTTACTTCGAGTCTGGGTATTATAGATTTTAAGGCTCATACAAGCTCCTGGGACAAAACGCCAAACTTCATTAAAGCCAAAAGGCTGGTGCAAAAATAGGTGTTTAGAGCATTCCTGTCAAACCCACAAATCATAATCCGCCGTCCCTAGCGCTGGCCCTGAGCCTGCTACAGATCGTGCTAACTTGTCTGGTTTTGCTACTGATGTTTGTTGGGCTTTGGCGTTTTATCTCTTCGTTACAGTTTAAAAACATGTCCGGGGGCATCCTTCCGGGCCCAAAATCTCCCGTAGCCACCCCGACTGTCTCTTAGTGACATCGTCAGGGCGAAATATACGATTGCTAACGTGTACGTTTATCCTTTTGGCCCGGACGGGCCGCTGCGCGGCCTTCATGTCAGCTAAGAGACGTCGGGTCCCGGCAACTCCCGATAGCGCCCTCCAGGATTGCCCCCGGACCATGTTGCAGGGTGCCCTCTCGACCTTCTTTTAGCTCCAAATTGTGCTAAACAGTACGATCATCTCCCTGCCCCTGTCCCTGTTCCTGCCTCCTGTTCCTGTCCCTGAGCCCGTCCGTTGCAAACTTTTTGCTTGATCTGACAGGAAGTAAGGTATACGATTCACGATGTTTTTCTGGTTTTGGAGGTTTTCGTGAGACCGCATGTATTGATGGTTCCAGTTTTAGCAGTGTTCTTGGCTCTTGCCTTGGGATGTAAGGGGGATGATGGTCCTGACGTTGATGATGTCTTTAATCCCGATTCAAAGACCACTGAAGATTCCAAGGTTGGCGATACAGATGAACCGGGTGATGACACCATGAAAGAAGTTGAACAGGACAACGCACAGCCTGACGACGACACTGCTGAAGAAGACGACGGTACGGTTGCGGACGACGACGGTGCGGCTACCGAGGATGATGGAACGGTGGCAACTGACGACGGTACCGAGCCTGCCGAGTGCACGGAGGATACCGACTGTGACGACAACAACCCGTGCACCGAAGATATCTGCACTGCTGAAAAAACCTGTCAGAACACCCCAATTGACTCTGAAGAAATGGTCACTTGTGGTGTTGGTAAATGTTTAAGAAAGGTCAAGAAATGCACCAACGGTGTGGAAAACGAGTGTGTTCCTGGAACGCCAGCCGAAAAGGAACAGTGTGATGGCACCGACGATGACTGTGATGGTGTAACCGACCCACCTGACTCTGTTGGTTGTCAGGTCTATTACCGTGACAGTGATAAGGACGGTTTCGGGGATCCTAATGACAGTGCCTGTTTGTGTGGACCAACCGAAGAATATCCTACGCGCGAAGGTGGCGACTGCTGTGACACAGATGCAAGGACACACCCAGACGTTACCGAGTTCTTTACTGAGGCTAATGCTTGTGGCTCCTTCGACTACAATTGCGATGAGGAAGAACAAAAACAGCACCCCGAGGTGATTCAATGCATTCGGCACTCGGAAACGGAGTGTGAAACGATTCCTGAAACTGGCGGCTGGAACACAACGATACCTGAATGTGGTGAATACGCTGCATTCATCCCAGGTTGTGAGAAATTATCTGATTGCTTGAAGTCACCTTCTGTAAATAAAAACCAGGCCTGCAATTAGCCCCTGAATCCACCCTGTCCCCAGCCCCTGTCCCAGCCCCTGTCCCTGCCCCTGTCCCTGCCCCTGTCCCTGCCCCTGTCCCTGCCCCTGTCCCTGCCCCTGT
>DUVQ01000112.1 GCA_012840965.1 Oligoflexales bacterium | reverse complement strand
TGGCTTGTCGTACGTTAAGAGTTATGCCCATTGCCCGAAGGACATTAAAAACAGTTGCGAATGAAGGGTTTCCTTTTTCTGACAATGAGGTGTAAAGAGCTTCACGACTTACACCGGCTTGTCTTGCAAGTTCTGTCATTCCTTTTGATCGAGCGATTGCTCCGATCACATTGACTACATCAGAAGGCTCGCCCTCTTCCATTACTGTAGACAAGCAGGTTATTACGTCTTCAGCTGTCTCGATATAGTCTGCCATATCCCATTTTGTTATCATAGATTTTCCTCCTGTGCTATTTTGTGAGCCATTAAAATATCTTCCTTCTGTGTTGACTTATCACCGCCACAAAGCAAGATGATAATTATGTTATTTTTATTTTTATAATAAAGTCGGAATCCTTTTCCATAGTTTATCCGTAATTCTGAAAGACCTTTACCGATTGGTTTAGAATCTCCAAAGTTTCCATAAGAAAGACGAGATATGTACATATTTATAAGATGACGTGTTTTCCCGTCTCTTATCTTTCTAAACCATTTTTCAAATATGTCAGTCTTTTGAATTTCGATCATGGTTAATAGTGTAATATATATATTACAGCATTGTCAAGCTGCCTATTCGTAGACCTTACCCACTTCTCTGGTACACGATGCGGTGTTCGTTGTTGTCGTGGTTAAAGCTGACGTGTTCGTAGATGAAGTCGTTGTTTAGGACGCCTACGCTTCACAGCAACCAGCTTCTACAGCCTTTTACTGGGTTTGCTTGGAGATGGGTGACCAACATCTGGCGTTATGTTGGCGTTTTTGCCCTGATTCTGGGTGTCTGGGGGTGCGGTGACGAGCCAGATGCGCCAAATAATGGGGTTCCTGATTTTGTTGCCACATCAGCAACTGTTATCCCAAGCGACGCTCAGCTTTTTCCTGGGTTTTCAATGCACCAGGATAAAGAGGTCGTACTTGACCATTGTACGGTACAACCACAAAAGGAGTCCTTGGAGATACTGGAGCAGGCCGTGGATGCATACCTACTTCACGCACCTGCCAAGGGATCCTTAGCGCCGTGGTGTGCGCACTTGCCTTGGTTTCAGTTTTACGCCGATGTTCTTGTGTCCGACGCCCAACCACCGGGTCACAATGTTGCTTTCACCGCATGTGGTTTTGATACTGGTCAGCGATTACCTCTTGGTTTGATTGACCTTTTTGACGTGCTGCAGCGCTACAAAATGGGATTGGAGCCCATTTACAACTGGTCTATGCCTGTCTTGATTCAGCCATCATCCGAGGGTGACGGGAAGGGGACGGCGGATGAATCTCCACTGGATGCTCCTGGTTTCTTTGTTAAAACATCTGGAGGCATGCTTAATCTGACAATTATTCACGCCTATTCAAACGGTAAACTGTGGCGTGTAACGAATACACCTGGTCAAAGTGGCATCCCGATATGGAAAGTCTTTGGGGATTGTAGACAGCAGTTGTCCCCAGAGGACAAGGCTAGTTTAGAGGCAGCAATCCTTGCTGTGGACTGGGCAAACATCCGTGATGTTGAGACGGTCATGCCTGACGCAATGCAAGCCGAATTCCAACTATGGCTGCCAGGCGGTGAAGGCAAAGTGGAATTAGGCAAAAAGCTGTACGGTGTTGAATCAGAACTGGAAGAGTTCAACCAGGAATTAGCCAGAATAGGTACTAAGTACTGTCAAGGGTGGACGCAGTTTTAGGCAGGAACAGGATTCTTGCCGTAGCTGCCCCCTCAGCCCAGAAGTGCCTGTATGTTTTTGGTCTTATTCGCCTAGCTGTTTGTAGATGATACGGCCGGTGACGCGGACTGGCCAAGACTCTGACGAGGCCAGTGAGGCCGAGATGTGGTAGGTCTCTGCATCGCCCATCGAATTCTTCGAGGCCTGGTCAACGTATGCCACCCAGTAGGTGAAGCCCTGTCCATTTTCATCGGGATGGAAGAAGCTGACCGGCGACGCAACAACCATGTGTGGGAAGTATCCGAACGTGACTCCGAAATCGGTTGCCACGTTTGGTTGCAGCGACGCGTCGCGTGCCCTTGTTTCATCGACGTAGCGCATCTCCAAAAGCATCTTCGCGTGGGTATTCTTATCCGCGTCAATGTCGTCATTTACGTAGTAAGTATTTAGCTCGAAAGTGGGATTAGCGCTGTCTAGGACCTTTATCGCCTTAATCGCGTTGAACCCGGGAAGACCAGTTCCCATGTCTGTCAGGCCGGCCATGTCAAGCGACACCCCGTTTGGAGGTGGCCAGTCTAGGGTCCCCTTCACCATCCCGTAGTCCGGATGATAGAAGGCGTGCCCATTGACCGTGATGCCCTCAATGGTGACTTCACCAGTGAATTCGGTGCAACAGGCCCCATGGACGTCTGGACGGTCACATCCTTAGCCACCGCACGATAAGTGCCGACCGTATCAATAGCGTGCGGACTGGAAGGGTCGGGCGCATAGACTGTTCCCTTAACTTCAACCGTCTGCTCCTCGCCAGTCGGCGGGTCGAGGTTGACCACGATGGGGGAATCAGGGGCACCGGACACAAACGGCACACCAGGAGTCGCCGAGGGATTTCCATTCCAAAACAGTTCGCCACCACCAAACTCGACAACGTCAGGCTCGAAGTTGGCAAAGACCGAGAAGGCCTCGCTTGAGGCACCAGCCGGCGTTACCTTGAGCTTCGTAAACGTCCGCCCATTGACGGTGACAGTTTCATTTCGGGTAGCCGTCAAGTCTGGGACGCTCCCATTCATCGAGGTGCCCTTAAAAACAACGACCGTGCTTGGTGTATGGGGACCAAAGGACCCTTTCGGATCATTGGCATCCGCGCCGCAACTGGTGACGGCCAGCGCCAAACAAGCCAAGGACAAGAGTCTCAACCCAGAGTTGAGCATTGATACGGAATTCATTCGACTATCCTTATCAAGAAGACAATGCGGATTATACATGCGTGTCGTGGGAAAAGAATAGTGCATATTTGGGCGACTATGCCAGCGCTTTGCTGAGGGCTTGTTCCAGCTCTACTATGCCGAAGGGTTTGCTTAGGACGCTGGTTGCTTTTAGCTTTTTGGCCTTAGTTTCTACATCTTCTACGGATAGCCCGGTTACCAAGATTACTGGTGTGTCAATCTGGTGATTTCGTAGCTCATCCACTAGGTCCAAGCCAGAACGGCCGGGCATGAAGACGTCGACTAGCATTAGGTCGACTTTTTTGCCTTGGTCGACAACGAGTTCCAAGGCGGCTTCAACGTCGTCTGCGTGCAAGGTTTTGTGCCCCATGCCCTTTAGAATCTCAATGAGCACGTTCCTTACCAAGGAATCATCGTCCACAATTAAAATTGACTTGCTGTCGATTACAGCTGGAGCAAGCGCCTGTATTTCCGAAGAAATAGTTCGTTTTGCCGAAAATGGCTCACCAACTGGAAAATAGAGGGACACTGTTGTCCCATGCCCCACTGCGGAATTAACCAAGACATAACCACGATGAATCTTGGAAATGCCTTGGACTACTGCCATTCCCAAAGGCCCGTAGCCTGGATAGTGTTGTGACAAAAAGTAAGGATCAAAAAACCTGGCCAGATGCTCGGGCAAAACCCCATTTCCCTTGTCTGACACGGCTATGACGACATATTCCCCGCCAGGCATGTGCGGCAGCGGCTTGCTTCCATCATCAAGCAAAGTCAGGTTGTTGACAGCAATCTGAATCTTTCCGCCACGAGGCATTGAATTCGCCGCATTTGTAACAAGGTTTACTACGGCTTGTTCGATGAGAGGGCGGTCTCCATAAATTGGCTTTACATCATCCTCAACAATCAGTTCAATCGACAATTGGGGCGCTGTGGGCCGCATAATATCCAAGGTCGTAGCTAATAATTCTTCGATGTTAAGCTGCTTCATCACCGGAATTGTTTGGCGGCCAATGGTCATCAGCAAGCCGGTGGTTGTAACCGCTCGCTCGACTGCTTCGAGCACCGTGATAGCCATCTTATGTTCGCTGGAATCCGGGGCAAATCTGGCTGCGAGAAGCGAGGTGTAACCGACAATCCCTGAAAGGATGTTATTGAATTCATGGGCTAAACCGCTTGCCATAGTTGAAATCGTTTCAAGCTTTTGGGTTTGGCGAATCAACCCCTCAACAATCCTCTGAGCGGTTATATTCTTGCTTAAAATGCCCACGTACTGGACCGCACCCTCGTCATCCCTGATTGGAAAAGAGCTAATCTCCACCCAACGTTCATCACAGTCGGCATCACCAGCCACCACAAACGACGCCTCAACAGCCTCACAACCAGCCCCTGGCCCTGCACCTGTCCCCGCACCAGCCCCTGGCCCTGTTCCTGTCCCTGCCCCTGTCCCTGGCCCTGTTCCTGTCCCTGCCCCTGTCCCAGCCCCTCGAAAACACACAGACAGCCTAGCTTTCGACTCCGGAGAATACCTCTCGATTAAATACAAAAGATTCACAGACTCAATCGAAGAAAGCGAAAACATAGCCAAAAATGAAGGATTAGCAAACACCAGTCCACCATCCAAGGCACAAATCGCTAGCCCAACCGAGGATTTTTCAAATATACTTTTTAATCCAAGGACTTGTGGACCAACAACCCCCAAATCACCAGGATCGAAGCCAGACTTGGACCCAGCATTGGAATCATTTACATCATCAAAGGTACTCACGGCTTGATACCTCATGCCAAATAGCACGATCAAGCTATCATTTATTGCTAAAACTGTCACTAGTTGCAAAGGAAGCTGGCACCGAGGTAGGAAGCTGGGTGGTAACTAGGGAGGCGAGGGACGGGGGCAGGGACAGGGGCAGGGACAGGATCAGGAACAGGAAGATCATTGTGCTGATCTGCAAGATTTGGAGCTAAAAGAAGGTCGAGAGGGCACCCAGCAACATGGTCCGGGGGCAATCCTGGAGGGCGCTATCGGGAGTTGCCGGGACCCGACGTCTCTTAGCTGACATGAAGGACGCGCAGCGGCCC
>DUVQ01000111.1 GCA_012840965.1 Oligoflexales bacterium | reverse complement strand
AGATTGGGACTTCTCTAAAACACTCGCCTTGACCGCAAGTATGCGTACCTTCGATTTGGTCATAAATGCAGCCTTCAGTGGGCACGCACCTGGAAACGGTGCATGGGTCACCATCTTCGCAGACAACGGGAGGCCCACTTACGCACTCACCATATTGGCAAGTATCATCGCTGGTGCAAAAATCACCATCGGAGCACGGTGTGTCATTTTCCTCTGGAACTTCAATGCATTTGCCGAGTTCACATATGAATTCATGGAACACAAGAGGTTCTTGTTCGCAGTCTTCATCGACCTCGCACTCAGGCTCTTCGACATCAGTGTCTGGTTCTTCGCTATCTATGTCCGGTTCTTCGACATCTGTGTCGGGATCCTCGACATCAGCGTCCGGGTCTTTGATATCAGGCTCGGGTTGCTTTACATCCGCGTCTGGGTCTTTGATGTCTGGATCAGGTTCATCAATATCTGTGTCCGGCTGGTCCTGTTCGATATCGCTTGAAACATCAGCATCGTCATCAACCATGGAGTCGTCGGTGACCTTTTTGTCCTGTTCGAAACCGTCCAAGATAATCTCGCTTGTGCTTCCCTCACATCC
The DNA here is from genome assembly GCA_012840965.1 of Oligoflexales bacterium. Taxonomy (GTDB): domain Bacteria; phylum Myxococcota_A; class UBA9042; order DTJE01; family DTJE01; genus DUVQ01. The sequence goes on along the minus strand of DUVQ01000111.1, from coordinate 23,669 downwards.
CAATGTAAGGGAGAAGAATGCTGCCAAAACCGCCAGTGCCAAAATACGTAATCTCATGAAAGCCAGCCAGAAATATGACAGCGGCAGTTATACCGTTAATGTCTTGTAAACACAAGATCTTTTGTGTGGTGGCAGGGGACAGGAACAGGGACAAGGGTGGCATTCAACTTGCGTGTGGGTGCGCAGCGTCGGGGTGGGGGCTGGATTTGTTCATCTTTTTGACATATTTTGTCCCTTGAGGGATGTTGCTGTGTAGTTTTTGCGGATGTTTGTAACTGGTGCTAGAATACCGCCGCCGAAGTGCAGCATCGGCTTACTTGTTTAAATTCTTTTTAACTTGGGGGGATCATGGGAAGGGTCATTGGCATTGACCTAGGTACAACTAATAGTTGCATCGCAGTTATGGAAGGTGGCAATCCTGTTGTGATCCCCAATCTTGAGGGTAGTAGGACGACTCCGTCTGTTGTTGCCATCAGTAACGAAGGGGAACGCTTGGTTGGAGCAGTAGCCAAGCGTCAGGCTATTACAAATGGCAGGAATACAGTTTTTGCCATCAAACGCCTGATGGGTCGAAAGTTTGAATCCCCTGAAGTTGACAAGATTACCAGTAGTTATCCATATGTGTGCGTAAAAGTTGCCAACGGCGATGCCGCAGTGGAAGTTGCAGGCAAGACAATGTCTCCACCCGAGATTTCCGCAATAATTCTAAATAAGATGCGAGAGCATGCCGAGGAGTACATGGGCGAAAAAGTCACCGATGCAGTGGTCACTGTCCCTGCATATTTTGACGACGCCCAAAGGCAGGCCACTCGTGACGCAGGCAGAATCGCCGGTTTAAATATCCTCAGGATTATTAACGAACCTACAGCTGCAGCTTTGGCTCATGGGCTTTCGCGCCGTGCCACTGGCAAAATCGCTGTCTATGACTTGGGCGGTGGGACCTTTGATATCAGCATCATGGAGCTTGGTGAAGGGGTATTCCAGGTAAAAACTACCCATGGCGACACGTTTTTGGGCGGTGAGGACATCGACAGCAAAATAGTGGACATGCTTGCCGAGGAGTTTAAACAGCTACATGGGGCAGATTTAAAGGAAGACATGGTGGCTTTACAGCGCCTTCGAGACGCGGCTGAAAAGGCCAAAATTGACTTGTCAGCTTCTCGCGAGGTCGAGATAAACCTGCCATTTATCTACGCGGACAGTGAAGGTCCAAAGCATCTGCAGTACACCCTTACCAGGACTGTGCTTGAGTCGCTTTTAGATGGCCTGATTGACCGTACATTGGAGCACTGTGCTTTGGCCTTGGCGGATGCTGGCCTTTCGGTCAGCGACTTGGATGAGGTCTTGCTTGTTGGTGGGATGACCAAGATCCCCTTGGTCCAGCAAAAGGTCGCCGCATTTTTTGGAACTCAGCCCAGCCGTGGCGTCAATCCCGACGAAGCGGTGGCTGTTGGGGCGGCTATCCAAGCGGGTATCCTCCAGGGCGATGTCGGCGATGTAGTTCTGCTGGACGTCGTGCCTTTGTCGCTTGGTATCGAGACCCAAGGTGGCTTGTTTACCAAGTTGATCGATAGGAACTCTGCAATTCCCTGCGCGATCAGCGAAGTTTTCACAACTGCCGAAGATTACCAGCCTTTGGTTAATGTCCATGTCTTACAAGGCGAAAGACCAATGGCTCGTGACAATAAGTCTTTGGCAAGATTTGAACTTTTGGGTATTCCTACTGCAAGACGCGGCATTCCCAAAATCGAAGTTGTATTCGAGGTCGACGTCAATGGAATTTTGAGCGCTTCGGCCAGAGACCTCGGCACTGGTAATGCCCAGACTGTGCGTGTGCGCCCTACTTCAGGGCTGTCAGAAAAAGATATCGAGCGAATTATCGGTGAAGCTGCCGAAGCCATGCGTGAAGATGAAAGTCGTCACGAACTGGCCAATATGAAAAACAGGGCAGATGGCCTGATATACACGACGGAACGCTCGTTGAACGAGTTTTTACACTATCTGACCGACGATGAACGCAGGCTAATTCACGACGATTTGGAAAATTGTCGGCGAGCCCGCAGTGGTAACGACATGTCAGCCATTATCACTGCCATAAAGAATCTGGAAAAATCATCCTACCGAATTGCTGAGCTAATGTACCGCGATGCGGGAGGCTAGACCTGTTCAGGAATTTTTCCCTTTAACAGTTTTAATTCGAGCTTGTTGATGCGACTAATCCACTGCCTTGTTTTGGTTTTTGTGTTCTTGAGCGTTGAAGCGTTGGCAAAACCAAGCGAGTCAATCCTTTCCAAGATATTGCGGTCCTCAGAGGAAGACTTAGAAGAAATTCCCCCCACACCGATTGAGGACGATACAGAGCCTAACGAAGCCGAAGTGCCAAATGGCGATGAAACATACACAGAGGATACAGAGGTTGTAAAGGCTGACCTTTGCCTTTTGCTTCCACTAAGTGGCCAATACGGTCACATCGGTCAGTCTGTCAGAAGCATATTTGATCGGGCCTTTTCAGTGCTTGAGGGCGTCAAAGTAGAAGTCTTTGATACCAAAGGTATCCAGGTCCAACAGGCGGTCCAAAGCGCCAGTCGGGCGGGCTGCGCCTTTTTGGTAGGTGGACTAGGTGACAAAGAGGCTTTAGCTGTGGCCAATGCCGCAGACCAGGCAAGGATTCCAGCGCTAATCCTGAGTGGCGAGTCAGATGGCCGCGTCAGAGGGGCGGTCATTTGGGGAAGGGCTAGCAGGTATGACAAGGCTTTGGTGTTGGCCCGGTACCTTTTGGAAAAGGGCGTCACTAATGCTTGGACTGTCAGTGCGTGCTCAACAAATCTTTGCATGGCCGAGGCAAAAGCCTTTACCAACGCTTTTTTGAAGCTTGGAGGCCAGCCAAAGATGGTGGACATAGACGAAGACAGCGAGATGCAGAACGAGGTCTCGCAGTTTGCGAAGTCTGTGATCGGGCCGACGCCTGAAAAGGCTTGTTCAAGCAGGGCATTCGTTATTTTGGGTTCAATCCAAAATGCAAGGCGGGTACTAGGTTTTATGGAGTTTGGCGGCTTGTTTGCTTTGCCAAAGCCAAGCTGCAAGCCTCCCATAGTTGTGGCCCAGGCCTCTTGGGCCGGCCAGCCTGAACTTGGGCGTACTACCGCTTTGGATGGCGCCGTTTATTCGGCTATCAAGTTTCAAGGCGTCCATCAAAGCAGTCTGCAGGCTGAGCTTGCCGACCTTGCCGACCTTTTGGTTGCCGCGATTCAAAAAGACAACCTACGCGATGAAAACATGCGCTATTTGATTCAGACACTACGTGGCATGGAGCCTGTGCCTGGTCGCTCTGGAATGCTTAGGATCGAGGGTGATAAAGTCACTGGTCAAAACTTGGAGATCTTCGAAATACAACGCGGTGTAGGCAGGCCCATTTCAGCGGAGGCCGAGTGGACGAATTCCGATTAATCGCTGCCATCAAAAAGATTCTGACTCAAGGGCCTGCCGCCAAAGACGAAACTAGGGACCCGAGGGTCGAGATCGGCATTGGTGATGATGCCGCTTTGTTAAATGTGCCTGCAGGAAAGATAGTGGCTACCACCGACACTCTTGTGCAGGGTGTTCACTTTCGATTGGACTGGGCGCGACCGCGGGAAATCGGTGCAAAAGCTGTGGCTGTTAACGTTTCTGACCTTGCAGCCATGGGATGTAGCCCACTTGCGGCCCTTTTATCCTATGAGTTGCCTTGTGAAGTTGATGACCGCACTGTTTTGGCTATTACAAAAGGTGTAGCGCAGGCTGGGTTTTTGTACGATTTGCCCGTCGTTGGTGGAAACATTACATCGACGTCTGGTCCTTTGGCCATCACTATTGCAGCTTTGGGTGTGCCATCAAGTGCAAGAGTGCTGACCAGAGGTGGGGCGCTGGTTGGTGATGTGGTGATGGTGTCAGGTCACTTGGGGGCTGCCACCCTAGGGCGACTTGCGCTTGAGCGGGGGATAGGTGCCAAGTTTTCGGAACTGGTTAAAGCTTATCGTAGGCCTGTCGCACGTGTTTCGCTTGGATGCGCAATGGCGGCAGATGGGCGCGTCCACAGCGTCATTGATATTTCTGACGGTATTTTGGCTGATCTTGGACACATCCTTGATGCTTCAGGTGTTGGTGCAAATCTTGATTCATCCGCAATTTTGTTGCCCCCAAAGGCGCTAAGGGCCGCAAGTTTGCTTGGTGTTGACGCCTTGGAATGTGCTTTGATGGGCGGAGACGACTACGAATTGCTGGCAGTTGTTAGCGAAAAGGCCGTTGGTGATTGGATTAAAGCCGGGATGAGACCTTTGGGCAAGATCACCAAGCGCAAAGGAATGCGACTTGATGGCAAAAGCATCAAGCCCACAGGCTGGAACCACAGGTCATAGCCGGGGCGTTTTGTCATTAAGACTGTAATTTTTAGGCCGACTTAAGCCAAGTGCTTTTCCACAAAAGCGATCAGCTTGTTTTTGGCTACTGCGCCAACGATCTGGTCCACCACCATGCCATTTTTAAAAACCAACAAGGTTGGAATGGCGGCAATATGGTACTCGGCAGCCACTCTGGTATCTTCATCGATGTTAATTTTGCCCACCTTCAGCTTTCCTTCGAACTGGTTTGCGACTTCTTCCACCAGGGGGGCGATTGCACGGCATGGGCTGCACCAAGGAGCCCAAAAGTCAATAAGGACTGGGATTGGTGACTCTAAAACTTCAGATTTAAAGCTAGCATCAGAAAAGTGTACTACGTTGGACATTTGTGACTCCTAATCTTTTTCTTCAGTTGTTTTGGGTGTTGCCTTGCAGACGTCAATATATTTGAGGCGCAAATCGAACAAAAGGGTGTCGATAAGGTGCTGCTCGTTTTCATCCAGGTTACCCTGGGTTTTATCCTTCAGCATCGCGATGATGTCGATCATCTGTCGGGCAAGTGGCAGGCTGACTTCCATCCCTGCTTCCGTCGGACCTTGTCCCAGATGCATCATCACAGAAGTCCCAAGAGACAGCACGAAGGTGGAAAAATCCACTTTATGCGGGTCAAAACCAGCGTGGTCACCGCACTTTTTGTATTGTTCGTCAGACATGATTATCTCCGTTTCAAAGCAACTTTAAAAACCGAAAAGTTGTGAGTCATTTCTTCTTGGCGTCATCATGAAGAGAGGCCCCTCTATCTGCCAACGAGGCTTCAACGTTATCGGCTTCAGCAGCAACATTACGCAGGGATTTCAAGTGTTTTTCATATTCCTCGAGCTTAAGCTCACCAGAAGCAATCATTCTCTCAACCAATCTAACATCCATTTTCAGAATATCGTCCATATCATCAACCCCAAAAGTTCAAACCACACGGAATGACCACCCTACTTCCGTTGTAAGGCAATTTAATGTCGCCAACGCAAGGTGTCAAGGTGGCGGGGACAGGGGCAGGGGCAGGGAAGCAAGGCTCCATTGTTGATATAGTTCGAAGGAACTAGGGCACGGACCTTACGAGGCGGAAGCCTGGGAGGCGTATTTCAGGTGGATAGTGGACGCGCAGCGCCAACCGCACGGACTTGGCTGGACTGGCATAACAGGATCCGCGTGCAGCCCGCTCTATGCCTGTTGTTGGGCCTAACGGGTCTGTACAACCTTCTTCACAGGTGCTGTAGTAGTCTTCACCATAGTAGTCCCATACGAGCTCATACTCATTTCCAAGCACATCATGTAATCCCCAGGCATTTGGTGTCTTCATACCAACAGGATGGGGATTCCACCTACTGTTGTCTAGGTACCAAGCTATGTCATCAACCTCGCCATACCTTGCCTCAGTAGTACCTGCACGAGCTGCATATTCCCATTCAGCTTCTGTAGGTAGCCGATAGCCGTTACAGTCAAGACTGCTAAAAGTCACTTTACAGTCTGCCAGGTCTACACCTGCAGCGCCAGTACAGTCAGTTATCGTGTAACAGGTTTCTAAACCTTCCGATTTGGAGAGGGCATTTGCATACCAAACCGCGTCAAACCAGTTTAGTGTTTGGATAGGGCAGTGGTCGCTACAGGCGCGGTCTTTTGACGGATTGTTGCCTATCAGCGACTTCCACTCGCCTCTGGTTACTAGGGTTTTTTTCATGTAAAACGGGCGAGTGATTGTTACGTTATGAACCGGACCCTCATCGGGCTCACGGTCAGGTTCGTCATCAGGAGAACCCATCGCAAATGTACCAGCTGGGATCAGACACCAGTCGGCGAAGCATCTACCAACAGTGTTGGACATGCACTTGCCGTTAGTGTCGCAGAAGAGCCAATCTTCGCCACAGCCTCCACATGACAGGCCACAAACCGGATCAGGACCGCAGATCCGGTCACCACATGCGGGTACGCATTCCTTCACACATTTCATGCCATCAGCAACGTACCCATCGTCACAGACACAACTGGCATTTCCAGATTCATCATCGACTTCGCAATAGCCATGCCCACCACAATCAATACCAGCGCATGGACCGTGGTCACTACAGGCAACACAGGTTCCCAGCAGCACCGTAACAAGTCCCACTCTGAAAAGATGTCCCATTGCTACCGCTCACCTTGCAGTTGCGAGCACATAGCCGGGAACGGCTCTGTACAACCCCAATCTTCCAAGCAAGGACAGTCCCAGAAATGTTCCCAGACTAATTGCGTTGGATTAATCCGATGATCCGGAGCGCAGACCAATCCCTCTCCAAACCAAAGGCAGCATTCCTCATATTCTTTCGTGCATGGACAGCCTTCAACTGGCTTTCCCGTGCAGACATCCTCGCCCTCGTCACCAAGCTCTCGTAGTTCACTGTTGTCACTATTCCAAGCGTCCATCTTGTCCTGTGGTTTGTCCTCGTCGGAACATGCTGCAAATACCAGAGCCAACACCACAACCAGACAACAATTGCGAATGAAACCCAAAGCCGGCAAATTTACCCTATTCATAGAGACCTCCAAAAGACTATAATTCTAGTCCATTACATTGATTTCTCCAGGTTCCATCTCAATGCTATCAAAGCTAACCGAATTGTTGGATTCCGTACCGTGCGCATGGTACGGATTTGTCAGGGCTTTATCAAGCAGCCCAGGGACAGGGAGGTTTGTTATTGGTTTAGTTTTGGGAATGAGGCTCGGTTCATTGAGGTTTGGGGGTGCCAGGTTTCATTGGTTGTTTGGTTGTGGGCTTGTACTAGGTCTAGGATGAGGATTGTTGGGGGTTGTGCTTCGTTGTGGCTACATGGGGTGATGCCTTGGATTTTTAGGTTGGTTTTGGTTGCTTGGCTGCGGGCCTCTTCCAGGCGTTTGTAGGGGTACAGTACTGAAAGTATTCCGGTGGGGGTTAGCCTTTGGGAGGCTAGGGCGAAGAGCGAACGCATCGTTAGGGTTGATTCGTGCCTTGATAGCATCTTTTCGCTGTTTGGATTTAGCCTGCCTTGCCCTTTTGGATGAAAGGGTGGGTTTGAGATGATCCGATCATAGCGCGTTTGGTCATCTGCCATGGTGGTGGCGTCAGCTGTTATAACCGTTATTTGGGACCCCATTGAAGCCGCCTGAACGTTTCTTTTGGCCCGGTCGGCCAGCTGTTCTTGTAACTCAATGGCGGTGATTTTGCCCAAAAATCCCCATGCTACCGACAGGATTGAAACTACCCCAGAACCGGTGCCTATTTCCATCATCTTGCATTCTGGGGTGAGGCACTTCGCAGGTCCGTTGGTGATGTGATAGGCCAGCAGTAAGGCGTCAATTCCAAAGCGATAACCAGTTTTGGATTGGGCAAAGCCAAAGTCAAACAAGACCGACAAATCCTCGTCGGGTCTAAGCTCAGGCATCGTTTTTGGAGCCTCTTTCATCACCCCTCTGCCAGTTTGGCAAGCACCTTGTCATGGACGTTGTGGAAATTTCGCCCTGACATGCCAACGATGATATCTCCCGGTTTTGCCAAGGCAGCCGCGGCTGATGCAAGGTCATCTATGTCCGGAATCATTACTGCGTTCGTACCAGCGCTTTGGATGTCTGCACAAAGCTGGTCCATGTCTATGCGCTCCTCAAGAGGCAGATTGTCAGGTTTTTCATAGGGTCTGCAAAATAAAACCTGATCCGCCGTTGCAAAGGCCTTTGCAAACTCGTTTTGGAACACCTTGCGCCTGCTGGTGTTTGATTCGATTTCAAACATCACGATTATCTTTGCCTTGGGTTTTGCAATCCTAAGTGCTTCGATTGTTTGGCGCACAGCAGTTGGGTGGTGGGCAAAGTCATCCATCACAGTGATTTGGTTGACCACCCCCTTGATTTCTTGGCGTTTTTTGATGCCTTTAAAACTCTCAAGCGCCAAAGCCAACTTGGGAGTTACCGCATCAAGCTCGTGGAGCATGACAAGGGCAGCAATCACATTGTGCAGATTGTGGATTCCAATCATTGGAGACGAAAAAGTACCAACCTTTAAGTCCTTGCAAAACAAGTTGAAGGCAACGCCTAGACCATCCCACTGCACGTCTCTCGCCTGCCAAATCCCGCGTTCGATCCCAAAAGTCACTACCTTGGCGTCAGCATCGGCAACGGCCTTTTTTGCATTGGTGTCGCTATCTGGAATCAGCAGCGGCGCCCCACGCGGAACTATGCGGGCAAAGTCAGTAAACACCTTTAAAACAGCATCCAGGTTGGCAAAAATATCGGCGTGGTCAAACTCAACATTGTTGATGATGGCCGCTTTTGGTAAATAGTGTAGAAATTTAGGGCCCTTATCAAAAAACGCCGTGTCGTATTCATCGCCCTCGATGACAAAGTATTTGCCTTTTCCAAGATGATGGTTGATACCAAAGTTGACTGGAATTCCGCCGACCAGGAAAGAGGGATCCAACCCCTGGAATGCCAAAAGATGCGCTATCAACGACGTTGTGGTGGTCTTGCCATGAGTGCCAGCAACAACTATCGATTGTTGGTCGTGAAAAAAGTGCTCCCGTAAGGCCTCGGGAAAGGACAGGTACGGGATTTTTGATTCGACTACCGCCACTGCTTCCGGGTTAATCCTGCGGATGACATTACCAACCACAACCAGATCTGGTCCCCAGTTCAGGTTTTCAGCCTGATATGGGTGCATTACGCTGATTCCAAGGTCTGTAAGAAGGTCTCCCATAGGTGGATATGGCATTGCTTGGTCTGAGCCACGAACCTCCCAACCTGCCTTTTTAAACAATCCAGCCACGGCGGACATAGCAACTCCACCGACTCCCATGATGTGAACTTTTCCCTTTGACATAGGTCCTGCCACCTACTGCAAGCTGACGATCAATATTACATGGACTGCCAGATCACACCAAAGAGACGCCTTGACTCGCATACTGGGCATCAAGTTGGTGAAGACAACGCAGCGAATGGACCTAAATCCCGACGGCTGGCTAGAATCGGCTCAATGGCCTCAGACTCCCGAACTCGAAGCGCCAAAAACCGCAGTTATGCTAAAACTTTGACGGATTGGCTGTTCGCCCATATTCTGGGCGCCATGGAACGGCTTGCCAGTTCAAAAAATGCGCTTCCTCGTGAAACAAAAGGTGTTTGCGTGGTCTGTGGCGTCGAGGGGGCAACTGAACATAACTTCATATGCGATGAGTGTGGCGATCCTTTGGCCGTCACCATGTTTTGTAACGGTTGCAAACGCCGATTGTCGCTGGATCCGTTGGTTGCCGCCGAATTTTTAAACGAAAATGGATACGACTTCGAAGATGTTTGTGGGCTAGTAGTCAAGACTCAGTACTGTAGTGTATGTATGCCGGACAGTGAGCTTGCAGACATGACCATTTTCAGAATCAAGGTTTAAATCTGGCCGAATAGCGGTGATTCCTCCCATAATTCCCACCCAATTGATGTCCAAGTAGCGGTGATTTTGGGTGACAGATCACCCCAGCTAGGCTATATTGCTGGCACGTTGTTTTTTGCAAAACGTGTCTTTAAACCCGGGAGATTTCAATGAAACTAGCATTTGTCAACGAACCTGTGAATTCATTTGTGAATCCTGTTGATCGCGAGGCCCAGATCAAGGCGATTGAGGCTGTTGAGGCCTCCTTTGGTAAGCGTTATCCCATCGTCATTGGTGGCCAGGAATTCTTTACAGACAAGGAGATTAAGTCCATCAACCCATCTGATACTTCGCAGGTGGTGGGTTTGGCGGCCAGCGCCACTCCTGAGTTGGCTGACAAGGCCGTTAAAGTCGCGTACGAAAACTTTCCTGCCTGGTCGCAAACTAGCTTTGCCGAGCGAGCCAGGATCTTGTGGAGGGCCGCCTCGATCATGCGCAAGCGGCGCTTCGAGTTAAACGCCACCATGATTTTAGAGGCTGGCAAAACCTGGATTGAAGCTGACGCCGATACAGCAGAGGCAATCGACTTTTGTGAGTTTTATGCCCATGAGGCCATACGCTATGGTCAGCCCCAGCCCGTGATCCCAACCGCAGGGGAAGATGACGAAATGACCTACATTCCAATAGGTCCGGTAGTGGTTATCCCCCCGTGGAACTTCCCCTTGGCTATCACGGCTGGCATGACGGTCGCTGCTTTGGTCACTGGGAACACGGTGGTTTTAAAGCCTGCCTCGCCGACGCCTGTAATTGCTTGGAAACTTTTCGAAATTTTGCATGAGGCAGGCCTTCCTTCAGGCGTGCTGCAGTATGTGCCTGGCTCTGGCGGCGCTGTGGGCGACATCTTGGTTGGGCATCCGCTTACAAGAATGGTTGCGTTCACAGGGTCCATGGATGTTGGTATTCATATCAATGCCTTGGCCGCCAAGGTTGCCCCTGGCCAGATATGGCTCAAAAGGGTAATCGCTGAAATGGGCGGCAAGGACGCGATAATCGTGGCTGATGATGGCAATATCAAGGAAGCGGCTGCCGCAATTACTGCATCTGCTTTTGGATTCCAGGGCCAAAAGTGCTCCGCGTGCTCTCGTGCTATCTTGGATGCCGCTATTTACGACGATGTGATGGCAGAGGTGGTTGCGGCGACTAAGAAGCTGAAGGTTGGTCCTGCCAAGGATCCAAACTCCCAAGTTGGCCCAGTGATTACCGAATCTGCCATGAATTCGATTCTTGGCTACATGGAGATTGGCAAAAAAGAAGGCAAGCTTCTGTGTGGTGGTGGCCGCGCAGATGGCCCTGGTTACTTCCTGCAGCCGACCATTTTTGGTGATGTGCCTGCTGGTGCGCGCATCGAGCAGGAAGAGATTTTTGGACCTGTCCTCTCAGTCACCAAGGCCGACAACTACGACCATGCGATCCAGATTGCAAATGGCACCATCTATGGTTTGACTGGTGCAGTGTTTTCCCGCAGCCAAGCAAGGTTAGAGCAGGCTCGGCGTGACTTTCACGTTGGAAACCTGTATTTCAATCGCAAGTGCACTGGCGCCTTAGTTTGTGCACAGCCATTTGGCGGTTTCAATATGTCTGGAACTGATTCCAAGGCTGGTGGCGGCGATTACTTGTTGTTGTTCCTGCAGGCAAAGACGGTTTGTCAGAAGCTATGAGCTCAAAACCCCAAATTCCCCGCGCCTTGGACACGGGTTGTTTAGGTACATGAAAATCGTTTGAGGGAGGTTTTAAGTGACCGAATCACTTGACGGTGTGTTTTATATAACTACGCCAATTTACTATGTTAATGATCGACCCCACATTGGTCACGGTTACTGTACGGTTTTGGCCGATGTCTTGGCCAGATATCACAGGCTATTTGGGCAGGAAACTTACTTCCTGACTGGGACCGACGAGCATGGCCAGAAGGTCCAAGAGGCTGCCGCCAAGCGTGGAATGACCCCCCAGGAACATGCAGATGACATGCATCGCCACTTTAAGGATTTGTGGCCGACGTTGCACGTGTCAAACGATGATTTCATCAGGACGACTGAGCCAAGGCATACTCGCGTGGTTCAAAAGGCGTTGCAGCAGCTTTGGGACAAGGGCCTGATTTATCGGGGCGAGTACGAAGGCTTTTACTCCCCAAGGGTGGAAAAGTTTTTTACCGAAGACGAGCTTGTTGATGGTAAATGCCCTGAAACTGGCGGGGAAGTAAACCGCATCCAAGAGGCCAACTATTTTTTCAAGATGTCCTTGTACCAGGACGCCTTGATCAAGCATATCAATGAAAATCCGGACTTCATCCGCCCAGAGTCGCGAAAAAACGAAGTCTTGGGCTTTTTAAAGAAGCCACTTCAAGACCTTTGTATCAGCCGACCAAAGGCGCGCCTGTCGTGGGGAATCCCTTTGCCATTTGACCCTGATTTTGTGACCTACGTGTGGTTTGATGCGCTGTTGAACTACTGCTCTGCCATTGGCCTTTACAGCGATGACCAACGGTTTGAAAAGCTGTGGAGTGGGGCACACCATCTGATTGGAAAGGACATTTTAACCACCCACAGCGTTTACTGGACCACCATGTTGATGGCCCTGGAGATTCCATTGCCCAAGCACATCATTGCCCATGGATGGTGGCTGATTGATCGGTCCAAGATGTCTAAATCACTGGGCAATGTGGTAGACCCCATGGCCATGAAAGACAAGTATGGTGTCGATTCTTTGCGCTATTTCTTGATGCGAGAGATGGTTGTAGGCCTGGATGCCGATTTTTCCGAGGAGGCGTTTTTAAAGCGTCATAACTTTGATTTAGCAAATGATCTTGGAAACTTAGCTAACAGGTTGGCGAAGTTTATTGCGCGTTCCATGGGTGGGGTAGTCCCAACTCTTGCAGAAGGTACTGAATTTGATGACGATCTTCGCCAGATGGCTCAGGAATTGCCCGCGAAAGTGCGACAGCTGATCCTTGAGCTTAAGGTGGATGCAGCAGTTGAAGCCATCATGAATCTGGTCAGGCGGGTCAATCGTTATGTTGCTGAAACCGAGCCGTTTAAGGTTATCAAGACCGATCCAGCCAAGGCTGGTACCGCAGTTTACAACGCCTTGGAGGGGCTGCGTTTTGCGCTGAACCTGCTTAGTCCTGTGATGCCCGGCAAATGTGATGAGCTGCTTGGTGCCATCGGTGCTCCGCCTGTAGTTAGCAGGCTTGAAGACCTTAAGTGGGGTGATTTAAAGGCGGGTGCAGCAGTGAATCTGCCTGAGGCACCTTTCCCGCGGCACGAGCTGCCAAAGGTCGAAGAAAAGCCAAAGAAGCCTGAAACGCCTTTAATCAAGTTTGACCACTTTGCAGCCGTAGATCTAAGGGTTGGAACTGTTCTAACAGCTACAGCTGTTGAAAAGTCTGACAAGCTTCTTTTGTTATCGGTTGATCTTGGTGAACCTGAGCCTAGAACGGTTGTTTCTGGAATCGCCAAGGAGTATTCCCCTGAAGCGATTGTAGGAAAGCAGTTTGTTTTTGTGGTGAACCTTGAACCACGTAAAATCTTTGGGATTTTATCTGAAGCCATGGTCTTGGCTGGTCATGATGATGACGGGCTTGCGATTTTTAGCCCACTGCGCCCACTTCCTGCTGGGGCCAAGATCTCCTAGGTGCAGCTCTAAGCTCACCTAGCGAACTTCAGCGCGGCTTTGCCGGTCCGAATACATGCACTCAAGATAGTCAGCGGCCTTCCAAAGCTGGTAATCCAATTTGATCTGCCCCTTTGACTGTTTTTTTGCCAGGTCGTCCGCTATTCCTCTGGTTCTTACACACGGGGATAGCCTTGCAACCAGCTCTGCATTGTGTGGGGGGTAGTCAGCTGACAGGGCCACCAAGTGATGCGACAAGTCCTCTTCCCGAAAAGGTGGAAATGGCTCTTCAGTTAGGGACGCTGGCACAGTTACATCTGGAATGACCCCAGTGACTTGGATGGTGCGGTCTGACGGTGCATAGTAGCGCGCAACAGTAAGTTTTATGTAGTAATCCCGCCTAAATAACGGGTTCAGCAATGTCTGGACAGACGCCTTTCCAAAGGTGCGATCTCCGATGACCAAACCTCGCTGGTTTTCCTGGATCGCACTGGCCAAGATCTCTGATGCCGAGGCACTGGTGGAGTCGACCAATACAACCACTGGAAAATCAAAGCTTCCTTTGGTTGCCTTGTAGACCTCATCACGGCTGGATGGGTTTTTTACAGTGACGATGATGCCCTTGTTAAGAAAATCGTCCGCTATGTCGACGGCCGCTTTTAGTAACCCACCGGAATTGTTGCGCAAATCTAAAATCAGGCCGCGAAGACGACCGCCCTTGGTTGCAGCAGTCAGACTCTCAATTGTACCCTTGATCGACTGCCTTGTTGACTCAATAAATCCAGTGACTTTTATATATCCCAAATCTGGGTGGTCCTTAAGCAACCTAGATTGCACGTTTTTAATCTCAATGAACCCTCTGACAATGGTTATTTCAAGGTCATTAGGTTCTCCAAGACGTCGAATGGTCAGCGTTACCGATGTGCCTTTGGGGCCTCTGATGCGCTTGACCACCTTGTGTAATGGGATCCCAGCGATTGAGCGTCCATCAATCGCGATTATGGTGTCTCCAGCCCTGACTCCAGCCTTTACTGCCGGCTGGTCCTCAATCGGGTTTTCCACAATCGTGTCATCGCCATGTTGGGTCAACAGCGCCCCAATTCCTTGGAAACTGGCGTCTTCAGTTGATTTAGTCGCCTCATCCCAGGCCTTGGCAGTTATAAGCCCAGAATGTGGATCCAAAGATGCCAAGTAGCCTTGTGCAGCAGCAAGAATCAGGTCTTTTTTGGAAATCTCTGTTCCCTTTATTTGTTTTAACGCCCAGTCCAAGACTCTGCCGTAATCAGCCTCGGTGAAAGGCAACTTGCCAAGGGCAGAATCCAGCTCTCTTTGGCGTTGTTGGATCTCCTTTTTCTTGTCACGCACATCTTTGGGAGTAAGCGCTTTCTTGGAACGTTCGACTTTGAAATCCTTGTTGGTCTCCACCAGCACAAAGGGATCGCCGGGGCGCAACTGAATCTGCTTGCCTGTATAGCGTTTTTTGAACTCGTCAGTTCCCTTTTTTCTGTTCCAGAAATTTTGGGGCAAGACCTGCCAAGGCGTCTCCAACTCACCCAAAACGCCATTGGCTGCAAAAATCCACGCAAGCCTGCGGTCATAGTTGGAATCAATGTAGTAAATCTTGATCAGGCGCAAAACCTCAGCGAAGTCAACTTCTGTAAAATCAACTTCTTTCCAGTATTGCTTTTCTTCGACGTCCTCATCTTCATCCAGTGGTTCATCTGGACTAGTCTGCGCCACGTCAATGGCCGGATTAGTGCGGTTAGCAGGTAAATTCTGGGCTGAATATAAATCTGAGGCTTGTGCTGGGATCAAGAAAAGGGCAATCACCCCAAAAACAGCAAGCCTTACACGAAGAGTCATCAGACCTCCTGGTCATTTCGCAGGCGCAAAACACTTTATCACGGCCATTTATTCCTGGCAAAATTCCCACAAAGCCGCAAGAATGCAACCTCAATTGCCTACCATGATGTGGGCCAGTGAGTCGCCCCTGCTCATCGACTTTGTTCCATGCTATTATTTGCGGGCGTTTTACTTGCCTGGAGCCTGATGACAGACACTTCCTATGCTATCTATTTGAACGCCAATGCCAGACATGTGTCCCCAGAAGTGGTTTCAAAGATTGAAGACCTTGTACATCCTGACGACATCTTTTTTGCAGAGGTCCCAGGCGACGCCTTGCGGCACGCTGCAACCATTCACGAGCGTGGCTACAAGACGGTGTTTACAGGTGGTGGTGACGGCACCATAGTTGGCCTGATCAATGCCCTGTACAAGTACAGCGATGGCGACAGCTCCAAAGTTCCCGTTCTAGGTGCCCTTTCGCTTGGCACTGGTAATGCCTTGTCACGCTTGGTTTCATCAGTTGGCGCTCTTTCAGACCTGAAGTCGTGGCTTCAAAACCCATCCAAGGACGTCTGGACAGTTTCCCTGATGGAACACGAGGGACAGCTGCACCCCTTTGGTAGCTTGGGTGCAGATGCCGAGATGATGGCCGATTATCACCAGATGAAGGCAAAACTTGGGTCAGGTCGACTGAAACCGCTTTTTCAAAATGTTTCCGGTTACTTTGTGGCTTTTTTTGGGGCTACAGCACCTAGGCACATTGCCCAAATGTTTAGCCAAGACAGCCTGGAAGTTCGGATTACAAACCTGGCTGATACCGCCTATTGTATTGGGGCAGAAGGTCAAAAAGGGCGCAGTTTTGGCGCCGGCGAGATCATATACGAAGGTTCAGTTGTGCTAACCATGATGGGGACCGTCCCAGTACTTGGCTATGGTTTGAAGCTGTTACCTTGGGCTAATTCAGATCAAGAATTCATGCAGTTAAGGCTGTCTGACATTTCACTTGCAGCAAGCCTTGTCCACCTGCCAGCGGCCTGGAATGGCTCGCTGAGGCATGAAAAGCTTTACGACTTTTTTGTAAAACGGATCAAAATCCAGTTTTCACGACCTATGCCTTTTCAATTATCCGGTGATTTCGAGGGGATGCGCGATACCGTAGAGCTTGCTGTAAAGCCAGGTGCGGTACGCTTACTTAGATTTATTTAGGGAGGGGTTACGATGCGGTATGTATGCATAGTATGCGGTTATATTTACGATCCTGCCCATGGCGATCCTGTGGCTGGTATTCCTCCTGGAACCGCCTTTGAAGATTTGCCAGACTCCTGGGTGTGCCCTGAGTGTGCCGCTTCAAAGGAGATGTTTGAGCCTGTAAAGGAGGGCGAGTAAGCTTGGCCAAGCGCTACATAATAATAGGTTCTGGGGCTGCAGGTCTTGAAGCTGCTACAGCCATCAGAACGGCTGACAGTCTTGGAAATATAACGGTCGTCTCTGAAGAGTCTTGGCCATACTATTCGCGAATTAGGATTGGTGAAGTAGTAGATGGTCGCAGTGAACCTGACAAACTAGCACTTAGACTGCCCAATTGGTACGACGAGCAAAAGATTAATCTTTTGCTGAAATCTAGGGTTACTCGGATAGTCCACGCCAAAAAACAAGTCCAGTTGGCAGATGGTCAACTGCTTGATTATGACTCGCTATTGATTGCAACTGGGGCTAGGGCGTTTGTGCCAAATTTTCCAGGGTCTGATTTGGCTAAAACGCTTCGATTCATGGCTGATGCAGTCGCTTTGCGCCAGGCCATCGTCGGTGTCAAGCGTGCCGTGGTAATAGGTGGTGGGCTGTTGGGGCTTGAGCTTGCCGCATCGTTGGCAAAAGCTGGGCTCGCTGTGACGGTGGTAGAAAGGAACAACAGGCTTTTGCCTCGTCAATTGGATTTGGTGGCCGGTGAACTGGTCTTGGAGCTTTTACAGCGTCAGGGGATCGATTTTGTCCTTCCTGCGTCTACCGCCCAAATTCGCCAGGAAAACAACGGGTTATCAGTCGATATGGATGATGGTTGCTCACTTCCAGCTGATTTGGTCCTAGTTTCAGCAGGCGTTCGTCCAGCCATTGAACTGGCCCAAGCCGCTGGCATTGAAGTAGATCAAGGCATTTTGATAAACGACCAGATGCAGACATCGATCCCTGGAATCTATGCAGCTGGAGACTGTGCCGAGCATCGCGGCCAGCTTTATGGGATCTGGCCAGCATCATCAGAGCAGGGGCGCTTTGCGGGACGTGCGATGGCCGGTTTGGACGTCACATATGCAGGCACAACGCGGATGGTTACCTTGAAAGTCGCTGAAATAGGCGTGTTTTCCATGGGTAAAACCGGTGATGAAGACGGCGAGGTCCAGGCCGAGCGCTCAGGAGATGATTACAAGAGGCTTGTAAGGGATGAAAACGGCGTCCTGATTGGCGCGACTTTGGTTGGAGACTTAAGCGAGCGTCGCCATATCTTGATGGCACTGACAGCTGGTAAGCCTTATCCATAGCCTAGTTGATTGGTTCGACGGCCGGCTAGTGGTTAGGGCGCTGATTTTGGGTGTGCCCTAAAAAGTCCCGTTGACAGTTGGGGGCTTTGCAAGGTACAACCAAATCCTTGGATCCTTGGAGGGAAGCCAGTGTATCTAGGTCAAGTTCTGGGAACGGTGGTTGCTACTAGGAAAGCAAAAAATATGGATGGCCTACGCTTGATGCTGGTTCAGCCGCTGACCGAGCAACGGACTCCAAAAGGTAACGTTGTTGTGGCCGTCGATGCGGTTAATGCTGGACCTGGTGATTTGGTGCATTTGGTCAGCAGTCGCGAGGCCTCGCTTGCTTGTCCCAACACGTTTGTTCCAGTTGACGCGGCAATCTGTGGCATTGTTGATGCCCTAGACGTGGAGGCACCATGACGTTGTGTCGTGTAAAGGGAACTGTTGTTTCCACGGTAAAACACCCCACTTACAAGGGGTTGAAGCTTTATGTGGTCCAACCAGTCGATGAAAATGGAAAACCAGTCGACTCATCGTTTTTGGCCGTTGACCAAGTTCAATCTGGAGTTGGAGACTTGGTGCTGGTTGTAACTGAAGGAAACAGCGCCCGCCAGATTTTCAAGCAAAAGATTCTTCCCATCAGATCCGTGATTGTTGGGGTAGTTGACGCGGTTGATTACCATGCTTCAACCGTTTTGGAGGCGCGATGAACGCCCAGGTAACCTTCCCTGAATTACAAAGGCAGATTATTCACTTCAGCCGCCAGCTTCATGAAAATGGATGGGCCGCTGGAGGGCAGGGTAATGTAACCGCAATGACCGCCGATGGTCGCATTTTGGCCACCAGTGCTGACGTTTCATTAGGGGCGATCAAAGAAGCCGAGCTTTTGACCTTGGACCGTTTTGGACGCAAACTGGCCGGTATTGGTAATCCCTTTGTCGAGTTGCCAATGCATCTAGCCGTTTTTAAAGGGCGTTTAGATGTCCGTGCCGTTGTTCACGCCCATCCGCCTGCATCGTCAGGATTTGCGGCGGCCAATCAGGTGATTGAAGCGTTTACTTTCCCAGAGTTCATAATTCAGACTGGCGGTTCGGTCCCAGTAGTGCCCTTCGCTTTACCAGGTAGTGAGGCCTTGTCCCAAGGACTGGTGCCTTTTATGGAGCGCTACGACGTGGTTTTGCTTGAAGGCCACGGTGTTTTGGCGTGGGGTGCTGATCTTCAGACCGCCATGATGCTAGTCGAGCTTGTCGAGGCCACAGCACGCACCTTGCTGGACGCAGCAACCTTGGGAGGCGTCAAAAAGTTGCCAGACCCCATGATTTCTTTACTGCTGGAGGCCAGAACCAATGCTGGTCTTGGTCCAGCAGGACGAGCCAGAGCATCGGCTAAGCGATGAAACCATCTAACGATTCACCCTTTAAATCCGTGTCAGGCAAACCCACCAATGCTGAAATCAAGCTTGTCATATCGCTGAAACAGAAAAAATATCGGGATCTTCACTCGCTGTTTGTTATTGAAGGGGAAAAACTGCTTGATGAAGCCACAAAATCAGGCGTTGAAATCATCAAAACTATATTGAGGGACGAGGTTGGAGAAACGTTGATGGCCCGGCTGTCATCGATGGCCTCACCCCCACCAGTTTTGGCTGTTGCCAAGGCCTCTTTGCTTGCCGCTTGGTCAGGGCAGCTTGAGGCTGGGCAGCTATATCTTGGCCTTGACCGCGTCAGTGACCCAGGAAATCTTGGGACCATAATCAGATTGGCCGAGTGGTTTGGTGTGCGCGTCGTGTTTTTGGGGCCTTTTTGCGCAGAGCCATACAACCCAAAGGTAATCCAGGCCTCAATGGGCTCTTTGTTTAGAGTGCGGCTTGTTCAAATCGAGCTGAAATCTTTGCTGCACAACGCTTCCAAGCAAGGCATCCCAAGTTTTGGAGCCGTCCTTGGTGGGCTAAACATCTATAAAACGAATCTGCAAAATGGCGGTCTTTTATTGATGGGTAATGAATCTCATGGGTTGGCGCCCGAACTCATCGAGTTGGTTGACTGCCACCTAAGCATTCCCAGCTTTGCGGCTAGTAACCAAATAGATTCGCTAAACGTTGCAACTGCAACCGCGGTCATGTGCGCTGAGTTTCGTCGTCAAAACAACCTGTGATTTTGGCTAAGATCTTGATCAGACAATTGATTTTGGCTCAAAGCGCGGTTTTTATCAGTTTTCCAGTGTAGTCAATCCTTCACGAATCGCATAACGCACCAGATCGGCGACGTTATCAATCCCCAGTTTTGCCTGGATGTTTCTTCTGTGCGTTTCAATGGTTTTCACGCTTAGATGCAAACGACCAGCAATCTCACGGGCGGAATGTCCCTCTGCAAGTAACTGCAAGACCTCTCTTTCTCGTGAAGAAAGGCTTCCTGGAGCTGACTGGGCCTTATTTTCGGCAGCTTTGCGTCCATATTCCTGGACGACAATATTTGCAATCCTAGGTGACAGATACACCTGACCACTTGCCACAGCTCTTACCGCTCTTACCACCTCTTCAAAATTGGAATCCTTTGGTAAATAACCAGCGGCACCAGCCTCAAGCATCCCCAGCACATAGCGTTTGTCAACGTGCATAGAAAGAGCCAGCACCCTGACCGAGGGGTACTCTTTTTGAATCTGCCGCGTGGCCTCAATTCCATTAAGCTCAGGCATAACCACATCCATAAGCACCACATCAGGGCGCAGCCTGCCAACTAGCTCAATGGCCTCACGACCGTCTTGTGCGTCTGCGATTACTTGCATGTCAGGTTCCTGGGACAGCAGCCCACGCAAGCCCTCAGATAGGATTCGATGGTTGTCAACCAAGATGATCGTCATTTATTTGAGCCCTTTCTTAACTCGCTTTGATTTTAATGCCTGTTTTGGAATTTCCAATATAACTTTGGCCCCTTTGCCAGCAACTGAGTTAATTACCATGGATCCGCCAAGGAATTCCACTCGTTCCTTTATGCTAAACAGTCCAAACCCGCCCTTTGCGATTACCTGCGCACTGTCGTGCACAAAGCCTATCCCATCGTCAGCCACTTCAATGTACAAGCTGTTGGCCGTAATCCCAAGGTTAAGCACAACATTTTTGGCCTTAGCATGCTTTGCCACGTTGGTGACCAGCTCGCCCACTGCCCGAAAGAGCATTGCCCCAATCGCGTCATCGATTTCAGCCACTTTGTCATGCTGGTTGACCTTGATATTTAAATCCAGATTGCTGGCAAGCCTCTCCCCAAGCCATTCGATAGCTGGCCCAAGGCCAAGTTCGTTTAAAATTGGAGGGCTTACTTCATATGTCAGGGACCTGATGTCTGCGATTACCATGCTGACTAGGGTCGTTATCTCCTCTACGCTTTTTCGCCCAGCTGGGTCTTGCGCCTTCACGCGCAGGGCCTCAAGTCTCAGCTTTATTACAGCCAGAGATTGACCAATATTATCATGAAGATATTCAGCTATCTGTCTGCGCTCTCTGGCCTCGGTTGCAGCAAGTTCAATGGCCAACGAACGCAGCCGATCCTGATACTGTTTTAGCTCCAAGTCGGATGCGGGATTACCGCCATCATCCGCAATAGTCTGTGTAGGCGTGTCTTTGTTATTACGTTTCGTCTTCACTTGCTACAGCCCAGCAATTGCAAGAAAGTGTAACACGAACGAAGCTAGGTGGAACTGTATCGAGGGGTGACCGTGATCAATTAGCCGGAACTACGACGCCAATACAGCCAATGAAGCCATGGCCTCACGCAAGACCTCAGGAGGAGCAAGGGTGACGACTCTGAAGTGGTGGGTGCCTAAAGTCTGTCCAAATCCAGAGCCAGGCACTGTTACCACGCCTGTCCGTCGCAACCACTCGACCACAACTTGGGTGTCGCTTGAATAGCGTCCGCCAAGGCTTGGATGGGATAGATCCAATCGTGGCATTGCATAAAACGCTGCCGCCGGCTTTACAACCGAGGCAAAGGGAACCTTCGCTATGCCGTCAGCAACCGCTTGGGCCCGCAGCTCCAGGTCCTTTCTAAGCTGAATCAGGTGGTCTTGTGGCCCCTCCAATGCAGCTTTGACCGCGTATTGGTGAGGGGTTGGACCGCTCAACCTAGCGTTGGCCAAACGGATTATCGCGTCAAGCACCCCTTTTTGTAAGTGCGTGTTATGAAAGACCATCCACCCAACCCTGGAACCAGGCAACAGCCAATTCTTTGACAGGCCGTTCATGGTTATCAGTGGCACCCCTTCAAAATCCAAGTCGGTGACTGACATAACGGGGCCTTCAATGTCGTAGGCTAACCGGTTGTAGACCTCGTCCATTACAAGCAACAGTCGGCGTTTACGGCAAAAATCAATGACTTTTTGAAGATCATCCTTGCTAAAAACCCGCCCAGTTGGATTGTTTGGAGAAATCATCACCAGCATTCTGGCGTTTGGACCTGCAGCTTGCTCAATTGACGCCTGGTCTAGCGCCCAATCTTGTGATTCGTCCAGATCATAGTGGGACGCCTCGCCCCCAAGCTCGTTCAGCATGGTCACATACAAAGGATATGTTGGCCTTGGCAAAAGAACTTGCTCTCCTGGATTGATGGTCGCAGTCAGCAGGAATCGTATAGCCTCGCTTAATCCAGCCGTGACTATGACATGGTCTGGGTCAACCTTGACCCCATGTTTAGCATAGTCTGCGGCTACGGCCTCACGTGCCTCAAGTATGCCTGCCGCAGGGGAATAGGCATACTTATGATCAGCCCAGGCTTTACGAACCGCCTCGATAATGTGGGCAGGTGCTTTAAAACCTCCCACCGCGGCCGGGTCACCAATGTTCAGCTTTGTCAAAGCAATGCCTTGATCTTCGACCCGTTTTGCCTCAAACAGGATGTCTCTAATCGCATAGCGGATTTTGTCCATCCTTTTCGCTGGTGCAAACTCTACCGACTCCTGCTGATGCGCCATCTTATCCTCCTTAGCCTTCAAACATCTAGTCCGAACTACCAAGCGCCTTGCGAATATCCTTAATAGTTTTCAGGGCATCGCCCAGCAACATGGTGGTCTTGGGATCGTCGTACAGTGGGTTTTCCACTCCCGAGTACCCTGGCCTGTCGTCCAAGTTACACACAATGACGGCCTTAGCCTGGGAAGCCTCCAAAATCGGCATCCCCGACAATGGGGTGTCCATAGTCGGATCATTAGCAGCTGGGTTAACAACGTCGCATGCTCCAATGATCATGACAACATCTGTTCTTGGGAATTCTGCATTGGATTCCTCAAGTTCCAGCAACTTTTCATAGTCGACTTCGGCTTCCGCCAGCAAGACGTTCATGTGTCCAGGCATTCTTCCGGCCACTGGGTGTACTGCGAATAGGACATTTTTGCCCTGTGATTCCAAGAAGTTAGTTAGTCGTATAACTTCAAACTGAGCCTGGGCCAACGCCATCCCATAACCTGGAACCACGACTATACGCTCAGCCTTTCTCAAAGCCTCAGCAGCCGATGGTATGCCCCCTTCCGATGGCGCCTGTGTAGCGGCCGCAGCCTCTTGTGGTTTATCTAGGCCACTACGGATTGCCTTGATTGTTCCAAGGGCATCTCCAAGAAGCATCAAGGTTTTGGGATCGTCATAAAGTGGGTTTTCCACCCCCGAGTAACCAGGCCTTGCATCCAAGTTACACACGATGACGCTTTTTGCCTTTGAAGCCTCAAGGATTGGCATGCCAGACAGAGGGGTGTCCATGCTTGGATCGTTAGCCGCAGGGTTCACGACGTCGCAGGCACCAATGATCATGACCACGTCAGTTTTGGGGAATTCTTCGTTAGATTCCTCAAGTTCTAGCAGCTTTT
>DUVQ01000110.1 GCA_012840965.1 Oligoflexales bacterium | reverse complement strand
TGCGCTGTTTTTTGGATGCTCCCCGGATGATAAAGAGATCATCTATGATGACGCACTGACAGGTGACGTGGCTGGTGATTCCACCGAGACACCAGATTCAGACGTGGCTGATGTTGACAGTGAGCGTGATGAATCTGATGTGGAGCCTGGTGAAGATTCAACCGATGCTAAAGACGACGCCACTGAAGATCCAGGTTCAGGAGACGACAACCCATCGGATGATGGCAGTGATGAGGACATCGAACTGCCTGAGTGCCCGAGTCCAGACGAATTGATTGAACCTGCAATTAGTGGGACCGTTTATCGTGATAACGACTTCACTTCTTATTCTTTTTATCGCCAGCGTTTGACCGATGGTGATGAGCTCTTGGGTGATGTGGACGTCGTTCTTTTCTCTGAGAGTGATGAGAAGACTACCACCACTTGTCCAAATGGCGTGTTCTCGTTTGGCGGCCTTGAGGATGGTAATTACATACTGGTGGTTGATCCAGGCGATGGGTCTGAATGTGCAAGTACCAACAATACCAGGCACTTGGCTGGAGCCATACGTAATGGAAGCCTTGGTATATTAACTATTGGTGACAGCATACCTTCGCAGGGTGATGGTGATTATCCGTTCTTCCCTGCGCGGCTGAAGGAATTGATGGATCCTCTGGTTCCAACTGAAGACATAAACGTAGCTGTACCGGGTAGTGTCTCTGAGCAATGGTTACCTGGTAGCAACTTTTATGAAAACAAGGTGAAGCCCAATTTGGAGCAGGCTCAGGTTGTATTGATGTCCTTGGGGGGGAATGACTATGTCAATCGTTTCGGTGCAATTAACCCTAATGATCAGGATGCTGTAGCTGAAGCGATTGGAGGGCTGCCTGAATTCCAGGCTCAGGTTATTGCAAATCTGGTCACCACTATCAAGGCTATCCAGACTGATGCTCCGAACGTGGACATCGTTTACGTGTTGTACCCCAATTTTGCCCGCTCCGTGATCTGGGAACAACAGGCAGGTGACTTTGTGGCTTTAATAATCACGTATTTTGAACAGGCTCTTGACGAAATGGTGCAAATCATGGGGCAAGAGATTGAACACTTGATTATTGCTGATATGCAGAGGGCAACAAAGGATCTGGATATCGACCCGTACTTGTGCGATGGTCTGCACCTTAGTGAATTGGGGACCTTTTTCTGGGCCAAGGAGATTTTCCAGGCATTAGGTGGAGTTATTGTCGGCGATGAGCCTGTTGGAATGACCAGAATGGTGGGATTCGCCCCGATTGATGAATGACGTTGACCTGTCCCTGATCCCGTTCCTGTTCCTGTCCCTGTTCACGCTCCTGCCCCCTGTCCCCGCACCCGCCCCTTCCCCCGTAAAGTCAATTTTGGGAGGTACTCTACCAAGCCTGGGTGTGACATAATCCCGGTGATGAAAGTTCATGGGGTGTTTGTTGGCATTGCCCCCTGTTTTGGTCAGGGAATTTGTCACGGGGTTTGTGGTGGATAAGTCATTGAGGGTGTTTTCAAGCCGGCGGACCGAGGATTTGGTTGTGGATATGCTGGCTTTTGCTGATGATTTTCCTTTGACTGACCCAATGAGTCCTGAGCTTATCGTTGTACCTAGTTGGGGTATGGAGCGGTGGCTGTCATTGGCAATGGCCCAAAGGGCAAGGCTCCAATTGGCAGCCAATTACCAGTTTTTGTTTCCGGGTAAGGCGGTTTCAAGGCTGGTTAAGCTGATTTCTGGAGTTGATAATGCTGGTGGTGCCACGCTTGGTGACCTTGATTCTGACCCTTGGTTAAGGCCTGGGATTATATGGGCGATCTTGGAGGCGTTGCCCAAGCTGATAAATGACCCAGATTTCGAGCCTGTTGCTACATATTTGAATTCAAAGGGGGCTGGCGAGGGTGCAGCGGTTGGGCGTAAGGAATATCAGCTAGCCAAGCAAATAGCAGCACTTTTTGAGCAGTACTCCCTTTATCGTCAGGATTGGATTTCCAAATGGGTCAGCGAGCCTGAAGCGGTGCCTGCTGACCATGGGCCTTGGCAGGCGAAGCTGTTTTGGAAAGTTACGGATATAATTGGCGAATCGCATCCAGCGACTTTGATTGATGCGGCGATTAGCAAGCTTGATAGCGGTTTTGTAATCGAGGGGCTGCCCGAACGCTTGATGATCTTTGGTGTTTCAAGCCTTCCTCCTAAATTTATTGACTTTTTTGCTGCCTTGGGAAGGCGGATTAACGTTGGTTTGTTCGTGGTTACTCCAACTAAGGGCTACTTTGGTGATACCAGGACCAGGAAACAGGCGGCTGCACAGCCTAGTTGGGGCGATGAGACCGAGCATCCGCTTTTGCAGTCCATGGGTAAGGTGGCCTTTGAGTTCAATGAGTTGCTGACGGAAAAGAATATCCCGGTGTTTGAAGCAAAGGATGATTCAGACGGGGAGTTTTCCCTTTTGTGGCAGATCCAGGACGATTTATACAATCGCGTCAATCGTGGTGCCAAAGACCAGCCACAGCCTGTCCAGATAACCAAACTGGATGATTCTATTCAGTTTCACTCCTGCCATGGTCGGATTCGTCAGCTTGAGGTCCTGCGAGACGCATTGTTAAGGCTGTTTCGCGATGATAAGACCATCGAGCCCAGGGACGTGGTGGTTATTTGCCCGGATATCGAGGGGTACGCCCCGTTGATCGATGCCGTGTTTTCGGACGGGGATGAGGCAGGGGCAGGGCCAGGGACAGGGGCAGGGGCAGGGACAGGGG
>DUVQ01000109.1 GCA_012840965.1 Oligoflexales bacterium | reverse complement strand
GTTCCTTTACCAGCTCCAGGTGGGCCAAAGAGCGCAATGTTCATCATACTGGCACCTTCCAGAAAGTTTGACCAATCATATCCTGGAATTGTCTGGTGGACTAGAGGTTGGCCAATTATTCCTTATCCGACGGCAGTTTTTTGATTAATGCCTGTTCAAATCTGGGGTCTATGTCTACGCCTTGTTCACTCGCCCGTTTGAGGGCTTCATACGATTCGTCGTACTTACCAATGGTGTACAGGGCTAACGCTAGGTTATAGTTGGTTTTTGGCATGTCAGGCTTTAAAGCTAGAGCCTGACGATACTCCTGAATTGCAAGCTCGGTTTGGCCAGCCTCATCAAGCATTGTTGCAAGGTTGTGACGGGCTTGGGCGTTGTGTGGGTGAATTCTGGTGACGTTGCTAAAGGCAAAAATGGCCTGCTCCAAGTCGTTTTTTCGGTAAAAGGCAAGGCCAAGGTTATAGTGTGCTGTTGCAAGGTTTGGGTTTAATTCCAAGGCCCTTAAGCTGTAGGCCATGGATTTGTCAACTTGGCCTGCTGTCAGATATCCAGCACCCCAGTTAGCAGGCGCCTCGGCGGTGATTGCCTCAATGGGATATTTTACAAAAGACACCATTGACACTGGGAGAACGCATGCCAAGGGCAGGATTAATCCCTTAAAATCCAACGCCAAGATTCGTTTGAAGGTTTCATTGATTCCAGCAGCTGCAAAAATCGCCAAGACTGGTGCTGCAGGCGCACGATATCTGAAGCTGACTGCAAAGATAACTAGTCCGGCCATTATTGAAAAAACGTAAATTGCTGAAATCCAGGTTATCGTCTTGCGCTTAATCGCTATCAGTCCAAACAGTCCGAAACCAAACAGTAATGGGAAGGGAATTGGCAAGGCATACAGCAGGGGGATTGCCTGGGCCTCGAAATCCAGTGTGTGGACGTCTCTGGCTTCACGTGGGTGTAGGGACCAAAGGATTTTCCGTCCAAGCAGATTCAGATAATCCAATGGATTTGAGAGGATCCAGGACCAGCCTTGTTTCATCCAGTATTTGGACGATTCCGATGGTTTTGCCGGATGTCCAAGGGCCTTTGAAGCTAAGGCAAGTTCTTGTTCCTGCTGGTCCTCGATTTTGGTTGTAAATCCAGGCAGTACTGTGGCTATTCCATCGGCGAACTGGTGGTTTGCCTGGGCAAATACTATGCCTGCGTTTGTAGTAATTAGCGCCTTGTCATTACCAACTGTGATATTTCGAATGGTTACAGGGGCTATGATGGCAGCAATTGTGACGGCAAGGGCAGCCAGATGGGCGGCCTTGTTGTTAGAACTGGTATGTTCTTTTTTGTGCTTGATTGAGCTGATAATGTGCCTAACAATCAAAAATCCAAGGATAAGAGTTGTGCTTAAAAGCATGTTTGGGCGAGCCAGACACGATAGACCCAAAAGTATCCCCGCAACGATATAAGTCAGGAATTTAGGGTTGTTTATTGCGTGGTACAGCGCCAAGAGTGAGGCAAGTGACAGGGTGATCGTAACAGTTTCGGTTAATGGCTTTGGCTCCAAGAACATCAGAGGTGCGTAAAGCGTGGCCAAGATCATCGCTAGTAAGCCAGTTGGGTGCCCATTGATGCGCCTGCCAAGCGCATAAATCATTGTGAGGTTAAGCAGGCCCAAAGCGGATTGAATCCAGGCTACGGCTGGTAGGCTATGCCCGAAAGCCCAGTAAATGCCTGCCAAGAGATAAGGATAAAGTGGGGCCATGTAATATGGCGACGGACCGTATCCTTGGCCAGCCAACACTCGCATGGCCCATGCGTCGTAGTAAGCGGAGTCGCTGATAACTGCATGGGCAAATGGTGTGACTGTAAGGTATTGAATCACATAGATAACGCGTAGGGCAGCTGC
>DUVQ01000108.1 GCA_012840965.1 Oligoflexales bacterium | reverse complement strand
CGTATCCTTGGCCAGCCAACACTCGCATGGCCCATGCGTCGTAGTAAGCGGAGTCGCTGATAACTGCATGGGCAAATGGTGTGACTGTAAGGTATTGAATCACATAGATAACGCGTAGGGCAGCTGCTGCGAAAAGGACCAATGCAACGGCGATTTTTTGATTGCGAGTCAGTTTTTCCAGGCTCATACAAGATTCCATGTGGCCCACGGAAGTGTAGACTGAATTGCGAAACATTGCAGTGTGTTGTTTGGCAGGGACGGGGACAGGGACGGGGCTTGCTCTTTGGTGCTACAATCCAAATGCCCTCTTTGAGGAGATTTTATGTTTAAGCGTGTTACTGGCCTTACCTTGGTGCTCATGGTTTTTGTCTTTGGTTGCAAACTGCCTGGCAGAGAAATAACTCCGGAAGAAGAAGAAAAGGCTAAACAGGCCTTGTTGGCGGATTTTGAGCAAATGTTAAAATCTCACGAAACCTGTGATCTTATTGCCTTTCGTGAGTATCACACCCAGAAGGCAAACGGTGCATTTGAGGCGTTAACCAAGATCTTGGACCCATCAATGCTGGACCCAAAACTGAAAGATATCCCTCTAAATGATCGTGGCGCCCTTTGGATGTGTACTCTTGCCAAGCTTGCAAAGTTCAACACTACCGAAGTTGAGCCCCTTGCTGTAGCGGTTAACGTTCAAAACGGGACGGCCAAAGTCTTTTTCAAATGGGGTGGAACCGAGTATGGCTTTCCCATGGCCAGGCAAAATGACAAGTGGCGCTCACCGTTTCCTGGACACGTATTTTTTGTACACGAGTATAAAAAATGGCTTGATACTGTAAAGGAAAATCTGCCTGACGACCAAGCTCGCAACGACTTTCCAGACCAGCTTGCGCACGTGATTAAATTGTTGACACCGTTTCAGCCGAATTGGGCTGAGTTTCCAGAAATGAAATCAGACGACAGTGACTGAATTGGCCACTATAATTCGTGAAACTACTTGCCATATCAACAACTTGGCCGTACCCTTAACTAGGTGAGTAACTGGTTGCTCCACTATACCGGCGGGAACTGATGGCTAGTCCGATTCAGATAGAAGTTGATTTGTCTGATATGTCAAGACTTTATGAGGTGCGGCGGGACTACCTCAACTTGGCAGTTTGCCCAGTGTTTGGGCATCCCAGCCCAGGACTGCTGGTAAAGGTCACCGTTATCCTGAAACTTCCAGGCGATGCCAAGGTTGCTTCTCCAGGAAAGGTTATTCAGGAGCTGTCTGCAGATTCGTTTTTGGTTCAGTTAGATACAATGCCAGATATCGAGGGTGTGCTGCGCATGATCCAGGAGCCAGCTCCCTCGGTTAGGGCTGATGTTCCCTATTTTCACACTGAACCCCAGCATCAGACCTACCACGAGAAGCCTGCAACGGTTCAGGCCACTGGTAGAAGGATGACTGGCGGTATTGAGGCTGAGCTGGTTGGTACCGTTGAGCCGGATCGAACCGCTAGTTCTCCGCTTACTGCATTTAAGGATATCCCTGAAGTCCAAGTCATTGGAGTCACTGAGGTTGAAGCTGTAATTGCTGATCCACTTCCGCCAGATATCGATATCGAGGTGGTAGCTGAGCCCACAAAACAATCGGTGGCGCCTGCCATTGAAGAAGCGGCTCCGCTACCCATTTTGTCGGCTGCAGAAGTTTTGGGTGTGGCGGTTGCGCAAGCTGAGCGGCCAGTTTTGCCAACTAAGCAGACTGGCCGTACTCCCAACCTGTCTGCAAGTGGCGAGGGCCGCTTGGTTGAGTTAGTGGACACACTGATAGACCCTTCTTTGGATTTTGGGATGGTAGGAAAGCCGTTTCCTGCTAAGGTTGCAACTAAACAGGACACAGCTGTAAAAGAGCCTGTACATTCAGAAGTTGTTAAACAAGAAGTTTCATCTGAGCAGGTGGAGCCAAGTCCCTCGGATGACGCAGAAGTGACTGGTAAGGAAACTGAATCATCTGATGTTTATGCCAGGATTAAGAACTTGTCGCTTCCCGAAAAGCAAAAACTTGCCAGGTACGGCAAGAGGACTGTCCGCCAGCTTTTGATTCGTGACCCCAATAAAAACCTGCATCGTTTGGTAGTTGGAAATCCAGATGTGGGGCTGGACGAGATTACAGAATACTCGGCTTATCCTGGGCTTTCAAAGGAAGCTATTGAATTTATAGCCCAAAATCGCACTTGGTTGGCTTCAAGGCAGCTCGTATTTAATCTGGTCAGAAATCCTTCCACACCGGTTGAACTGGCAGTAAGACTTGTACCACGCCTAGGCCCTAACGAGTGGCGCTGGCTGGCAAGGCCAGGTGCTGTCAGGGAGCCCATAGCCGCGGCGGCAAGGCGCCAGATAATAGAAGGCAGCTTGTCGTAATCAGAAGCTGGTCATGTGTCAAGTCAGTGATTTTATTTAAAGATCTGGGGCGCGTTGTTGTCAGCTAGAGGCTAGGGCTATGAATTAGAGGCAATCCAGGCTGCCACTAGAATGCTCATCAACTTGCTTTTTGCGTCGTCAGCGCGGCTAGGCAGTAGCACCGGAATTTTAGCTCCAGCAACTACGCCAGCATTCCAGCAACCTGGGACAAAGCGTTGAATTGTTTTGTAAAAGACGTTGCCTGCGTCTAGTGCAGGGAAAACTAGGATATCGGCGTCCCCGCAAACTTCTCCCTGCACACCCTTGATTTCTGCGGCCTCTTTAGAGGTCGCAATGTAGAGATCATAGGGGCCTTCAACTGCAGCTTGTGGGAATGCCCCTTGTTTTGCGGCCTCAACCACTGCCGCGGCGTCAGTGGTGCTTACAATTTTAGGGTTTACCTTTTCTACAGCCGCGACCAAGGCAACCTTTGGTCGCTCGATTCCAAGCTTTGTTGCGACTTCAATGGCGTTTTTGACTATTTGAATCTTGGTTTCAACATCTGGGGCTATGTTGATTGCAACATCTGTAAACAGCAAAGGTTTTGGATAAGTTGGGATCGAAGTCACAGTCACATGTGAAAGAATGCGGCCTGCTTCAACTATGCCGGCTGATTTGTTTAGCACTGCTTTAAGGTACTTTTTGGTGTCCAGTTGTCCTTTAAGCAGAAAATCCCCATGGCCGCCAACCACATGAGAAACAGCCAAGGTGGCAGCGTCATCATCGTCGTAACACTCGATTATTTCACACTTGTTGATGTCCAGATTGATTGCCTTGGCTTTTGCAGCAATTGCAGTTGGATCTCCAATCAACGTGGCCTTCTTCAGCGCTCCATTTGTAAAAGCCATTGATATTGCTTCTAAGGCTTCCTGATTGGCTGCTGATGGCACCACAATTCGTTTTGGGGACTTGCGGGCACCTTCCAAAAAATCCTGGTCTGTCATGTTTCGAGCTGTCATTCATTCCTCCTGGAACTTCGCTGGTTTTGCATTTAGCATGCTTAGTTCAAGCTGTAAAACAACACTAAATCAATAATCGACCTTTCTTTATTTTTGAATGGCCTTATTTTTAGCCTTCGGGCGCTACAGCGTACCTGAGTGGAGAT
Source organism: Oligoflexales bacterium (assembly GCA_012840965.1). GTDB lineage: Bacteria > Myxococcota_A > UBA9042 > DTJE01 > DTJE01 > DUVQ01. Next base: position 4,585 of record DUVQ01000108.1, on the reverse strand, counting down.
GGAATGGAAAATATTTTAGGGGTCATTACCCTAATTTCGTTGATGTCTGCCCTTCGAATGCTAAGGGGTGGCCTTCCAGGTGATAGGCCCCTGATAGTTTTGGCCCTTGTCATCATGGGGCTAGCTGGTCACTCATGGTACACAGGCGAGCCAATCACAGGAGTTCTTGCCGTCATTGTTGCGCTTGTGGTTGGCATCATTCCGCCCTATCTGTCGATGGCGTCACAGTTAGCCAGAGTAAGGGGGCAAACGCGCTTGTCACTTTGGCTTGAAACTGGGGCTGTAATACTACGACCAGGTGCCGTTCGGCGACTACACTTTCACGTTACATATACCGTTTATCTGGTTCAGCGAGGTAGGCTCAGTATTTCCGAGGGAATAGAACGTTTGGCCAAGGCTGAACCGTTGTTGGGAGATAGGGGTGCCTCAACGGCTGTTGAAGGGATTTTTTGGTTGCACGCTGCAAAGGAAGACTGGGGTGGCCTTTTAGATAGATTTGAGGGCGTGGCTGCCAAGGATTCGACGGCTGTAACGGGGCTTTCTTTCGGGGCTTTGTCTTTAATAGTCGAGGCTTATGCAAAGACTAAAAGAGAGGCTCCCTATGGAATTGGTCCAGTCCAGATTGTGGAGCACATGCATCTTGCTGCAGATGGCAAGGTGGCTCATACCAGATCGATTGGTGAATCTGGTGAGCTTCCGGATGCTTACATCGGGCGAGCCAGCGTTTTTTGCCTTGCTTATCTGGGGGGTGACCCGTCTGGGTTTTTGGGACGACGTTCTGCCTTGCGCCCTTTGTTTACCAAGGCTGAGCTGGCACAGTTTTCGGATGCCAAGGGCAGGACTTACGACGAAGAGGACATTGAAAGGCTGCAGGCTGAGCTGGCGGTTCAAAAGGACCTGCCTTCGTTTTTGACCAGTTTCAGGGCTCCAACTCCGGCTTCAGCGAGCTTAGCCTTTATTTCTGGCGTGATTTTGCTTGCCGTCATGGCAACTGGCAGCTCAATTGACCCTTCCTATCTATTACGTTGTGGTGGCTGTCTGGCAGACCGTGTGGTCAACGCAGGTGAGTGGTGGCGCCTGTTTACATCAATGTTTTTGCATGCTGGTCCAGTTCACTTCTTGGTCAACGCCCTGTTTTTAATCCAGGTGGGAAATCTGGCAGAGCGACTGATGGGGCCTTGGCGGTTTTTGGCTGTTTATCTGTTTTCTGGGGTGGTGGGTTCTGTAACGGCGGTTGCATTGGGCCAGCCTGCAGTTATGGTTGGAGCGTCTGGAGCGATAAGCGGGATTTTTGGCGCTGGTGCTGTGATGGTGTTTGCAAGCAGGCGCAGGATGCCTGTGCGCTGGGTGCGCCGGAACATGAGTGCGTTTACCTTTACTTTTCTTGCGAATTTATTCCTAGGCCTGGCTATTCCAATGGTTAGCTTGTCGGCTCATGGCGGCGGGTTTGTGGCTGGTATTCTGCTGACCGCTATTTTGGTGCCGTTGACTAGGATTCCTAAGGTGCTGCGCGATATTGGTAAGGTGGCCGTCGTTGTATTGTGGATTGCCGCTTTTGCGCTTGGAATTTCAGGGGTTAGACAGTCATTTAATATGGATCTTTCCAAGCTGATTCCAGTTCGACAAGCTCATGCCACTTTGACTTTAGAGCGTGGCCAGACCGCCAGTGTTACAATCGCACATCCCGGGACTTGGGCAAAGATTTCCAGAAAGGAGTTGCCAAATTCACCACCTGCTTGGGTTGGAAGTCAGGGGCAGCTCTTTTACATTGATGCCGCATGTGGGCCAATGCAAGTTGATATCGGCGATGGACAGATTCTGCATGTTGAGCCTGGAGATAGTGAAACCTTGATGGAACTTTTGAAAGCTGCCAATGCTGAAGCTGATGGAATTGAGTTTTTGGGCGGTCCCAACGGTTGGGTCCTTGCTAATAGGCCAGAGCCAGATGGCGCAGTGATGGTGCAAGCTAGAAAGGTATTTGAAACCGGGATGTTACAATTGGGCTTTAGATTTGAGGCTGGTACAAATGAACTTCAGCTTCTGGACACGCTACTTGAGCAGTCTGCTTTGGATGAGTGTGTTGCACGCTGATGAATATTTGTGTGGTATTTTTGGGTTCACCAACGGTCAATTTCGAGGTACCATCACACGTTGGTGACTTTGTGGGAGGAGAGCACGATGAGAAGAGTATTTGCTATGTCGCTTATGGTTCTTTTTACTGTGGCAGCCTGTGCTACAAGCAAAGGACCTTCTGAAGCAAAGCCAGTGGAATCACAGGAGAAAAAAGTGGCAGTCGAACCTGGTGTTGTTAAAATGACCCTTACAACGAACTTGGGGGATATTGAAATGGAGCTTTATTCGGATAAGGCTCCTAAAACAGTGGAAAATATAACGAAATTAGCCTCAGGAGGATTTTATGAGGGCATCCTGTTTCATCGAGTCGTACCTGGGTTCGTGATTCAGGTTGGGGACCCGTTGACCAAGGACCCAAGCCAAAAGGCTAGGTGGGGTTCTGGTGGTCCAGGTTTTCGCTTTGACGATGAGCCAGTTAAGGGCGAATATGAGCGTGGCGCTTTAGCGATGGCTAATGCCGGGCCAAACACTAATGGAAGCCAGTTTTTTATCTGTTTGGCCAACTTGTCTGGCCGCTTGCCAAAGCAGTACAACCTGTTCGGTAAGGTTGTAAATGGCATGGATGTTGTTGATAAGATTGCGGCTTTGCCTCGTGATGCTCGTGATTGTCCTACAACCGATGTAAAGATTGAAAAGGTCACCGTTGTTAAGTAATTTCACGCTTCAGGTAAAACTCGTGGCCATCTAAACGGCACAAGCTTTTGGGATGTTTCATTAAATAGACCTCAAGAATAGGAAATCAAATCTATGGAAAAGGATTTAGAGGGCTTCCGCCCTGAAGAGAACATGGAGACAGAGGATTTTGCAACCTTGCTTGACTCTGGTTTTTCGGGCCCATTCAGATACCTTTCAGTTGGTGACCGCATCCAGGCCACTATCGTGGGAATCGGTAATGATTCTTTGCTGATGGACGTTGGTCAACGCAGCGAAGGTTCGATTCCCACCGACGAGTTTACTGAAGATGAGCTGATGGACTTGAGGATTGGCGATGTGCTTGAGGTGTATGTAGCCCAAGTCACAAGGGGAATCCGGCTGTCTCGTGGGATGCGTGGGCGATCGCTGGACCTGGAGGCTTTAAAGGATGCTGCCAAGGCTGGGATCCCAGTTGAAGGGAAGGTAAGTGGCGAAAACAAAGGCGGTTATGAGGTCGACCTGCCTGGGGCAAGGGGGTTTGTTCCTCACTCGCAGATCGATATTGGGGTGCGTCAACAGCCTTCGGAATACATTGGCAAAACCTTTAAATTCCGGATATTAGAGATCAAGGGCAAGGATGTGGTGTTGTCACGTGCTGCCTTGCTGAAGGAAGAACAAGCTGCTCAGCGCGATCAGCTGATGGCCGAGCTTAAGGATGGCCAGATTCGTAGTGCCACCGTCATAAAGCATGAAGATTTCGGGGCCTTTGTCGACCTTGGTGGTGGTGTAAATGCCTTGATCCCAAGGTCCGAGATCTCTTGGACTCGTGGTGATGATCCAACCCAACTGCTGCCAGTTGGACAGACCGTTTCGGTGATGATCACTCGCGTGGAAACCCGTGATGGCAGGCCTAGAGTTTCTGCAAGTTTGCGCCTGTTGGCGGAAGATCCCTGGAATTCAGTGACTGATGAATTCGCGGTTGGCCGGACTGTGAAGGGCAAGGTGGTGAGGATGATGCCTTTTGGGGCCTTTTTGGAATTGGCCCCTGGGGTTGAGGGGCTGCTTCACATATCAGAGATGAGCGCTGAAAAGCGGCTGCGTTCGCCTGGTGAGTTGCTGAAACTTGGCGACGAAGTTGATGTTTCAGTTACTGTTTTTGACCCTGCACAAAGAAAGATAAGCCTTTCTATGAAGGCGTTGGCGGTAAAGGAAGATGACATTGATGTGGCGACTAGAGCACGTTATATGCCTTCATCAAAGCAGCCAGCAGGGGAAACAGCCTTGGCAATGGCGCTAAGATTGGCTCAGGAAAAGGCCAAGAAATAGTTTTTATCCCAAAAGCGGGTTCAATCACAAAGTTTACCCCAGATTCCAAGGCCTTTGGCTTTGGCTATCTGTGTGGCTAGTTTGTATTCAGCTTCAAAATCGCGGTTGTCACCCATGAATAACGGGCGGGCTAGGCCGGCTTGAATCAAAGCCAAGCCAAGCGATTGGTCGTCCGCATAAACGTGCGCCAACAGTCGACCGTAGCGATCTCTGCAGTCGGCCTCGTAAGTAAGATGAACGGTTTTACGAAGGCTCAAGTCTTCTAGCAAGGCCAAGGCTTCTTGGGCTCCACATTCATAGGGCCTGCCAAGTTCAGGTGCATTAATTCCAATGATTCTGACGCGTTCACCGTCTTCAAGCTCAAGGGTGTCTCCATCGATTACATAGGAAACCCAGGCGACTGGAGGGCCACAATCGTTCGTGCAGGAGATGCTTAATGGGCTAAATACAATGAAAAGTAGGGGCGTGAGCTTGTAGTTAGTTAGCGTAGTGG
>DUVQ01000018.1 GCA_012840965.1 Oligoflexales bacterium | reverse complement strand
GATTTGGCCGGTAAAGGTTGGCAAAAACTGGCGCTGACCACTGCCGCTTTTTCTGATGCCCTGGATGTGGCCTTTGCAAGGATGCAGATGGCCCAAGGTGATGAAAAGCTGGTGGTTAATAGTCTGGCTTCCCTTGATGTGAACAGGCAAATACTGTTGGCAGCCATTGAAACGGCAGGTGATTTAAAGATAAAAGACGCCGTACCAGGTTTAATTAAGCTGCTTGACAGTAAAGATCCCCAACTGGTTTTGCGCACAATAGGCAGCTTGGGAGGCCTAGGCGACCAGCGGGCGTTGCCAGCCTTGGGCTCCTTGGGGGTGTCACCAATCCCGGTGGTCTGGCATACAGCGTTGCAGGCGATCGCCGATATTGGTGGAAATGACGCGATAAAGGCACTTGAACTAGTGGCCAATCAGTCGACATCTCCAAACGTTTCAAAGGTCGCATTGGAACTAATGGAGCAGGTCAGATCCGGCAAAACCAAATAAATAGATTCCACCCAAGCGCAAGGATGTGATAAATGGAAAAGTCGCCACCGTGGCAGGGGGAAAGAGTGCAGCCTTTAGAACGACGAGTTAAGCGCCTGGATTTGGACAAGTATTCCCACATTCACTTTTTGGGCATTGGTGGAATTGGGGTCAGTGCGATAGCTAGGCTTTTGTTGGCCGCTGGTAAGAAGGTTTCCGGGTCAGATGTGCGTGAATCAAGCATCACCTTGGCCCTTGTCAAGCAAGGCGCAACGGTCGCTATTGGGCACAGCGCGAAAAACCTGACTGGCGCAGATCTGGTTGTGGTGTCGACCGCGATTCCTGCTACTAATCAAGAGCTTTTGGCGGCAAAGGAAGCCGGATTAAAGGTGGTGCACCGCTCGGTGGTCCTTGATGCTTTGATGGAAGGCAAGAAGACAATTGGAGTTACTGGTACAAACGGGAAAGGGTCGGTTTCATCCATGATTACATGGCTTTTGGACGCCGCTGGGATGCTCCCATCCTTTGCTATTGGTGCAAGGCTTTTAGATTTTGACACAAACGCCAGGGCTACAGAATCTGGCTTTTTCGTTGCAGAACTAGATGAATCAGATGGGTCCTTTGTCAACTGTCACCCAGATCGCTTGGTCCTAATCAATTTGGACGCGGATCATCTAAATCATTACAAAGACTTAGACGGCCTTTTAGATACTTTTGAGGGCTATCTTTCGTCTGATAACGCTCCAAAACACATCCATTACTGTGCAGATGACGAAAATTTAAGCCAATTGATGCAAGGATGTAAGAAAAAGGCGATATCTTTTGGGGCCGCGCAAGATGCGACCTATCGTATTTTTGACCTAGCCTTGGTTGGGATGGGGTCGACATTTAAAATGTCAGGACCAAGCGGCGATTTGGGGCAATTTGAGCTGTCTCTGCCAGGCGCTTACAACGCCATGAATGCTGCTGCCGCTATTTCAGTGGCCATTGAAGAAGGCGCCGACGTCGAGCTGTTACGAGCTGCCTTGCCAAAGTTCAGGGGCTTGGAAAATCGTTTTACAGTGGTGCCAGTTGGCAAAGGATTCGTGGTCAAAGATTACACTTCCCACCCAGTTGGCATCAAGGCGGTAATCGACGGCGCCAAGGTCTTTGGAAAAGGGCGAATCGTCACGGTTTTCAAGCCTTATCGATTCACGATGATTCACTATCTGCATAACGAGTATCGAGATGCCTTTCAAGACGCGGACGTGTCGATAATCACGGAAATGTACACTGCGGGCGAGGTTCCAATACCAGGCGTTGATACCCCATGGTTGATTGAAAGGATCAGGGAAACTGGGGCCGAGGTGATATTTGTTCCAAAGATGGAAGACATCACAAAAACCTTGAATGACATATACAAACCTGATGATACAATTGTGTTTTTCGGTGGTGATGATTTATTTAGGCTGGCCGATGAGTATATTGATGGACGGCTTCACCCTACTGTCTCGTGAGGGATAAATGAAGGTTTCTGGACGTAGCTTTTCGGTAGTTGGTATGGGCAAAAGCGGGCTTGCCGCTGCTCGTGTCTTGGCGGCGTTGGGCGGGAAGGTCTTGTTATCAGACGGCGCGGACACGCCGGCACTAAGGGAGGCCGCTGCTGGGCTTGGCCCAGAGATTGAGTGCAGATTTGGCGGCGAGCAAATCCGCCTTGGCGACATCGCAGTACTGTCCCCTGGCATACCACCATCTGCCCCCATTTTCAGGCAGGCGTACAAAGTTGCCGGCGAAGTCATGGGGGAAATCGAGCTCTTTTATAGGTTGTTTGATGGCCCCATCGTGGCGATTACAGGGACAGACGGAAAATCCACAGTCACGACTTTGATTGCCCATCTGTTGCAAGCTGGCGGTTTAAATGCTGTTGCCGCGGGCAATCTTGGCAATCCACTTTGCGAGCTTTTGGATGACGATTCACCCTCGGATGGCGATTCAGCCAAGATTGCTGTTGCGGAAGTCAGCTGTTTTCAACTGATAACTACCTCTAGGTTCCGCCCTGTGGTTGCCTTGGCAACAAATCTGGCACACGACCATCTCGACTACCATGGCAGTTTTGAGGCTTATGTTGCGGCAAAGGCGCTTGTGGCGGCACATCAAGCGGCCGGGGATACCTTCATTCGCAACTTGGACGACCCCATTTTGGCGACTTGGATGAACCAAGATTCCAAGGACTGCCGCAAAGTTCCTGGAAATGGTCAACTGGTGTTGAATATCAGCCAAAAACAGGCGGTTGAAAACGGGGTTTTTGCAAAAGACGGCACTTTTTATTGTGCGCACAACGGCCATGCGACCAAGCTATGCAGGCGTTCTGAACTTGCTATTCCTGGGGCGCACAACACTGAAAACGCGCTTTTGGCAATCGCAGCAGCTTTGGCGATGGATGTTCCAAAAGAGGCCATCATTGAAGGCTTGGCAACCTACCGAGGCTTGCCCCATCGCATTGAATACACCGGATCTTTAGGCGGTGTTCGATTCTACAACGATTCCAAGGCGACCAATCCACACGCGGCGATCACAGGTATGGCCGCCTTTGATGAAAAGGTGGTTTTAATCGCAGGTGGCTTCGAGAAGGGGCTGGATTTAACAGAAATGGGTGAGACCATAGCCCAAAAATGTAAGTCCGTCGTCTTGACTGGTGCGACAACTAAAAGAATGTCCAAGGAATTTGAAGGCAAAGCCCCAATTTACTGCGAGTCAACCATGGAATTAGCGACAAAAAAGGCCTTGGAATTGGCAAAACCAAGTGGAATAGTGCTGTTATCACCTGGAGCCTCGTCGTTTGACAACTACACAGGCTTCGAGCAACGAGGCAATCATTTCAAGACCATAGTCAGAGACCTGATGAACGCCGCCGACATCGCCAGCAGGAGTTGTTAGGTGCTTGATTTGGCTTGGGCCTAATCAACAAACTCGGGGTCAATTGGCTTTTTTGCTTTGCCAATATTTACGTGACAGTAGCCTAAAGGATTTCGTTGCAGATAGCGCTGGTGGTATGCCTCGGCCTCGAAAAACTGACCTGCTGGTTCAAGCTTGGTGACTATTGGGTCTGTAAAAACTTTGCGTTTGCCGAGAATGTAAATCAAGTCTTTTGCATCCTCAAGCTGCTCATCGCCGATATAGAAAATCGCAGACCTGTATTGGCTGCCTATATCGGCACCTTGACGGTTTAATGTTGTGGGGTCATGGATCGAAAAGAAACGGGAAAGCAGCTCTTTATAAGTGACCAATTCTGGGTCAAAAAGAATGCGCACTGTTTCAGCATGGCCAGTTTCACCTGAACAAACCTTACGATAGTCAGGGTCATCAGTATGCCCACCCATGTAGCCTGAAGTGACTTGAAGCACGCCTTGGACCTGCCTGAAATACTCTTCAACCCCCCAAAAACAGCCGCCAGCGAAGTAGGCCATTCCTTCACTAGCCGGCACAAAACGCAACGCCGCAGAATTTATGCAGTATCGCAGCCCTCCAGGGGCAGGACCATCATCAAACACATGCCCCAGATGACCACCAGAAGAGGTCGAGCGAATCTCGGTACGTTGCATGCCAAAGCTGTCATCTGGCTTTTCTTGTACCGCCCCTGCATTAGCCGGCTTGGTAAAGCTTGGCCAGCCGCTTTTGGATGGAAATTTGTCAGCAGAGGTAAACAAAAGCGCCCCAGAAATGGCATCAAGGTAAAAACCTTTTTCAAAATGATTCCAGTAAGCATTGTTAAAAGGTGGTTCTGTCCCATTTTCCAGCATCACCGATTTGGTCATCGCAGACAACGGTCGTTGTGCCAACTGTTCACGCTCATTTCCATGACTCACTTCAACCTCCTTTTGGAGCCCGCCAAGAATGGCCCTGGAACCGCCGGCTAAATTACAGCCAAGAATGGGAAAAGGGGCACAAATCAGCGCAACAAGGCTAAGACTTCGCCAAACCTTTCCCCAAACCTCGATAAAATCAAGCATTATTCGCATTGGCCCGTCCTACCAGAAAGTAGCCGCCCAGGGCTAGTTAGAAGCCAGCAGCCGCAATCATTCTGCCACAACCAAACGCTTGACTAGCATCTAATCCAACACAACCAATCAAAATATTTAAGCTTTTTCTGGTCACAACAAAGTATATTTGAGGAGAATTTTTATCTTTTCCAAAAATGCGGCGTCAAGAAGATAAAGATGGTATAAAGCTCAAGACGGCCGGCTAACATTGCGAAACTAAACCATAACTTTGTAGCTGACGAATAAAAGCCATAGTTTCCAGTGGGACCCACTTTTCCAAAGCCTGGCCCAACGTTGCCAACCAAGGCAAGGCCAGAAGTAAACGAGGTTAACAGGTCAACACCGTTTAAAGACGCAATCAGCGTAGTGATGGCCACAAGGAGAAAGTATAAAAATATGAACGCTGCAACTGAATAAACAATGTCCTTCCTGCCGGCCTTACCGTTCAGGTGGATGGTAAACACGCCATAGGGGTGGAGCATCCTTTTGATTTCGTTCATCATCTGCTTAAACAGCACGGTCCAGCGGACCACCTTGACCCCTCCAGCGGTGGACGCAGAACAGCCTCCAATAAACAGCAGCAGGAATAAAACGCTTTGTGCAAGCTGAGGCCATTGAACGTAATCAGCAGTAGCAAACCCAGTTGTGGTCAATACTGATACAACCTGAAACGCTGCATGCCTGACGCTGGTGGAAAAGCTTTTGTAGACCGGAAGTAACGCAATCGTGACCGCAGCTGTAGCCAGGATCACTATCGACCAATAGACCTTGACTTCAGTGTTTTGCAAAAACTCCTTGCCCCTTTTTTGCATCAACAGGTAGTAAAGAGCAAAGTTAGTGCCCGCAATAAGCATGAACACGGTACAAATCCACTGAGCTGCTGGAGAATAATTGGCGAGGCCGGAGTCCTTCATCGAAAACCCGCCAGTGCCCAAGCTGCCAAAGGTGTGAAACACTGACTCTGAAAAATTCATGTCAGTGAGCAACAGCAGCACGATTTGAATAAAGGTCAGGAAGATGTAAATAAACCAAAGGATTTTGGCGGTCTGAGCTATCTTGGGAGTGATCTTACCCTTGTCTGGGCCAGTGGTTTCGGCCTTGATAAGGGTGAAGCCGCCAATTCCAAGAAGGGGCATGAGGGCTACCGTCATTGCGACTATCCCCATGCCACCCAACCAATGCATCTCGGCTCTCCAGATGTTTAACGACACGGGTAAAGCCTCTACAGAGCTTAAAATGCTTGCCCCAGTTGTTGTAAAGCCTGAAGCGCTTTCGAAAAACGCATCAAAAAATGAAGGGACATATCCTGAAATCATAAGCGGCAACGCCCCCAGAATGCATGCCAAAATCCAGGAACTGGCAACCACCACAAAGCCAGCTTTCATGGAAAAAACAGGCTTGCTTTTCTGCTTGAAAATGAAGGCCAAAATCCCGGGAATCAAAAACGCGACCATTGGTAATAAAAAGGCAAAAACAGTGTCGGTTTCGCGATGATAGATGGCAAACCCCAAGGGAATGAGCATTGACACGGCTACAATGGAAAGCAGCATAAGGACTATGCGTAACAAAAAAACGATCATTGGCGCTCCCCAAAGCCAAACCCTGTATGCTTGTCCTTGTCATACAAAACGACTATCGAATCGTTTAGTTCAATTCGCGTATCGCCTCTTGGGATGGAATACTTGTCCTCGCCTTGTTTTTTTCTAAGCAAAACCAGAAAAACTCCTTCCACATGTGTGTCTTTGAGGACCTTGCCATTAAAAAACGAATCCTGTGAAACGGTCACCTCGGCGATCTCAATTTCCCCTTCAAACAGAGTATGAATCCTGGTTACAAAGCGTCCACGCAGGTGGCTCATGATGGCGTCAATTACGACATCCTTGGTTGGAATGGCGACGTCGACGCCCACGTTGTTGGCGATTCTGGCGTACTGACTGTTGGTAACTAGGCCCACCGTTTTCAGATTGCCGATGGATTTCAGGTAGGCGGCCGTAACAATGTTTAGCTCGTAGTTGTTTGTGGTTGCTATCAAAAGGTCATAAGTATCCAAGCGTTCTTGCTCAACAAAGCCTTCATCGGTTATGTCGGCTTTGAAGATGCTTGCTTCGGGGAAAAGCATGGCAGCGTTTTTGGCCAGCGCCTCGTCTTTTTCGATGATGGCGTACTCCTTTCTTAGTTCCTGCGGGATTGAAAAAACCTTTGCAAAGAAGCTCTTACGCTTTTTATGCAACAGGCGACTTGCAACCCAGAGACCAACTCTGCCAGCTCCCAGAATTGCGATTTTGTTAAGCTGCCTTTTGGCTTCCCCACACAGGGAAAAGAGTTCTTCTGTATCCTCGGTCTTACAAAGCACTCCGATGCGGTCTCCAGCATGCAAAACCGCAGAACCCTTTGGAATGTAAGCCAGATTATCGCCTTCGATGTATACAACCAGGTACTGCCTTTTGGTGACGTCTTTTATGTCCTGAAGGGCTAGACCATCGAACTTTGAATTTTGCCTGACTAAGGCGGAAACGATTTGATAGTCACTGCCTTTAAAATCAATACTCTCAGAGACGCCATCCCATTTTATTGCATGAACTATTGCCTCTGCGGCCTCAATGTCTGGGTGGACCATGAAGTTAATGCCGTAGGGAGGGCGATGCTTTTTTCGACTCTTTTGGGGGGTACTTGATTCGTTGTAATAGTCGCTGTTTCGAACGCGGGCGATCTTAACCACGTTGGGATAGACCGAATCAACGAGGGAGCAGGTAATCATGTTCAGCTCGTCACTTTCGGTTAAAGCGACCAAAAAATCAGCCTTTTCAATGCCTGCTTCCTCAAGGACGGCCAGGTTGTTGCCGCTGGCCTGCATGACCATGCAGTCGAGACGATTTGAGGCGTGGCGAACGGTCTCCTCGTCCTTATCGATCAGCACGACATCGTTGCGCTCAGAGATGAGCCGCTTGGCCAACTGCGTGCCAGTAAAACCAGCACCAATAATTATGACTTTCATGTTTGTTATTTACCTGTGCGAGCCATCCAACTGATAGCGGACCAAGACCGGTTCAAGCCGCGCCAATTATACAACGTTACAAAGATAAAGTGGCGGGGCTGGCCCCCCGAGCACCGTCCTTATGACGTGACAAAGGACTACCACACTCGCGACACATATTCGTAAGCTATCATGGGGCGAATATAGTTGATGCAATTCTTGAATTTAGAATCGGCTGCCATGGGGACAGTGATAATGAAATCGTCGGTTGATACCCAATCACCCTCGGAAAGCCTAAATGTCTCGCCGTTGAGTGTTATCTCAAGGGTTGCCTTCACGAACGCATCGCAACTGTATGGCATGTCATTCGGTATCGTTTCGAAGATGTCAGTGCCAATCTCCACGGTTTTGACTGACATAAAGACGTCTCCCAATTGGAATGTCCGCGAATAGGAAGGAACATCGGTTTTCAAGGGCTCAATAACAGCCAAGTAGACAAGCTTATTGTCTCGCGTCAACTGCATTTCCCCAGTATCCGTGCCGAAACCGACTTCTGACTTAAGATGAAACTTGGTTCCTGGTAAAACCTCAATGGCACCCCCGATAGTCCATCTGGAAAAATCATCGAAGCCTTCAAACCTAAAGTGCTGGAGTCCGGTCCCATTTTCGAGCTTGACTAACGCGGTTTCGCGAAACATGAAATCCCCGTCGGCATTTCCGCTAAGTGTGAACCACGGACGTGAAAGTTGGCATACCTGCTCAGGAGTCTGACAAGCAGCATTCCCCAAAGTTGCAGATCTCACCCTCTGGGGGCTTTTGCGAACTGGGGAATAATCGGCTGCTAGCGGCGCCGAGCGAGAACCATCATCTTCATCTGGAACGAACCACCCGGTTTTAAGATACGAAAATCGAATTGGATCTGATGCCCGTGCGTAATCGACCAGAACATAGACACCATGGCAGCCACTTGCGGCCCCCGACACCCAATAGAAACCCTCGGATCCGTAACGCTCATCCTTTCGCTCGACGATCTTCAAAACTGCCTTGTCCAGACACTGGCCGTCTACCATAACCGCAGAGCCATCACAAGTAGGCCCAGGCAGCACGAACAACGCCTCGGGAGTGTTATCCGTACTGACGTCTATCTTCACAGGTTCCGTAGTCGAATCTAGGTCAAAAGCTGCCCACTCGATCACAACACGTGGGTCCTTTTCCAAACGAAACAGATCCGGACCAGTAGTCAGTAGTAATTCGTCGTTAACTAGGATGTCCGGAATAGGACCAAGAGCGCGACGACGAACAGTCATTATTGAATTGGACTTGTCAACCAGTTTGATCACTTGTAAAACCGTGCCGTCTTCGAGATACAAAAGCTCCAACTCTTTAACCGTAACCGAAAGCCGATTCCGAACATCGCTGGCATCATCTGGAGGGTCAAGAGTGGGCTTTCCAAGGCCAGCAAAGCAATAATCCTGACTTCTACACTCTGTCAAAGGATTTGGCTTTAGGCCATCAGTGGTATCAAAAGGGTCAACATCAAGTTTCATATCCAACTGGTAGACCCCTTCAGGCAACGCATTGTCCAGACTAGCATCATCAACCCCAACATCCGAGGCTACGTCATTAGCATCGTCACCCCCATTTGGCCCCGAGCTACAGCACGTCAATACCGCAGCACACAGCACCAGAAGCAATCTTGTTCGTTGGATCAAATCCATATTGCACCCCGTCACTAGTGAGGTTTGCGAGATCGTAACGCTGTGAGGGAACCTGTCAACAACTTTTTGTGAGGTAGGTCATCATCCTAAGTTGGTCCAAAACAAGCAGAGCAACTGGAATTTTCAGGACAAACTTACCCAACCGTCACCCAATCCTTATTGGTAAGCCTCCTTTCGTGTCTTACCGTCGGCCGGCAGATTATTGTCAAAATCATCCCCACCGCAGATCGCGAAAGCTCGCCAAATTCCTGCCCCTGCCTCCTGTCCCCGGCCCTGTCCCCGCCCCTGATCCTGGCCCTGTCCCCGCCTCCTGTCCCCGCCCCTGCCCCTGCCTCCTGCCCCTGTCCCCGGCCCTGCCCCTGCCTCCTGCCCCTGATCCTGGCCCTGTCCCTGATCCTGTCCCTGATCCTGGCCCTGCCCCTGCCCCCCTCCCTTGACGCTTGGGAATCCGGACATATATTTTCTTTCACGCGTCGCTTGACGCCTTTGACTTGGGCTTGTTGACAGGTCGTGTGGTTAAAGGCGCTCTTGAGACCTTTGTAAAATCGCCTTGTTATAAACGGTTTGGCCTGTGAATTTGGTTATGGGGTAGATCTATGGTCAGAATTGATAGTTTGGAGCAGTTGAAGTCTCAAGCTGGCTCAGATCAAAAGGTGGTGATTGGCTTTTTTGGGGAGTTTTCAGAAAAGTCCCGTAATCAGCTGCCAGTTTTTAAGCAATTTGCCCAAGCAAACCCTGATGCCAAGGTGTTTATAGTTGATGTCCGTCAAGCCAAAGAGGTGCATCCCCATTTTGGTGTGACCTTGGTTCCTACTGTGATTCTGGCTAAGGGTGATTCAGTGCTTGCAACGGTGGTTGGGGAAAGGCCAATCTCGGAATATGAAGCCTTGTTGAATGATGCACCAACCGCAAGTAGGACCAGCGACAGGCCGACTAAGCGTGTTACAGTTTATTCGACAACCACTTGTCCGTGGTGTACCAGGCTTAAAGATTATTTGACCAGGCGGGGTGTTCCTTTTAAGGACATCGACGTTTCAAGGGACCAAGCTGCGGCACAACGAATGGTCGCAAAATCTGGACAAATGGGTGTCCCTCAATGTGAGATAAACGGCCAAATTGTTGTTGGTTTTGACCAAAATAGGATTGATATGCTCTTGGGTCTGCCCAGGGAGCGAATGGCTCAATAAAGGATACATGGCCTTGGGTCAAATTGGCGTGGCAAGCGCCGGGAGGAAGACACATGAACTTGCAACCACTTGGAGATTTGGTTTTGGTGCGCCCCATCGAGGCAAAAGAGCAAACTGCTGGTGGCCTCTACCTGCCTGACACTGCTCGCGAAACCCCGGCTGAGGGGACGGTCTTGGCCGTCGGTGCCGATGTGGGAAATGGCGTGGCGGTTGGCGACAGAGTCATTTACAAGCAGTTTGCTGGTGATGAACTTACTGTTGGTGAAGACAAGGTGCGTTTAATTCCAGTGGCGGACCTGTTGGCCCGCTATGTGGACGGCGACGCTATCTAGTTGATATAGTTGACATTTTTGGCAACAATTTTTAGCCTAAAAAAAAGCAGGGGGAACTATGACCTTGGATACCGAATTAAAGCATGTAGAAACCGTTGAGCAGTACAAAGAGATTATCGAAAACAACGAACTACCGCAACGGTAAAGTCGTGGAGGCAACCAGCAGCATCCAGAACAAGGCTCAGATTACGAAGATCCTTGATGAAAAGCTTGGGGCATAAATTATGAACCGAAACTATGATGTAATAGTTTTGGGTGGTGGCCCGGCTGGATTGTCAGCCGCGATTTATGCGGCCAGGGCAAAGCGATATCGCCAGATAACCACCGCTGTGGCTGATGGCACGATAGCCGCGCTGGAAGCGGTCGAGTATGTGAACCACAACTAACTTTTGGAGCCGGGTTCACGCAGTTTTTGACTGACTTTTTCGATTAAATACCCAGCAATGCTGGTTTGTGATGGCAATATTGGCAGGTCATCGACAGGAAACCAGTAAGCTTCTTCTACTTCGTCGTCGCCAATAGCGATGTCTCCACCTGCATAGTCGGCTATGAATCCCACCATAAGCTGAGATGGAAAGGGCCATGCCTGACTGGCGACATAACGGACGTTGCAGATGTCTACACCAGTCTCTTCCTTGGTTTCACGAATGGCACACTCTTCAAGGGATTCACCAACATCCAAAAATCCGGCGACCAATCCAAAACGTCCCTTTGGCCACTCGGGTTTGCGAATCAAAAGCAGCTCATTTTCACGATGAATGCACACGATTGCGCAGGCATGAATAGACGGAAAATTTTCGTGGCCACAGTTTGGACAGCGCTTGCCCCAACTGCCTTTCATTGGTGTTGTGGGTGTAGCGCAACGATGGCAAAAGGCGGTATGAAGGTCTGCATGCAACAGCTGTTTTCCAACTCCAGCTACTGTCAAAAGTTCAACTGGAACACGAAGCTGGAAGGACACAAATGGCTCTGCTACCAAACTGTCGGGCAGGATATCTGCTTCGCCAATTTGTGCGCACCGCACAGGCATGTCACGCCAGTAAGCAAAGGTAAGAGGCCCCTGAAGAACTGTTAATCCTTTTGGAAATTGCCCAACTGGAAGCGAAGGCTGCCCTTCGCTTTTGGCAAGCACCAGATGTCTCCCTTGTAAAATCACCCAGTGGGCTAGGTCGGCATCGTCTTGGACTGGGCCAGACAATAATTCAAAGCCCAAGGGTAAAGCTCCACGGTTATATGGCAGATTAATTTGTTCTGGATATCTCATAAATTCTCGCCCCTGACCCCGCCCCTGTCCCCGCCCCTATCTATAAGTGATCGTTAAAGTTGGTCGCAGTTCCAGGCCACGCTCCTCGTCCCAGGCTGTGATTGAGCGCCTTCCCTTGTACTTTTCGCCATCTTGGTCAGTTGCGGCGTTATCCAAAAAGATCGTGATTGCGTTGCCAGATTCCCACTCGGGGATGTTTATAACTTCCTGAACCAAGTCGGAAAGGTCCTTTGGGCAGGTAAACTGGATATCTCGATTCCAACAATCAAGCTTTCTTTGAGGACAGTCATATTCAGTGATATCGGTGCAGTCATCGTTACATCTAACAAGCCAGCGATCAATATGAGCTGTTGTGCGCAAACGCTGGTCTGGGCGACCAGAATTTGTGTTTGAGGGGTCAAACGGGGCGGAATTTGCAGCACTTTCAGCATAAATACTCAGCCACAGGTTTTTTGATGAGTCAACTTCGTTAGTTGGATAAAAGGCCAAGGTTGCAGCTTCAATGACAGCCCCCTGCGGGATTAAAACTCCAGGAAATCTAAAAGCAGTACGATACGAGACGTTGCCTATATCAAAATGACGTCCAACCGGAACGGAAGTCCCAGAAAAGATATTCCAGGAGCTAGAAGGACCATCCATAAGATAAGACGCCAGCGCATCATCAGAAGTCCCAATGGCAAGCACCAGTGTAGTCGGCGTATCTTCCCCACCGCCATCGTCCTCTTGTTCAACATCAGTGTCGCCTTCATCACCATCATCTGGTGCTACGTCAGTGTCACCATCATCACCGTCATCCGGCATCACATCCGTATCTCCATTACCACCGTCATCCTGCTCTAAATCCGCGTCACCATCGTCCAGCTCGGCATCCGCGTCACCATCATCCAGCACTAGGTCAGTATCACCACCATTATCATCATCCCACTCCAGCTCCTGCCCCTGATCCTGTCCCTGATCCTGGTCCTGCCCCTGTCCCTGATCCCGCCCTCCAACATTATCCAAATCCGCCGCCGGATCACTCGAACTTGAACATCCAGCAACCAAAAACAGCGCGGCAGCCAGCAAGACAACGCGTTTAATTTTCACCACTTAAGCCCTCCCAAACCTATGACTGCTTCCCAGCCAGCACCGCCTCTTTCCCAGCAATTAGCCTTGAAATCGTTAATTCCACATCCTTTGGGTCAGTCCGATTAGCAACCAGCACTTGCCGCGGGTCCTTAGAAGAGGAAATTGGCAAATTACCAGGGTCGTTAGGTTTTTCTCTAAACACTTGGCGCGAGTAACAAATATCGCGCAAAGAACAGATTTTACACTCGGGTAACGGATTGGCCGAGGCAGCAACAGCAGGCCCGTACATCGACATGAACTCGTCTTGGCGCTGGAAATTGTCTGAGACGGTCACTCCCTGCCGAATATACACAAGGTCAGCATCCAGGTGCTCGAAACCTGGCACTGTACACATGGGAAACCCACGCAAAATCACGGGGAAGGAATGTCTCCAACCAGATAACAACGGGATCAGGGCGTCGCGCAGTTGAGTCGCTGTCACCACCCTACTGGGTTCATTATCTTGACACCTTTTCAGGGTCAGTAAGCCAATGGCCGGGCCCAAATGCCGAGCCGCCAGATCAATCGCAGCATCTAGCCTGTCGATGTTAAAACTGCTTAACAACCACGTTGACATTGCACCTCATCCTGCCGTCGAGCCTTATGTTATCCAGCGCTTGTAATAGCATTTGAAACCCAGTCTCTTTCGCCCCTGTGATGGCCTTGTAGACCTCGACATCAGCATATGGAAAGGACAGTTCTATCTTCTTCAATCCAGCATCAATCGAGGCCTCCAAAAACTGCTTATCTGAAAAGCGCAGTGCGTTGGTGGAAAGCCGCATTTCCAATCCCAGGGCCGTTCCAGCAGCCACTATTTCAGCAAAATCAGAACGCAGCGTTGCTTCTGCTCCCATTAAAACCACTGCTTTGACCTTGGTAGCCGCTTGTTTCAAGAGCTCAATAACGTCGTTGGTAGGGATTTCTCGATAGCCATCCCGCTCGCCTTCAAAGCAGTAGACGCACCTATGCTGGCATCTGGTACTGCTGTTGATAGCAAAGTGGTCATCAAAAACTACGACAGAGGCATCAATCTTTGATAAATCAGCAGGCATCTTGTCCAATTGTTCCATCATTTACCCTCCTTTGCTTGCTTTCTAAGGTCGCGCCAATAAGCAAGCCTCTCGCCAATCGTCTTTTCATAGCCTGCTTCGATGGGATGATACCAAACCGAGCCCTGTAGTTCCTTTGGAAGGTACTCGTCGGTTGTAAAATTGCCCTTGTAGTCGTGTGGATACTGGTACCCTTTGCTGTAACCAAGCTCGGCCATCTTTGGGTGCGGAGCGTTGCGCAGGTGCATGGGCACTTCAAGGGAGCCATACTGGCGCACCGCCTTTTGCGCAGACGTCAAGGCTTTGTAAGAGGCGTTAGATTTTGGGGCACCAGCCAAGTAAGTAACCGCCTGTGCCATGGGAATCGCAGCCTCAGGCAAGCCAAGATATTCAAAGGCGTCTTTGGCCGCCACAGCTACTTGCAGGGCCCTTGGATCGGCATTTCCAACGTCTTCAGCCGCAAAAATAATCATCCTGCGGCAAATAAATCCTGGGTCCTCACCTGCCTCCAACATCCTTACCATCCAGTACATCGCCGCATCAGGGTCGGAACCTCGCATCGATTTTATAAAGGCAGAAACCACGTTGTAGTGTTCTTCATATGCCCGGTCATAACGTAGCGATGGGCCTGTCTGGACGGTCTCAAGGACACCTTGATCAACGACCTTTAACCCTTGACGGCTTGCATGTTCAACGGCGGCCTCAAGCAAGTTCAGCATCCGCCGAGCATCTCCATCTGCAATCCTAGCAAGGGCGCGTAGCGATTCATCGTCAACAGACACTCCCTTGGAACCAAGCCCCTTTTCAACGTCTGAAACAGCATTTTTGGCAAGCGCTATCAGCGATTCTTGGCCTAGTGGCTCCAGGCGAACGACACGACAACGTGAAAGGAGCGGAGAGTTGATCTCAAAAAACGGGTTTTCAGTGGTCGCCCCAATCAAAGTGATGGTCCCAGCTTCAACATGTGGTAAAAAGGCATCCTGCTGAGCCTTGTTAAAACGGTGGATTTCATCAACAAATAGAATGGTACGCCGCTGAAAACGCTGCCATCTATCAACAGCTTCTGCAACAATTTCACGAACTTCCTTGACACCAGACAGGACTGCCGAAAAAAGGACGAAATGACCTTTAGTTTGCCCTGCAATAACCCGTGCAAGCGACGTTTTTCCACATCCTGGAGGGCCCCACAAGATCAAAGACGGGATTTCATCTGCTTCTATGGCCTTTCGCAAAAAGCTGCCGGGGCCAATTGCATCCACCTGACCCTGCAGTTCATCCAAGGTGGTGGGCCTAAGCCTTTCCGCCAGGGGCTGATTCGCCAAGGCAGCACCATGGGTCGACTTTGAGGAGGCTTTCGCCCCCTCTACCCCAGTTTCAATATCTGCAAATAAATCCAGATTCACAAAACACCCGGCCTTAAAACAAACGCCCAAACAATAATAGAACCTTAAACCAATTATCCAAAACTATAAATGCAAAAGCGCCCCTGGCCCTGTGCCTGTCCCAGTCCCTGCTCCCGCCCCTGCCCCTGGCCCTGCTCCTGTCCCCGTCCCTGGCCCTGCTCCTGTCTCCGTCCCAAAATCATTTGTGTTCCATCTCCTGTATTGGTAGAATGATCGCGAATTAACTTGATACCTTACAGGCTTTGGAACTATGCATTTTGGAGGTCGTCATGAAAAGAATTCCGACGTTGTTACTTGCTTTCACAGCAGTGGTCTTTGTACTTAGCTGTTCAGACAGCACTACATCCCCAGATTCCAAGGAGGATACTGGCGATATGGCTGAACAGGACACCTTGGATGTCAAGGAAGATACCGGCGATCTGACTGAACGAGACACCCCAGATGTCGGCAACGATGAAAACACCCCAGATGTCGGCAGCGATGAAAACACTCCAGAAGCCACCGATGACGTAGGAGATGATGACGGAGACCAAAATACATGTGGCGACAATGAGGATTGTCCAGAGGGCGATTACTGCAAAAAGACTGAGTGTTCAGATACGGAGGGTGTGTGCGCATCAAAGCCCAGCACATGTCCCACGTTAGTTGAGCCCGTTTGTGGTTGTGATGGCGTCACTTACAACAATGCCTGTTTGGCCGGTGCTGCGGGGGTAAACACTGATGAGACCGGCACTGCATGCCTAGGCAGGGAGTGCGTAGATGATGGCGATTGCCAGCCTAACTTCTGTTTCAAAAGGGGGTGCTTTGGAGACGACTTTGGAGTATGTACAAAGGTTCCCGCCACCTGTCCTGATACTTTGGTTCCAGTTTGCGGGTGTAATGGAACAACATAAAATAACGAGTGTCTTGCACAGGCAAGCTCGATGTCGGTTGACCCTACATTCGCAGCGTGTGCCTCAACAAGAAACTGCTCATCAAACCATGAATGCACTGTATTCGAGTATTGCAAAAAAGATGAATGTACCGCTGAAACTGGGGTGTGCACACTCGTTCCTAAAGAAGAGTGTGAAGCCAATTCAAAATTGGCCTGTGGTTGTGATGGAGTTTTTTATCCAAGCGCCTGCGTAGCCGCCAAATGCCGCACTAACATTCATACCACCAACTATGCATGTCAAGGCTCAGGGCTCTGCGAAAGGTTCACTGAATGTTCCGATACTGAATTTTGTCAAACGGGAACAGTAGGTTGCGCTGCTAAAGGTCAGTGCAAAGAGAGGCCACGGAGCTGCGAAGTTGCCTTGTACAACGTTTGTGGCTGCGATAACCGTCTGTATTCGAACTACTGCGAGGCAGCTAAGGCAGGAGCAGTTGTCAAAAATGAAGGGCTCTGCCCCGCCCTGCCATAGCCTGTCCCTGTCCCTGTCCCTGTCCCCGTCCCTGTCCCTGTCCCTGTCCCGTCCCCTGCCCCCGCCCCACCCAAAATCACCACTCCCGCAATCTAACAACCAAAACCAGTACCAAACCTTTGACATGAGACCATCATTCTATTACAAATACATCCCCGGGGCACCAACACATTCGGCCTCGGCCAAAACCAACAGGAGACATTACGATGCGATGGTTTGATCCCGAGCCAGCTTTAACTTTCGACGACATTTTATTAGTACCCCAACACAGCACAGTTTTACCAAAGGACGTACGCCTTGAAACTCGCTTTACCCGTAATGTCAGCTTGCGGATTCCCTTGGTGAGCGCCGCAATGGACACGGTTACAGAGGCTAAAGCGGCAATTTCCATGGCCAGACAGGGTGGTATTGGAGTTATCCACAAAAATCTGTCCATAGAGGCCCAGGCCCGCGAAGTCGAGCGCGTCAAAAAATCTGAAAGCAAAATTATTGACGATCCAGTCACGGTTGGGCCGGATTTTCGCCTTGGCGACGCTGTTGAAGCGATGCGTCGGCACGGCATTTCAGGCCTTCCAGTTGTTAAAGAAGGCAAGTTGGTCGGGATTCTGACTTCCAGGGATCTACAATTTGAAACCAACATGAACCAGCCAGTGTCTGCCTGCATGACCAAGGATGTGATTACTGGCTCTGAGGGCATAACCTTCCAAGGCGCGATTGAACTGTTGCATAAGCATCGCATTGAAAAGTTGCCGATCATCGATGATAACGGGATGCTAAAGGCGCTGATAACTGTTAAGGATATCGAAAAGGAATTTAACTTCCCGAATGCAGCCAAGGATTCAAAGGGGCGCCTTTTAGTTGCCGCAGCAACCGGCGTAGGTGCACAGGGCCTTAAACGAGCCGAGGCATTAATTCAAGCTGGCGTGGACGTTGTAGTGGTGGATACGGCTCATGGTCATTCCGAGGGGGTATTGCAGACAGTTCGTGAGCTGAAAGCCCTGTATCCAACTGTCGACATCGCAGCCGGAAATGTTGCCACTCCAGAGGCAGTCAAGGCCTTGGTCGATGCAGGGGTTGACGCGGTCAAGGTGGGCATTGGGCCAGGGTCCATCTGCACCACCAGAGTGGTTTCCGGTGTTGGCGTTCCTCAGATTACGGCGATTATTAAGTGCTCTAAAGAGGCCGTAAAGCATGACGTTCCAGTTATTGCCGATGGAGGGATCAAATTTTCTGGCGATGTCATCAAGGCGCTTGCCTGTGGAGCTGAATCGGTAATGATTGGGAATCTCTTGGCTGGAACTGAGGAGGCTCCTGGGGCAGTAATCTACTATCAGGGAAGGGCCTACAAAAGCTATCGAGGCATGGGCAGCATAGCGGCGATGCGCGAAGGTTCAAAAGACCGCTATTTCCAAGATGACTACGAGCCCGAAAAGCTGGTTCCAGAAGGCATTGAGGGTCGCGTGCCATTTAAGGGCCCGTTAGCTGAAGTGGTTTATCAGATGTTGGGAGGGCTGCGTTCAGGTATGGGTTACAGCGGAGCCGAGGATCTGGCTGCCCTACGCGAACGTGCCGTGTTTGTGCGCATAACCGATTCTGGGCTGCGAGAGTCTCATGTTCACGATGTTCAAATCACCGAAGAACCTCCCAATTACAACACCAGGTAATTGATGCCAAGCGGTCAACTAAATCGCCCTTTCATGTTCAATTGATCATAAAAAAACAAATAATTAGCCATAAGTAGACGTTTGCATTTGTGAAAAATAAAATCTCCAGGTATCTAAAAGATCCTTTTGCTGTGTTTAGGAGCAGTATGAAATTCACCCGCGCTACTGAATATGCCTTTAGGGCATTAAGGTTTTTGGCCTCTCAGATTGAGGAACGTTGGTTTTCCATTCAGGAAATCGCCAAAGCTGAACAAGTTCCAGTGCAATTCCTGTCGAAGGTGATGCAGCAGCTTTCTCAGGCGTCGATTGTGCAGTCAACCTGTGGAAAGTCGGGTGGATATCGCCTAAGTAAGCCGCCAGATCAAATTAGAATGTCTGATGTCGTTTTGGCTATGGAAGGACCGGTAACCGTTAATAATTGCCTTGCCTTCCCGGGTGAGTGCTCTTTCCAAAATCAGTGCAAGATGCACCCCGTTTGGGTGGAGCTGCAGGAAGCTATTGACAGCATTCTGAGTAAGTACGACATCACTATGATTGTCAACAGCAAGAAAAGGGGCGCAAAACCCCCAGTCAGGCGTACGGCCAAGAAAAAGACGAACGCGGAGGCTTCTGCAAGCCAGCAGGCTTGATTGGCTGCGCTCGAACCCGTTTTAACCAGTCCGCCCTAGACCGTGCGTTTTCCCCCAAAACCAGCGCCATAATCTCCCGAACCGACGTGATTGGACAAACCGGCGAATTTGCCGAAAATATCCAGCCGGAGGTGCTTGGTGAGTTTGCCCATTGTAGTAGTTGGTGGTGGCCATGCAGGTGTTGAAGCAACCCTGGCTGCATCCAGGCTTGAACACCCAGTCATTTTGGTTAGCCCAGATCCTGCGGCGCTTGGTCGCATGTCTTGCAACCCAGCCATTGGGGGGCTTGGCAAAGGGCAACTGGTCAAGGAAATCGATGCTTTGGGCGGACTGATGGCTGTGGCCACCGATGTGTCGGCCATCCAGTTTCGCACACTGAACGCCAACAAAGGGCCGGCAGTTCGTTCAACAAGAGCTCAGTGCGACAGGAAAGCCTATGAGCGCTTTGTAAGCGGCGCTGTTGCACAAGCCCCTAATGTGACTGTTTTTCCAGGAGAAGTTATTGATTTAAGATTAAGTGACCACAAGATTTGTGCGGTCGTTTTATCAGATGGAACTGAAATAGATGCAGCCGCTGTCATCCTGACTTGTGGCACGTTCTTGGACGGCCTTTTACACTTTGGCAAAGACCAGATTCCGGGAGGGCGCTATGGTGAGCCTCCTTCCATCGGGTTATCTGATACTTTGCGCAGGCTTGGACTTCCAGTTGGCAGGCTAAAAACTGGAACTCCACCGCGTTTGGCGTTGGATTCCTTAGATTTAAGCGTCATGGAGGAGCAGCCAAACGACCCAACTGCTGGCCCGTTTTCACTTTTTAGTAATGTTGAGCCATTGCCTAGACGTTCTTGTTGGATTACCTGGACAAACGACGAGGTCCACCAAGCGGTCCGCGAAAATTTGCATCAAGCACCAATCTATACAGGGCAAATTGGCAGTCGCGGGCCCAGATATTGCCCGTCAATCGAAGACAAAATCGTACGATT
>DUVQ01000107.1 GCA_012840965.1 Oligoflexales bacterium | reverse complement strand
TGAAGGGGCGGGGGCAGGTTGTTTTGGCTGGTTTTTCATGGTGTGTGGTGATAGACTTTCGCAAGCCACGAGCTTTTAAAAGGGGGATTTCGTGAGGGTTAAGGCTTTTTTTGCTAGTTTAATCACCGTATCAGTTGTCACAATGATTGCCTGCCCAGTCAGGGCCGACTCTTGCGCTGATAAAGCTTTAAAGAGGCATCTGTCTGAGCTTTCGGGATGGAAAATCCACAAGATTACTCCAACTGAACTTGGAGTCCACGTGAGCATGGTGGACGCCAGCAAGACTAAGACATTAATGCTCGCGCTTGGTTTTAATGAAAATGGTTTTAATACTTTTCAGAACACATACGGAGAAGAAGGTACTTCTGGCGTTTCAGACGACTTGATGAAGCAACTTGGAGTCATATATGAGGCAATTGATAACGACCAAGAAGCTAAAAATTGTCCTGAGCTGAGGATTCCTGCTGACGTCAATCCAGACCAGGTATATGCCCAGCTTGAAGCCGAGTTTCGTAGCTTTGAGCAGCCCCAAAGTCTGTTTTCCAGCAGTAAAACTGGCATGAATGTTGTGGTTGTTTCCCTAGTTGGGACGCTTATACTCGTTGGTGTCAGCCTTTCCTTGGTAATTCGCCGCAAAAAAGCTGCCCAGCAATCGCCAGATGTCGCCCAGCAATCAGCTGATGTCCCCGAGTCCCCAGCCACCGACCAATCCTTAGACACAGCTTCAGACAGCGATTCTGTACAGTCGTAACCGCAGGTAACTCCAAGGAATTTCAGATGCTCTAACCAGCATTGGTTTAAGAGCTAGCCAAGCTGGTATCGTCTGATCAGGGGCTAAGCTGCCTGAGCTGCAGCTGCTTTTTCCCTTTCTGCCCTAGACAGGATCCCTCTTGGCATGTCCTTGATATCGACACGAGTTGCCCCAAAAGCTGATTTAACAAGGTCAAAGGCTTTCCAGGTATCAACAGTGTCGCCACAGGTGAAGAGATCGACGGCGGCGTAAGCATACTCAGGCCAGGTGTGGACGGCGAGGTGGGATTCGGCAATCACCACAACGGCCGTTACTCCGTAGGGACTGAAGTGATGTCCGGAACGACTTATGATTGTCGCCCCAGCAACCTCGCACGCCTTTTCCAGCGCGTCCATGACCAATTTAGGATCGTTAAGATCCTCGGTACAGCCATGAAAATCCGCAACAAGGTGACGGCCTAATGCGTTCAATTTTTGCCTCCTTTACAAGACACGAGACCGGGGCTTCACGCCGTCGGTCCCAGATTCATAACCCACCTCCCCAGTCCGCCCAATGCGGACCATCGCGCCCGGAGGGCTCTCCGGATGCTTGCGAATGATGGGGTTACATGACCAGGATGTCAAGCAAAAAATGCAGATTTGACAGGGGAGTTGGGGAATTATGGAGAATTGCGGGTAATTTGGGTCCTGGATCTGGGACAGGGGCAGGGGGCAGGGACAGGGAAATGTTTGTGCTGTTTAGCAGGATTTGGAGCTAAATGAACGTCGAGAGGGCACCCAGCAACATGGTCCGGAAGGATGCCCCCGGACCATGTTTTACAACTGTAACGAAGAGATAAAACGCAAAAAAGAACAAACAATCAGGAGCTAGAATGGGCTAGTTGGCGGGGCCAGGGACAGGGCCGGGGACGGGGACAGGGGTGTGAATTTGGGGGCAGATGCCTCTTCCCCCAAAACCTTTACAGTTGTAGGATCTGGCATCGCCGCGGTGGCGGAGGCTTTACCTGGAGTGTGCTTAGATGTGGGTCCTTTTAGGCCTTCTTATTCTCATCGTGATTTTTCTGGTTATCGAGTCAGTCATCAATAACAGGCAGTTAAAGAAGATTCCTATTCGTATCTATGTCAATGGCACCAGAGGAAAATCTTCGGTTACCAGATTGATTGCGGCTTCATTAAGAGCTGGTGGCGTTAGAACCATTGCAAAGACTACTGGCTCAAGTCCCCGTTTTATCTTGCCTGATGGAACTGAAAACCTGATTCGACGTCTTGGCCAACCAAGCATCTCTGAGCAAGTAAAAATTATCAGGTGGACTCGCGACTACCAGATTGATGCCCTCGTCATTGAATGCATGGCACTTCAACCGTACACACAGTGGATCAGTGAACACAAGATGGTCCGCTCGACGATTGGGGTTTGTACGAATGTAAGGGCCGACCACCTTGATGTTATGGGGCCCACTGTTGATGACGTAGAAAAGGCGTTGGCAGGTACAGTTCCTGATGGTGGCATTTTTGTGACAGCTGAACGCAGTCAAAACAAGGTGTTGCAACAGGCTTGCAAGGATAATAAAACTGAATTTCACGCCGTCAGTGAGGCCGAGGTAGAGGCTGTTACCCCACAAGAACTGGCCGGTTTTTCGTATTTTGAACACGCCGAAAACATTGCTTTGGCAGTAAAGGTCGCTGGCTTACTTAACATCGACCGCGAAACCGCGATCAAAGGCATGCAAACAGCCACTCCAGATATTGGGGCACTTCGCCTCTCAGAACTCAGTTTTCACGGTAGGCGAGTCATCTGGGTCAATGCATTGGCCGCAAATGACCCAGATTCATACAGGATTATTTGGGCCTCAGTAAGCGCCAGATATAGCGATGTTGCCAAGCGAATCGTGGTTGTCAACTGCCGTCAGGATCG
Organism: Oligoflexales bacterium; assembly: GCA_012840965.1. Lineage (GTDB taxonomy): Bacteria > Myxococcota_A > UBA9042 > DTJE01 > DTJE01 > DUVQ01. Next base: position 13,117 of record DUVQ01000107.1, on the reverse strand, counting down.
CCCCGACAGGTCACGTCAATTGGGGGAACTGGCTCCTGAAATGAAGGGCGTGGACACCTTCTTGCTGATAGGCACCGGCACCGAGATCTTTGCAAGGGCAGCCACCAAAGCAGGTATCGAGGTCAACAAGCTATACACGATGGTCGGAGAACGAACCGAGAGGATATTTGAACGCATCATCGCCCTTTCAGGTTCATCATCAGTGGTGCTTGGCGCTGGCAACATTAAGGGCGATGGATTGCTGTTAGACGAGTTCATCAAGAACCGGACCTTTAGTCATGGGTAGGTAAGTATGGAATATCTGGTTCAGATATCAATTGGCTTGGGGCTCTTTGTGAGCCTGCTGTTTTCTGAGTTTTTGGGGCTGGCCGCCGGAGGGATGGTAGTTCCAGGTTATTTTGCCTTAAACCTTGCAGATCCCTCCTTGGTCATCATGACTTTGGCCGCAGCCATGCTCACCTACCTGATAGTGCGCTTCATGATGTTCTTTATGGTGGTCTATGGCCGCAGGCGAACGGTTTTGATGATTCTTGTCGGCTTTTTGATAGGTACTTTCATTAGGAATTATCTCTCTTTTAAGGCCAATGCCTTCGAAATCGATTTAACGGTTATCGGTTACATCATTCCTGGTTTGATTGCGATTTGGATTGATCGGCAGGGCTTTTTGGAGACGGTCTCCACCTTATTGCTTTCATCGGTGATAGTTAGGATGGCCCTGATTCTTATTACTGGCGGCGAGGTGCTGGTATGAAGCTATATTGGCGCCCTGGAAAAATATCCAATGCCTCTTTGACTGCCTTGGCGATTTTAGCAGTGCTGGCGATTATCATTGTGGAAAAGAATAAGGTGGTCATCAAACAGCCTTATTACGATGCAAAGGTCAGAGCGGCTAATCTGCAGATGCGTGGAATGGAGGTAATCAAGGCTGAAGTTCTAAGTAAACGCAAGAAAATCGATAAGTTCGCGGATCCGGCTGAATCAGGAATGATTGGGACTTCCTTAAGCCCTATCACCTCGGTTGTAGGTTATCTCGATGCCAAACAGACATCGATCAACCCCAATTTCGCAGCTGTTGTTATTGATATGCTTGGCAAAGTTGGAGTTTCAGAAGGAGACTATGTCGCAATCGGTGGGTCCGGTTCGTTTCCTTCCCTGAATCTGGCCGCCTTTGTAGCCTGTAAGGTCATGAAATTAAACTGTGTTCCAATCATGTCGGTGTCGGCTTCCATGTATGGGGCCAACGACCCTCGCCTGACCTGGCTCGACATGGAGCGGCTGCTTTATAACGCTGGAATCATAGATCATCGCTCCATCGCGACCAGTATTGGTGGAAAGGATGACAACGCCGAGCAACTGCCGGAAGCTGGAGTCGAATTGGCGATAGCGGCTGCAACACGCAATAAGGTGCCATTGATTCGAACCGGGTCCTTAATTGGCAATATTGACGAGCGGATGCGTCTTTTCGAGGCTGCCGCGGGCGATAAGTCCTACAAGGTCTACATCAACATCGGAGGTGGTGAGGCTAGTGGTGGTTCTCACCTGACTAGATCGCTCTTTCGTCCAGGCGTAAACAAGCGTTTGCCTCGAAAGGCCAGTGATGAAGAGGGGGCAATGCTACGAATGATGCGCGATTTTGGCACTCCGGCTATCCATCTGTCTGGGGTCACCAAGATTGCTGAACGCTATGGCTTGGAAGTGGCTCCAAAGAAAATGCCGGTTCCTGGTGAAGGCCAGCTGTTTTATAATTTGCAATATAACCTTGTACTTGTTGCAATTTTGCTAGCAGTGCTCATATTAGCAACAGTGCTGGTCATTCAATTTGACATTGGTCGTTATATTGGCCGGATTCAACAAAAGTAGTTTTTTAAAGATGAGGCAATCATGGAACGCGTAAATTTCACCTTTAACTCAAAAATGACCCAAAGTTCTGCAAGTAGTTATTCTGAAAAGAATCTTGGTCATGTCGAAATCAACGTCGAGGGCTGGGTTCCGGATTCTGGGCCGAGGGCCATTGTACAAATCAGCCATGGCATGCAGGAATATGCGTCCAGGTATGAGCGTTTTGCAAAGGCGCTGGTTTCAGAGGGATTCGCTGTTTATGCCTCGGACCACCGAGGTCACGGAAAAAGCCTTGTAAATGGGCGACTTGGTCATTTGGGTGCAGGCGGATGGGATGCTGTTTTGTGTGACTTGCACGAGGTCAGCAAGCTTGTTAAAGAGCGTCACCCGGGGCTGCCCTTGTTTTTGCTTGGCCATTCCTGGGGCTCGTTTCTGGCCCAGGCCTATATCCAAAGGTGGGGCAATGAGCTGGCCGGTTGCATCCTAAGCGGCACCAATGGTTATAACCCCTTGGCAAAAGTTGGGTTGGTGGCTGCAAGGCTGATCACTCGTTTTGATGGTCCAGATACCACGGCGACGTTGCTTGAAAAGTTGACCGTAGGTAACTTTAATGATGATTTTAAAGGCGGTCCAACCGGCAAAGAATGGTTGTCCAGAGATACAGCTGAAGTGCGCAAGTATGTGGATGACCCTCTGTGTGGCCAGCCATTTCCAAACTCTTTCTTTGTTGAGATGCTTGCCCTGCTGAATACCATTTGGCTGCCCTTAAACGAGGCAAGGATTCCAAAAAAGCTGCCAGTGTTCATGATTGCAGGCAGCAAGGACCCGGTTGGGCTGAAGGGCAAGGGTGTTTTGGCCCTGGCAAAGAGATACAAAAAGAACAGAATGGCCGACGTGACTTGGCGCATATATGAAGGCGCCCGCCACGAGGTTTTAAACGAGACCAATCGAGATGAAGTCACCAAGGATGTGATTGATTGGTTAAGAGTTCACCTTGCTGGTTAGGGCTTCTCAGGCCTGGCCATCTGCATCCCTCTGTAGATGGTCGAGATTATGGCAACTATGGTCTGGGAGACGCCCATCAGTATCAAGGTCAGTTCAGGAAGATTAAAGATAAGGCCGATGGTGACCCACAGGTAAACATCGGTGTCGCGAAACTCAAGCGCCCTGCGCAAAATCAGCAGTATCGTCTTGAAATTGCTTTGGTTTGGGTCATGATCCGGCTTGTCATCAAGCCTGTTGTGAGCGGCCGTAATCCATTTGACATAGCCAACAATAAGATTTCCAGAGATGGCGGCTATTGCCAGCAGGAAATAGACTGGTTGCTGAGTCTTTTCAAAGGCCACCCATGCCAAAGCAGAAAAGATTAAGGCGGTTCCAAAATGATCTGAAACTTTGTCGTAATAAGACCCAAAAAGTGAGCCACTTTTGCGATATCGTGCAAGTTGGCCATCGGCGCAGTCGAATGCCGCCGATAGATTAAGCAAAACGACGGCCGCAATCGCCCATGGTCCAGGTCCCATCAATATTGCAGCCACGCCACCTACAAGCAACAGATTTGAAACGTGGGTCAACATGTTGGGCGTCAGCCATCTTACATCACCAATGGCCAAAAGCATCAAGAAGGCGACAGGACGTCCAAAAACAATCCCCCAAAAATCATAGTTATCGATATTCCCCTTGACGCGAATTCCGGGTAAAAGCCCGTGATACCTATCTTTAAAGCTCATTGTGCCACTCCGATTTGGCCGCGATAATCTTGACCAGCGCCTCATAATCGGCAGGAAAATCAAGTTCTTGGACTACTGAGTCGCCTACGTTTAGTACGTTCATGACGTGGCCACCAGCCAAGAGGCGATCCATGCCTGCTTCATAAAAAAGCAAGGGATTATTAAGCAGCTTTAATTCTCGTTTCAGGTAAACGGCGAATTTTGGGGAAATCAAGTAGATGCCAAAGGCCTCGCCATAGGCGATTTCTTCGTTTAGATGCTTCCCAATTGTTGTGATTTTTCCATCGGTTACCAAAACCTTTATTTCTTCATCGGTCAATGGATGCAAAGACACGGCTGCCACAGTTTTATGACCGCTGGCCAGCATCTGGGGCAGGATGTCTTCTTCGAAATAGACGTCACCGTTTATTATGAAAACGCTGTCTGTTTCTTTGGATTTTAAGGCCATTTCCAGCGAAACACACGTGTTAGTTGAACGATAATCAGGGTTTGTCACAAAGTTACATTCTGGGAATTTTTCTCGAAACAGCTCTTCACGATAACCTACTACTAAGGTGATATCATCGACTTTTGTGGCTTTCAAAAGCCTGACGATCCTGCCAACGATGGACTCGCCGTTTATCTCCATCAGGCCTTTTGGCAGCCCCTTGGTAAGTTCAAAAATTCGCGAACTTATGCCTGCGGCCAAGATGATTGCTCTTGTACTCATGATTGCCTCCGACCTAATCCTTTTTGTATCGCCAGCCAGGATTTCTGGCGCTGAGGATGATATCTACCAAAACGTAGGCGAAGTAAAAATACATCATTACCGACAGCCAGACTAGGCCCCAGTGGACTTTGTTGAACATTCCCAGGATAAACAGGGCGACCGTGAAAAAGTCTCTTTTCACGAACAGCATCAGGTAGTCAACTATTGATTCGGCACTGGCGCGTTTTTTAACTCCAGATGCCCAGACAAAATCCAAGACGTCGCCTGAGTGATAAATCCTTAAAAGATGGTAGTAAATGTATGATTCGCTTAGCAAAAAGGCTGCTCCGCCGCCTGCACCAAGCAAAAACCAGTTTATGTTTCCAGTTTGTTGGGCCACGTAGTAACCAAGTGCAAACAAGATGGCGGTGGTTGAGCTGTCGTCAGCGATGGTGTCGAGCCAAGAACCAAGATAAGTGCCTTGGTGCTTTAAACGGGCCAAATCGCCGTCGATACAGTCAAATACAGAGCCCATGAAGTACAAAAAGAGCCCAAGTTGCATTACCCAAGCGTTTGGGCCTGCAAAAAACAACAAGGCAGCGCCAGACAGGCCAACCAACATTGCAAAAATGCTGACGTGGTTTGGGCGAATGGAGGTGTTGACGATTGCGACTGTAAATATGTGTGCAATTGGACGCTGTATGAATGTTGCAAGAAGGCCATTTACAAGCAGGGGCTTTTTAAGACCTTTGTAAAGCATCTTTTTGGCGGCCTTTAAGCCCGCTGGGGTTTCAATCTCGGATGCTTGTCCTTCACAGTCTTTGTCGACGTACGCCCCTTCGTTTTGGCGAATGACTGCGACAGGCTCGGACTTGGCCTTAAAAAGGGTGTTGCTTTCGGCAGATATGGCCTTAATAACGAAATCGCGCTGAAAGATGATGTTGCTGTCAGCGATGAATACTGGCCCGTCTGTGTCGGCCGCTAGTTGGTTGGCTAGGTCAGTCAAGTTGGTGGACCCAGATGGTAAGGCGGCGTATTTAACGCTGACGTCTTGCGGGCTTCCCTTTGGAGGCACCTTTTTATCAGGGTCGTTGGAAAGGATGGTGACTTCCGTTGCTCCCGCGGCTTTGGCCTGAAAGATGGCCCTTACTGTTGGTAATAGGCCAAGTAGTTGCTTGTCGGCCCATTTGCCCGTGTTTTCAATAACATAATAGTTCATGGTTGCACCTCCTCCTGATGCTTTCGTTCAAGCATCGGGCGGGCCAGTATGAGTACTCCAAAAACAGTGGTAATTACCTGAATAATTCTGGTAACTATGGAGACAGCCAAGCCAACTTGTGGGGTATATTCAAGGGTCTTGAAAATGATGGCATTGTAGCCCTCAATTACCCCAACTCTTCCTGGTACAAAGGAAAACAGTGTCGTGACCGCCAAGGTTAGCATCTGCACATAAATCACGGTTACAAAGGGCATCTTGATGCCAAGGACCCAGACCATTCCGAAGGTCAGGCTGATGCTGATTATTCGAGACAGAACAAGATCACCGAGGGCAATCAAGATGTCTCTTGGGCGCTCTTTTAGGATGGCAAAGACGTGGCCTTCAAGTGATTGAATCTTTTCTTGCCATTGGAGCAGGCGCTTTGTCTTGAAGCCAAGGCGTGCGACTAGTGCGGCTAGTCGGCTGATGATGTTGTATTTGAAGGTTCCAAGAATTAAAGCGGCAGGCAATCCCAAAACAAAGGTGCCGCCTAGATACAGCAGGATTAGTGTGAGATCTGGTTTTAGGAAAATGAATATTGGAACTGCAGCGACCAAAACGCAGGCCATGGTGGTGGTCATATGCATGAAGTTCCAGACGACTAGGGAGGCGATGATTTCCTTTAGGTCGCCTTTGTATCTTAGGACCAGGATCTTAAGTGGTTCACCTAGGTTGCCGCTGGGGGTCAGTTGATTGATTGCGTTGCCTGCAATTGCGGCTTTCCAAAGGGTCCAGATGGAAGGCCTGCTAGGTTCGCTGATAAGCTGACGCCAGGCTAACGCATCGAACAAAAACATCATGTAGTACCAGACAAGGAGGGCTAAAAACCTGGGGATAGAAAGGTTGGACATCACGTCGACTAGGGAGTCGATGCCAACTGAGCGAATAATCCAGACGATTCCTATGGTGCCGACGATTACAGATACTGCCGCGACAATGCGCATTGCCAAGCTGGTTGGCTTGCGGGTGGGTAATCCTGTCTGGGCCGTTGGTGTGCTCATGGTAGCTCTTTAGTCCCATGTCCAAGTAAGTCAGGAAATGGGACTAACGGGCCTCCTTTTAAAGGCGCGGTAAACTACCACCATCCAGCCCGACTCGCAACTAATAGGGAATAAAACAATAATCTGGCGCTAATTGTAGGGTCCCTGTCCCTGTTCCTGATCCTGATCCTGCCCAGATCCTGTCAAATGTCCTTGTTTTTACGTTGGGTTATCCCTAATATTTGCGCCATCGTTTTTCGAGGTGTTTAAATGGTTCTTCGTGTTTTTGTGTTACCAGTTCTAGCAGCGTTTCTAGCCCTTACATTGGGATGTAACGCAGATAATGGGCCTCAAACCCTTGATTCTGTCGAAAAGGATTCAAAGACCATCAGCGATTCTCAGACTGGCGATGAACCTGATGGCGACGTCATAGGTGATGCTGAACAGGACCGCCAGCAGCCTAGCGATGACGTTACCGCTGTGGACGATGATGGCACGGTTTCAGGTGACGACGGCGTAGTTGCAGACGATGATGGCACGGTTGCAGACGACGGTACAGCTGCAGACGACGGTACAGTCGCAGACGACGGCACGGTTGCAGACGACGATGGCAACGAGTCTTTGCAGTGCGTACAAGATGCAGACTGTGACCAAGAACCAAAGCAGTGTCATGAGTTCAAATGCGATGCTGGCGAATGCAAAGAAGTGCCTGTTGATAATAATAAGCCCTGTTCTGATGGCAATTTCTGCACAGATCCGGATACTTGCCAAGATGGTGAGTGCGTAAGTGGCCCAACCATTGACTGCGATGACAACAATGAGTGCACTGAAGATAGCTGTGACCCCGCATCAGGCTGCGATAACGATCCAATCAGCACCGATGAAATGGTCTCCTGTGGTGTAGGCGAGTGTTTCAGGGAAGTACCAAAATGCACTGATGGTGTGCTAAACGTATGCATTCCTGGCCCAGTGGATACTGAGATCTGCGGCGATGAAAAGGACAACGACTGCGACGGTGAGACTGATGAAGCAGGAGCCACCGGTTGTCAGATGTACTACAAGGATGCCGATGGTGATGGATTCGGGGTCTTTGCTGGTCCTAGATGTCTGTGCAAGGCATCTGGAGAATATACGGCAACAAAGACAGGTGACTGCTGTGACACCGATGCAAAAGTATATCCCGGAGTCCAGGGGTGGTTTTCCACCACTAATATGTGCGGCAATTTTGACTACAACTGCGACCAAAGAGCCGAGACCCAGACAGGACAGGGGTCCTGCGTGTGGACGGGCCACGCATGTTTAACTCAAACAGGCTTCGAAAATGTAGTACCAGCCTGTGGCCAGTCAGGCAACTACATAACGGACTGTGTCGATACAGGCTCTGGCTGCAGGGCTAATACACGAACCAGAGTACAAGGCTGCCGCTAGTCGCCTGCCCCCGTCCCCCGCCCCAATTTTTACCGCGATTTCAGTTTAACTCTTGCACCATCAACAAGCAGTGGTATCATTCCCGCGGTTTTCGTTGGACTACCAACGATTTAGCATAAAGGAGTAAACATGAGCACAATTATCGATGTTCTGGCCCGAGAAGTTCTGGATTCCCGTGGATTTCCTACGGTTGAAGTGGAAGTAATCTTAGACAGCGGCGCACATGGTAGCGCGATTGTTCCCTCTGGGGCTTCCACTGGAACCCACGAAGCTTTGGAACTTCGTGACGTAGATGACAAATCCCGTTACGGTGGAAAGGGTGTTTTACAAGCGGTCGAAAACGTCAACGACAAAATCGCCGAGGAAGTTATTGGTCTCGATGCCCTGGATCAGCGGGCCTTGGACCAAGCGATGCTTGACCTTGATGGAACCCCAAACAAGACAAACCTTGGCGCCAATGCAATCCTGGGCGTCTCGCTGGCCGCGGCACACGCCGCTGCAGACTACGTAGATCTGCCACTGTTTAGATACATCGGCGGCATGTCTGCCCACGTTCTGCCTATCCCGCTGATGAATGTCATCAACGGTGGCGCCCACGCTGCAAACAACCTGGATATCCAGGAATTCATGCTGGTTCCCCACGGCGCCCCCACCTTCCGTGAGGCCCTGCGCTATGGCGCCGAGACCTTCCATGCCTTAAAAAAGCTGCTGACCCAAGCGAAAAAGAACACTGCCGTTGGTGATGAGGGTGGTTTTGCCCCCGATCTAGGCAGCAACGAAGAGGCCATCAAGCTGCTTTGCCAAGCCATTGAAAAGGCGGGCTACAAACCAGGTGAAGACATCTCCATCGCCCTAGACGTCGCCGCCTCCGAGTTTTACGACGCCGAAAAGGGGATCTACACCCTCAAGGCTGACGGCTCCGAGCTGACCTCTGCCCAGATGGTTGATTATCTGGTGGCGCTGACCGACCACAACCCAATTGTGTCCATCGAAGACGGGCTTGCCGAAGATGACTGGGAAGGTTTTGCTGGCCTGACTGCCAAGCGTGGCGACAAGATCCTGACCGTTGGTGACGACCTTTATGTCACAAATCCACTTCGTCTAGCCAGAGGCATTGAACAAAAGGCCTCCAACGCTATCTTGATCAAGCTAAACCAGATTGGCTCGCTGACCGAGACCTTAGACGCCATTAACATGGCCACAGCCGCCCGCATGCGCAGCATCGTGTCTCACCGCTCAGGCGAAACCGAGGACGTCACCATTGCCCACTTGGCAGTAGCCATGAACACCGGCTACATCAAGACAGGCTCCCTGTCCAGGTCCGAGCGCATCGCCAAGTACAACGAACTACTGCGCATCGAAGAGTACCTGGAAGGCACCGCCAAGTACGGCTGCAACCGCTAGTTTTTAAATAAAACCACCTAAAATCACACTTCCATTGTTCGATTGAAGGTGGTTTTGCTCTAAAGCCTTGAAATATTGGGTGATGTCCGCCTTTCTCTTAACTGACCGGACTCTTTTAGCCCATTTCAGATATATCTCTGATAAAGTACACTCCTCTTAAACTGGAGGTATGATGCGTTTTCTAATCCTGCTGGTCTCAGTCGTATTAGTTGCTTCCCCAGCTAAGGGGCAGATGGAGGACTACGTAGTCTTTCAATCAACTTCCCAACGTCAACAAGACAATAAGGCTACACAGCCCCATTCCAGTCATTCGGTTGACGACCCCTGTTCCAGTCCGCGCTCGGCCATGGAAACTTTTCATAGTTGGCTCCAAGAAGGCAGCTATAGCCCGGGCAGGGCTTCTGCTTGCTTTGATACCTCTATGCTTAACGATACCACCGAATCGGCTTCGGAGCTTGCGATCAAGCTAAAGCGAATCATGGATTCTCGTGGACTTTTTCCTCCCATTGATCGAATTCCAGATGATCCCTACTACACAGACACCGCGGGTAACAGTCGGTATGAGCCATTTACAAGCATGGTTTTACCAATATACCTTGAAAAAAAAGATGGACGATGGCTGTTTCCAAGTGATGTTCTAAACAACATCCCAACTCTTTACAGCGCAACGTTTCCATTTGATTTGTCAGCTAATGTTGACAAATTACCCTCTTGGTTAAAAACCCCTGTCGTCGGGGTAAAACTGTGGCAGCTCTTTTTTGTATTCGCTTTGATTCTCTTCGCCCTAATAACCCAAAGGGTAATTCTGTGGCTGAGTCAGCTACAAGTCCGTAGAACTTTAAATACCGAGAAAGAAAACCATTGGATCAACAAATCTTTGGACACAGTCGGGGCTCCACTTGGAACCTTGGCAATGGCGGCCGTTTTTTGGTTAGGTTTCCCACTTATTGGTTTCACCGCCGGGGTTAATCGGGTAGTTCTTTTTGCTACCAAGGTGCTTTTTATGATCAGTGTTGTTTGGTTTGGCTATCGGATGGCTGATATATTGTCTGATATCCTGGCCAAAAAAGCTGAAGCAACCGAAACCAAGTTAGATGATCAGCTAGTACCATTGGTCCGCAAGACCATGAAAGTGATGATGTTTGTCATTGGTGGGTTGTTCATACTACAAAATCTTCACGTAGATATTGGGTCACTTCTGGCAGGTCTTGGTCTTGGCGGATTGGCATTCGCATTAGCTGCCAAGGACACCGTTGCTAACTTTTTCGGCTCATTGATGATTTTCGTAGATCGCCCATTTCAGATAGGTGACTGGATTCGAATTGGCAGTACTGAGGGCACTGTCGAGGAGGTTGGATTCAGGTCAACTAGGATCCGCACCTTTTATAACTCGCTTATCACATTCCCGAATGCGAATTTGATGGACTCTGCAGTAGACAACTTAGGAGCCAGAGAGTACAGGCGCTATTCCACAACATTGCGAATTACGATGGATACTCCTCCTGAAAAAGTTGAGCAGTTTTGCCAAGCTATTCGCCAGGCCATTTTAGATTTGGAAGGGATGAGGACCGACTACTTCATAGTGGAGCTCGAAAACTTTGGCACTCATTCCCTGGATATAAAACTCTATTGTTTTATGGTAGCCCCAGACTGGGTTACTGAAATGAAAACTCGGACAGCTCTAAATCTGCAGATTCTTAGGATAGCTAAAGACCTTGGAGTGGCCTTTGCATTCCCAACTCACACTGTCAGATTACCGGAAGGGGCATCTCATAAACTATCAAATGATTTTACTGAGGCTCTAGTCCCAAAAGGACCGTGAATCAGTCGACAGCTACTTCCTGATCATTCTGCCAAGCGGGCCGTTGTAACGCTCGGGGATTTTTGGAAGCTCGCCATCTTTCGCTGGCAGGGACTTTACATGATCTATCAGCGTGCGCCACAGTTTTAGCTCCTGAATCCCACCCTTTTCTGGGTCCATGTCAACAATGGCCTCTCCCAAGTTTTCAATCGGGTCTCCATTTTCATCTTTTATAGTGATTTCAATCCCATAACTGCCAACCACTGAAAGCATCTGGGCAATGTACAGATTCGCAGCGCATCTGATTAGCTGGTTGTTAGCTTTGGAAGTATCAAGTGGCGTCTCTTCATATCCAGTCTCTTCGTCGCCTAGCCACACCTTTGTAACCATGTCCAGCAGCCCGCCGTTTTTATTGTATTCAAACTTAAGACCAGAAACCTGCAGGAAAAAGCTGTCGGCACCTATCAGTGGGGCCACTCCAACAATGACCTCAAGGCCCAGCTTGATTTCCGCTGGCGTCAAATAGAAGGCCAGCATTGGATAGCCCAATTCCCCGTCAGGACCAAGTCCAAGTGGCAAAATCTGAATCAGATCGCCAACCCTAATCTCGCCGGTCTTGCCTTTTTTAATACCATCACGGATGACGCCATTCGCCTCAAAAACCACCTGAATCGGCCCTTTGGGGTCATACTTGTTGGTTACCGCCCGCACGGCATCAGCAACAAAATCTCCAAGCCCCGACTCAGAAAACTCAACTGTAGGCAGGTCAAAGTCAGTTGTGGCAATTGGGGTGTTATAACCATAACCAAGGCCCTTAAACATGGTGTCGGCCAGTTGAGCCTCTGCCTCGGCGACTATCCCCAGTATTTCAGGTTTCCCAGGAATGGAGTCATCAACCAAGATGGTCTCCCAGGACTCAAGCTCAAAGCCGTCTTCAGTTTCCACCATCACCAGATTGCCAAGGTGCTGACCATAGTTACCAGCCTGCACTACCAGGGTGGTACCGTACATTTTCGCCTCTTTCATCAAGGTGTGTGAATGGCCGGTAATTAGCACGTCAACATTCTTGAGCCGTCCTGCGATCTCCTCATCTTCCCCTGGAATATCTCCCTCACCAACTCCCCCATGGGACAAACCTACAATGAAATCACACTTTTCCACCTCGCGAAGGTGGTCGACCACCTCCTGAGCGGCCTTTGCTGGTGATGCCACCGTTACTGGGGCGGCATGTGGTGCAAGCTTCAGGGCGTTAGTACCAAGCAGCCCAAAAATACCGACTTTGATACCGTTATCCATGGTGATTGTGTGATGCGGCAAAACCTTGGTTCCCATCAAAGCCGCCAAAACGTCATCAGCCGGGTCTTCCTCATCGAAAACCAGGTTAGACGCAACAATTTTCAATTTGCTGTCACTTGTAAGTCCGGCTTCAACAACTGACGCAGTCCCAGCAGGGCCCCAGTCCATCTCGTGGTTACCAAAGGTCGTTGCGTCAAAACCCAAGGCCTCCATAAGTTTTAATTCCAAACCAAGGGTTCTAGCCAGGTATGCGTATGCAGTCCCAAAGGTGAAGTCACCTGCGTCAACCACCAAAACAGACGAGCTAGGCCGTGGGTCGTTTCGCTCACGATCAATTAAAGACGCAATTCTGGCAAACCCACCTATCGTGCCATCTTCGTTTTCCGCATCTGGACTATAGTCAGCCAATGGGCCCAAACCGCTTACAAATGAGTGAAGGTCGTTTGTATGCAAAATCACAACTCGGCGTTTACCATCGTCGCTCCAATCCCTTTTATCAAAGAATTTGCCCCACTCTCCAACAGGTTGCACACTGTCATCCTGCCCTGGTTGCTCGTCTTCATCTCCAGGCGAATCAGGGGTATCTGCTTTGGCGTCGTCAACAACTTCAACAGCGTCTTTGTTGTTGTCATCAGCGCAAGCATTTCCAAAGGCAAGAGCCAAAACTAGTACATTAACAAAGATAGTTGGCAT
>DUVQ01000106.1 GCA_012840965.1 Oligoflexales bacterium | reverse complement strand
CTAACTTTGCCTATGTCGGTCAGTGCCCAAAAGTCAGTCTTCAAAGGCCACCCCCTTGGCCAAAGCTAAAACACAATGCTTGATAAATCAGGGATTTATCTGCATCCAGTGGGAGACATTCGCCCCAGTAAATTCAGCTATTAAATCAGCCATCCAGCGCGTCGCCACCTGCAATTCCGAGGCCAAAGAACTGGGCCCATACAAAAAGCCCAAAGCCTTCGTAGTCTTGTCACTAGTTTTTGTGGCCTGACAATCCTTGACTGGATTGGCAAGAGGTCTATCAAGCGACGCTACTAGCAACAAATCCTGAAGCTCCATTTCCTGACCCGATGGATTAAAGACATAGGACTCCCCTTCCACACCAAAACGAACCTGATAAGTATTTGCGGCAGCCAACTCTAAGTCAATGATGGAAATAGGAAATTTTGAAACCAATGACACTAAATTGTTTATATCCGCAAGAACGTTAATTTGTGGAAAATTCCCTTCGCTAGCCGCACGAACTAGGTACTCCGAGGCAGGCTTACCCCTACCAGTCGGCTTATAGCGCCCGTGTCTAAGCATGTTTCGCACCGCAACCCGCCTGGCTTCGCCTTCTGGGTCCTGCAAAGAAATCCCTTTAACCGCCTTTTCAATTTCTACCAGCAGTTCCTTTGGCGGCTGAGAGTTGACACATCCGTCGATCAACACAACCCCAACCGCAATCCCAGGGGCTTTTACTGTAACTTCTATCGAATCCTTAGACAATGTAGGCACCTAGCAGCTCCTTCGCGACAGAGACCTCTAATCCTACCATTCTTTCCACAAGATCGACCATTTCCGGTGTCATTCTCATTTAAATCAATTATCATCAATCGCTTTTGTCGGGGAATGCGATGGGGTGTTTATACATCATACTCCTGATTTTATGGCCAATTGCAGAACTGCACGTGCTTTATAGAGCTTCAATATCATTTGGGTTTCTGCCTGTATTCCTGGCCTTGGTAGTCTCTGCGATTGCAGGCACTACGCTCATGACCATACCAAAACGCGGTGCATTTGGAAGAGCCCGAGATATTTGGGCATTTGGAGTACAACCAGGCAAGCAACTGCTTGCTACCACCGCTATTTGGATGGCTGGTCTTTTGCTGCTGATCCCAGGTTTTTTGTCTGACATTGTGGCTCTGTTATTGTTGATACCCTGGACCAGAGACTTGCTCTACTACTGGTTTATTGGCAGAAAAATCCAAAAAATCCAACATCATGAACGACCTGCGCCAGAGGACGTAGTCATCGATGTAGAGTGGGAAGAAGTTGATTGAATGGGAGGAAATAGAATGTCAAAAACGCTGAAACTATGCGCAATCGCCATCACCATGTTGTTTGCTGTAAATGCAGCCGCCCAAGCAAATGCGGCATCCAAGGCAAAAGCTGATGCAAGCAAAGAACAAAAGATTCGTACACTCCTTGACTTAGTTGGAGTCAGCAAACTTGGGGTTCAGGTCATGGACGCGATGCTTGACCAGTTCGAACAACTGCCGGATCTGCCCAAAGAATTCATCACTGAGTTTAAGAAGCTTGCAAAGCCGGAACAGCTGGTAGACATGATAGTTCCAATCTATTCCAGGCATTTCGAAGAGGCTGACATAGACGGACTTATAGAGTTTTATAAAAGCCCTGTGGGGCAAAAGTTTATTAAAGCCCAACCTCAGATGACCAAGGAGTCTATGGAGGCAGGACAGCAATGGGGCGATATACTGGCCAGGCAGGTTTTACAAAAGTTGGAAACCACTAGATGACAGTAATTTGTGCACTTGGCCATGTCGCCAAGCGGACATAAGCTACCTCATCTCATTGATTTTACAAGCTTTTTATACCCCAAACTATTGCAAAGATTTGCTTACTGTGCGATGATTCCGCCGCCTTGGGAGTGTAAATTTGATGGATCTAGTAAAAGCTCGTAAATTGCTTAAAGAATTACGGACTTTTACCCTCCAAGGCCGGTAGGTGTCCCGTCTGACGCCGCACTTTCAGGAGTTGTCAGCATGAATGGGTTTGCAGACAAGGTCAAAGCCGTTGTAACGATGGTTGCAGGCTTGGTCGTGGGACTGTTCATGGCAAAACCTGCCATGGCGGCAGATATTGCCACAGTCAAGGCACTTTGGTGGATAGCGCCGATCTCTTCAGTAATCGCGCTAGTAATGGCTTTTGTCTTTTATCGGATGATGAAAAAAGCTGATGAAGGCACTGACCTAATGAAGGAGATTGCCAAGGCAGTCCGTGAAGGGGCTTATGCTTACCTTGGTCGTCAGTATCGAGTGGTCACTATCGTCTTTGTGGTCTTGTTGGTCATTTTGGCTGCTTTGGCCTTCGCGGGTGTCCAAAACCCGTTTGTACCAATCGCCTTTTTAACCGGCGGTTTCTTTTCTGGACTTGCCGGTTATCTTGGAATGAAAACTGCTACTTATGCCTCTAACCGCACCGCTCAGGGGGCTACAACTTCTCTAAACCGCGCACTGAAAGTGGCTTTCCGCTCAGGCGCAGTCATGGGTTTGGTTGTTGTTGGCCTTGGGTTGTTGGATATCGCCCTTTGGTACCTGATCCTGGACAATCTCGTGTACACCCCAGCCCACATGGAGACTGGTTGGGAGTTCTTGGGCTTGACCCTGGTTAAGGCAGGCACCACACCACATAAAAAGCTGGTGGAGATCACTGTCACCATGTTGACTTTCGGAATGGGTGCCTCAACCCAGGCATTGTTTGCCCGAGTTGGCGGAGGTATCTATACCAAGGCCGCAGACGTGGGTGCTGACCTCGTTGGAAAGGTTGAAGCTGGAATCCCGGAAGACGACCCCAGAAACCCTGCAACAATCGCTGATAACGTTGGTGACAACGTTGGGGACGTCGCTGGTATGGGCGCTGACCTTTATGAATCCTACTGTGGATCAATCCTGTCCACAGCGGCTCTTGGAGCCTCCCTACCCTTCGTTGATAAAAGTATGAATCTTACCGCCGTTTTGGCCCCAATGACTGTGGCTGGAATCGGGACAATCCTGTCGATTATCGGCATTTTCTTTGTTCGTACAAAAGAAGAGGCCACCCAAAAGAACCTTCTGCGTGCTTTACTTCTTGGAACACTCGGGGCTTCCGTACTTATAGTGCCAGCCGTATGGTTTATGAGTTATTTGGGCATAGTACCTGAAGGCGTTTGGATTTCTGTGGTTGCGGGTCTATTTGCCGGTGTAATCATTGGCCAAGCGACTGAATACTACACAAGCGACGAGTACGCTCCCACCAAGGGCATTGCAAGACAGGCCCAGATGGGACCTGCAACAACCATCATTGATGGCATCGCAGTCGGGTTTATGTCTACTGCCATCCCTGTTTTGACTGTTATCGCGGCCATTTTGGTGGCTTTCTGGGCTCCAGGAGGCTTCCAGGAAGGCAAGTTTGCGTTTGGCCTGTACGGCATTGGATTCGCCGCGGTTGGTATGCTGGCAACCCTTGGTATTACTTTGGCTACAGACGCCTTTGGCCCAATTGCTGACAACGCCGGTGGAAACGCACAAATGGCCAACCTGCCCAAAGAAGTGCGCCAGCGTACAGATGCTTTGGACTCGCTGGGTAACACCACCGCCGCAACCGGCAAGGGTTTTGCGATTGGTTCCGCAGCCTTGACCGCGTTGGCATTATTGGCCGGCTACATCGAAGAAGTCCGTATCTGGATATCTAGGGGAATCGAAGCTTCCGCCGATGGAACGTTTGTCAAAGGAGCCATCACTTTTGTTAAGGGTGCCACTGACAGAAGCCAAGGAATCATCAACATTTCTGAGGCTCAGATGTCCGACTTTATGGCGGCCTACGATGTCAGCCTGATGAATCCTGCTGTTATTTCAGGCCTTTTCCTGGGCTCAATGATGGTTTTCTTGTTTGCGGCTTTGACTATCAAGGCCGTTGGCCGCGCTGCTGGTTCCATGGTTGAAGAGGTTCGCCGCCAGTTCAAGGAAATGCCTGGTATCATGGACGGAAGCCAGAAGCCGGACTACGCCCGGTGCGTTCTCATCTCCACCCGTGGCGCCCAGCGTGAGATGATTGTTCCAGCCATGTTGGCCATTGTCACCCCAATCGCCACTGGTCTGGTTTTTGGCGTGACCGGCGTTATGGGCCTTCTGATCGGCGGTCTATCTACTGGATTTGTAACAGCCATCATGCTGAACAACGCTGGTGGTGCATGGGACAACGCCAAGAAATTCATCGAAAGTGGCCAGTACGGTGGCAAGGGCTCTGAGGCCCACAAGGCAGGCGTCGTTGGCGACACCGTGGGCGACCCCTTCAAGGACACAACTGGTCCATCTTTGAACATCCTCATCAAGCTTATGTCGATGGTTTCCGTTGTTTTCGCGGGCCTGATCGTCGCCGCTGGTGGACTGTTCTAGGCTTGTTTTTGAACCTTTCCAAAATCCCTGCTGCGAATCAGCCGTTGATTTGGGACCTTCCTAATACAAACTAAAACACACCAAGCTTTTTTAGCGCCTGGTCCATTTGTCCGGGCCAATCCTTGTTTGCCAAGGGACTTGCTGGGCTTGGATGCAAGACTCTGCCAATTGTCATGTTTGGTGTTTTTCCAAAGATATGACGGACCCTTGATTCGGCAAAGGCCCCGATTCCAATTGCAAATTCAGGATCAAACAATTCAATTGTGGCTTTCAAGGCGTGATCGCAAACAAGTTCCAGGGGAGTTCTTTCATCAACTGGCAACTTATCTGGAGTTCGATTTCTGCCAGATTCCTCCATCATTACCAGAGGGCACCAGTTAACAACAAAAAAATCCTTGAAAAAGGCCTGTGGAGTCCCGAACTTTTCCTTGGCCCAACCCCACAATCTGGCACCTGAAACTTCAGAGCGTTTACATTCAAAACCCTGGATCTGGCGCTTGGGATGCTCGTTCTTCGGTCTATCAATAGGAGCAGAAATTTCCAACCAATCCCTGACCAGACTGACTTCTCCAAAAGGCACTCCAACTTGAGCCATACCAAAAGGACCTGGGTTCATTCCAACCAAGATGACGCGTCTGTTTCCTTGGCCATACTTAGAGCAGTACAAATCCCAAGAAGCTCTGGCATATTCAAGTGGCTGGTACACGTGGGTAACAGGCGGACCAAATTTAAGGCCCGACAGGTCGTGAACAAGCTGATCGGTAATATTTTTAAGCTCTAGGACGGTGTCTTTCACAGGGGACAGCTCCCGTTGGTGATCGAGGGGAATATAGCAGGGGAAGGGGAAAGAGGACAGGGGCTGGAGCCGCCCCGCTACAGCCCCTCCATCCAGCACACCCGCAGGCTCCTGTCTGCCTCCCTCCTATTTCCGAACCTCTTTGGATTATTAAAGAATTCCACCCCTGCCTCAGTTTGACCAATAACCTTACAATCAAGTTTTTCGCAATAATCTAGGCCTTCTAACAAACAATCCAATCCCAAGTAAACGAGCCTTTCATCGCAGATACAATCAAGCATAGGCCTCAACTTAGTGATCTCCCCCGGATTATTGGCATCAATACCCAAAGGAACACGAAAGGCCATGTCCTGGCGCATGACTATCACATCCAGCTTGGCTTTATTGGCTGGCACAATATGGTCACCAATAATCTCATTTGAAACTATTGGTGCCACCAAACAGGTGTCTGGGTCAGCTCTAAGCAGACCTCCTATGTATTTCGCCTCGATCGAATTGTCTTCCATGGTTATGGCAGGAGTCGCAAACTTCCGTTTCCAAGTCGCCCCTTCAGGGGCAAGGCCGTGCAATGTCAATATAATTGACAAAGCCAGCAACCCAGCAGCTACTGGCAAACACAAATGCTTGTGCCTGCCTAGATACTGGATGCCCAACAAAACCCCAACAGGAACCATGGGTGTAACAAGCCTGACAAACTCGTACTCCGAGTGTCCCTGATACCTGTACCAATTCGCAGACATAAGTGCGATGAATCCCAATCCAATACCCCAGGAAGCCAACGGCCTTACAAATGCAGTCAACATCCCCAATCCAATCAACGCGATAGCAGCAATAGAAAGCCATGAAGCCAGTTTAATCAAGCCAAGAAAGAAGCCTCCCCAAAAGACGGTAGCCATCATGAAGGGGAAATAGACCAAGGTTCTTGGCCTATCGAAAAACCATAAGGGCAGATACACAACTATAACTGAAAGACAAACCACAAGTACAACGCTAAGTACGACGATAATCGCGCCAACAGGCTGAGCTACTAGGTTTTTGTACGCGCTAACTATCTTGGCAGACGTGGATTCCCAAAACGATTCAGGAGATTTGCCTTTCAACCATGAAATTAAAACCAATAGATTGGGAATAACCCACAGCGCCAGTGTTTCAACACGAAGATCGAACAAAAACCACTGAAAAATCAGAGCAGAAACAGCAGCAAAACGGCCGGTCCAATCTTTTCCATCACTAGACCAAACCTTGTGAAAGGCTAAAAAAATCAATGGCGTTGCAAAGGACGCAGCACCAATTGGATGGTCTGAAACCAGATACTGGAATATACCGCTACTAAGAACGATGGATGCAGCGCCAACTAAAGATAGGAAGTAGCCTGCCCCTAGGACGACTCCAGCGGACACCAGCAATGGAATGGCCATCGCCATTAGCACCGTCGTCATTCTGGCATATACAAAAACAGGAGGTAGTACCTCTTGCCCAGTAAAGGCGAGTGTCAATCTGAACAATGCTGTCCTAGCCTTCTCGGAATGAAACAGTGAAAAAATCTGAGTGATATTTCTGCCGGAATTACCTTCCAATGGCAGTGAAAACCTGGTCAACAACCAGTCTTCCGGAATCAGCATGGCTGCTATCCCAAAGGCGACTGTAAGGCCAAGGACAATCCATGGTTTAAAATTGCCTTTGCCGGGCTTGTAGGCAAGCACAAGTGAAACAAGCCCTATTAACAGCAGCAACAAGCCGAAAATGGTCCCAAGCCAGTGATTATATGAAGCAAAGAAGATGGCTTGGCTGTCGGGATACAAGGTCTGAATAAAATGCATCAATTCGTTGCCTGATTCCTGGATACTGGGCCCAAAACCATGAAGTTCACACAACTCAGAGCCAAAAACGCTGGCAGGAAGAAGAATCATGGTAAGCATCAGAAGTAGCCAGGGCATCAATAGACCAAGCAGGAGGTGGTCACAGGATATTTCACCATTCGAAATTGGTCAATTGTGAATGGATGGGGACAGGGGACAGCTTTAGTCCGAGATTTTGGTAGATCGTGCTCGCAAAGGTGTCAAAAACTCCTCCTTGATTAGGTCAGATGTGGTTTTTTGCGCTATCGAGATTGTTTTCCTTTGCCTTAACGCATAGAATCCCGACCGGGATAAGCTTGGTTTACCTTGGCTACATTACAAAAGTTGGGGGTTTAAATGAAAAAGTCAGTGGTTTTAATAATTGGCGCCTGCTTCATGCTTGCCTGCAGTGATGGCAAGGATGATCCTGTAGATCCAGGAGACTTGAAAGACAAGATCGAACTCTGCAGTGACAACATTGACAATGATGAAAATGGGTTAACTGACTGCGAAGACACTGTCAAATGCGGCGATGTACCCATTTGTAAGGACGGCAAGCGCGTCGAAGCCGAAAACACAAAAGAAATGTGCGAAGATGGCCACGATAATGACCTTGATGGAATGACAGACTGTGACGACCCAGACTGTGCTGAATTTGACTATTGTCAGGACAGAGAGGACGAGAACACACTGGAAAAGTGTCAGGACGGCATTGATAACGACAAGGATGGAAAAACAGACTGCGATGACCCAGACTGTGCTGAATTCGACCACTGCCAGACTACACCCATAGAGGAAGAAAACACGCTAGAAAAGTGCCAAGATGGCATCGATAACGACAAGGATGGAAAAACGGACTGTGGGGACCCAGACTGTGCGGAATTCGACCATTGCAAGACCACAGAGGAAGAAAACACAAAGGCAAAGTGCCAAGACGGTATCGATAACGACAAAGACGGGAAAACAGACTGCGATGACCCGGACTGTGCTGAATTTGACCACTGTCAGATTACACCTGTGGAGGAAGAAAACACGCTGGAAAAGTGCCAGGACCTCATTGACAACGACAACGACGGCCTCACTGATTGCGAAGACCCCGATTGTGCGGAATTTGACCATTGCTCGGCCAAGATTGATAAAAAGGGCGAAAGCAGCCTAGCAGATTGTAAGGATGGCAAGGATAATGACAACGACGGTTTCACCGATTGTGAAGACATTGGCTGCGCCACTTACGAGTTTTGTGCTGGTCGCGAGATCGATGAAGAGACAACCGAGGAACAGTGCAAGGATGGAATAGATAATGATGGCGATGGTTTCACTGATTGTGAGGAAGGTGCCTGCCAAGGCTACGACTTTTGTGAAGACGAATGCCTATCAGATCCCTTTAAGTTTGTAAAAGATGACTGCCCCTGTAATGAGACACAGATGCCAGATGGTACGTGTGCCATCAACATCACCAATGGACAGGAATTTGTGGCTTATGCCCAAGATTACAGCAGAGATGCCATCCTCAAACTTGACATTGATTTGGGAAAAATCCCCGATTACACCACCATTGGGACGGAGGAATCTCCCTTTGCAGGGAAGTTTTATGGAGGGGATAAACGTATTAGCGGCGAGGTTCGCTGCGTTGCCGACACCGTGTATTGCGGTCTTTTTGGTGTGGCAGATGGCGCAACATTTGTAGACATAGATGTCGCCGTAACACTAAGCAGCAATAATTCTAACGTCTACAGCTACGTTGGTGGCCTGTTGGCTTATGGAACGGATGTCACAATATCAAAAATAAAACTGCCAGCTAAAGTCTTGGCTAAAACGAGTGGAGTCGGTACTAGGTATAAATGTAAAGCTGGCGCGGTTTCCGGCGCCCTGGCCGCCAAGATTGACCAAAATAGTGTTGTGAATGACATCGTTGCCACTGGCGCCTCTTCAGCACAGTCACTAGGTAAAAACGAAGTAATTGCAGGAGGCGTTGTGGGCATACTTGAAGATTCCGAACTATCAAGGGTCACAACCGACAATTCCACGACTGCTTATCTCGAAGCAGGTTTTGATCCTTCCGCGACTGACAGCGATTTTACATGCCGTAACGTATTTGCAGGCGGTGTGATTGGACACTCGATCAATAGCGAAGTTAAAGACGTCAGATTCAACGGTGCTGTTAAGACGTACAACACCGACGCCAAGGTCGCGACTGCAGAGCTTGATTATACCAGTTATGCAGATAGGAGTAACGCCCTTTTCGCTGGCGGAGCTATTGGCATCATGGAAGGAGGTTTAGCCTCCTATCTGCGTGGTAACGCCACTGTTGAAGCCGGCCCCGCAGATTCATCATACGCCCACAAGACAGCTGCTGGTGGTGTGGTCGGCTATGCGAATGAGGGTGTCACTGTGGAGTTTTCTTTGTTCAAAGGTAAGGTCCTTTCTAAAGCAGTTTTTCTTTTTAAAGACTGGTATGGAGAGGTCAAAAGTAGTGATCGAAGGGTTTATGCTGGAGGCATCGTTGGAGAAGCCTTTGCCAAATCATCAGACAAAGCACAACTGGCCAACTTGGAAGTTGACGCAACAATCATAGGTCAATGCCCTCATGAGCAAGCGTCAGGCGGTATTGTGGGAAGAGGCGAGAATGTTGACGTATCTAACGCTGTGGCGAAAGCCCAGTTCTTAAGCTATGCAGGTGGGAATGCCAAGGACAACATGATTGGAGGTCTTGTGGGGGACGCAAAGAATATGCGCTTGGTCAACACTTATGCCAAGGCTGATGTCGTAGTACCTGAAGGAACGCAAGAAAATCCTGTAAATCCTCCCTTCGTTGGCGCTTTGGTGTCCAAGTCCGCGGGAGGTCACATGTACGACAGCTACTGGTCCCAAAAAGTCGCACCTGTGATTATCAGAACTCCAGAAGGTACCCTAGTGGACGTTACCTGCAAGGAATACAGCCTTGCGGGGGAGGGACCAAGTGCAAGACCAGTGGTTGCTAACTCTACTTTGCTGTCCTTACTGCGAAAGAATCTAGGTCTTGATGAAGGTACAGTCTCGGTCAGTATTCCTTCAGCCGATTATTTGCCTTGGATCGAGAAGTCCGAGAGTGACGGCAAATGGCCCAAGCTGGATTTTGATACGAATACGCTGATCAACGTGGGGTTGTAGTTAGGGACAGGGGCAGGTTATCTTCTGACGATTACCACTTCTTCTTTAATAGCTTCAGCCCGGCTTTGGCGGCGTCGATAAGCGGTTTTGTCGCTAGCGGTGCGCCTACCGCCCCTTTCATCCACTCGGCTGGAGTTAAACGGCCTTGGACGCACATGCGTTCCATCTCGGTTGCTAGGTTGCGCCCCTCAATCTGGGCCTCGATCTGAGCGTGAACCAAGTGGCCTATTGCATAGTCAGGAAGATAAAGACCATACACAATCATGTGGCTGTAAATCGCCAAAATCGGCGAATCCTTGACGCCAATCACCGGTGCAAAATACTTGTTCCAGATCTCGATTGCTTTAGCCACTGTAAATTCACGCAGTTGCGCTGCTGTTGCATCTGGATTTTGATACATCCATTCCCAAACAGCTATATCCAGCAAGCTGACTCCTGCAATTTCAAAGGTCATCCAGTAAAGGTCCACTGAACGAAGCGCCTTTTGTAAGGCCGCGTCTTCGGCTTGCATGCCTAACAGGTCCAAATCGCGCTCCTGGAATAAAAAGGCAAATGCCTCGGTAAATGCCGTGTTTGGAACCCCCATCATCAAGGTTGAATCGACCTTGTTTAGGGTAAATACCTGCTCAACACAGTGACCAAGTTCATGAATTGCTATGTTGTAGCCCTTATAATCCATGCCATCTGGACCAATTCGCGTACGCAGGCGGGCTGCATCAGACCTCATTCCAGCGCCCATGGCATGCCCAGCCCCTCTGGATGAATCCACCACAATGTGCGCCACCAGATAATTAGCCGTCTCGGCATCAAAACCCAGCCGCCCCAAGATCTGTGGCAGACCATCTTGAAAAGCCTGTGCATTGGGATAAAGCGCCTTTAGCTTTGCATCAAGCGCGTCAGTGTCAACGGTACTGCGTACCTTGAAGCCGTCATACCAGATATCAAATGGCTCCAAAGAACGACCCAAGCGCTTGCTGATTATCTTGCCAACATCCTTGGCAATGGGGTTGGAAACCACCTCTACCAGAAGCCTGCGCACCTCATCAACTGGAATCTCACGCTCGTAATCAAATTTCCTGGATATGTGGGTGGGAAACCTTGGAGAGTATTGGTCAGCGCCCTGCTCTGCCCTAAAGATGGAAAGCAGTTTTTCATACCTGACGTCAGCTTCCCGGTCCGAAACTATGGCATCAGGCCCAGCTGCGGCGATGTTATTTGTAATAGGATTCCACTTTATCTGCCCGTTATCAATCACAACTGCTGGAATTTCTTGGCGTAAAATTCGTTCCATTACCTTCAGGATCAACCGCTGCCGCTCCAGGTTATTCACAGGGTCTACATACAGGCTTTTGATGTGGTCACGAAGGCCCCAGTGGCTAATCAAGGCTGGTCCATCTGGAAATGGTTGTTCCCCATTTGAATCACGCAACGCTGACGTGTGGATGTTGTACTTGATACTGTAATCTTCAGCAGCTGCATAAGCTGCAGTTCTGGCCTGATTTACCCCACCAGGAATCCTTAACAGCAAAGATTGGGTTAGCCTCTTTTGGGCCCACTCTCGCCGCGTCTTTTTGGCGTCTGCTGTTTTGGATTCAGGAAAGTTCAACAAGGCCACAAACGCTATCTTGCTGCGATAGATGTCCTCCGACAGCTGATCAAAGGGGTCAAAACCAGAAAACAGCAAGTCAACCGCCATTGGAGGCTTCTCATCAAGGTCGGTCTCCAAGCGTAAGGTCCTAGTCAACGCGACTCGGTGGCCAACTATCGCCTCCCAGTTTTTGCGAAAGCGCTCAAGCAGGGCCAGGCGTTCTTCATCCTTGGCTACAAACTGGGTCACACAAAACTCCTGGAATTCATTGGCAGGACCATCAGTCTCACGCCAAAAAAGGGCGGCCTGACGCACGCCATCATTGGCTAGCTCCTTGAATTCTGCTCCAAACTTTTCAACTACAGCATCAACTGTCTTTGAAATGACCGTTTCATCAATGAAACTGCTCACAGACACCTGCCTTGCCTCTGATTCCAAACACAAAAGCGTTAGTGCCAACACTGGCACAACCAGCCCAAGTAACCGTAAATAAGCTTTCACGCAAACCTCCATTTCATAACGCCCTTTAATAATGCCACATGCAGGCGCACAGTAACAGTCATCTAAAATCGCTGTCCGCCCCCAAAAATCATCCAATACGTGATAAATTGCCCACCTGAACTTTAAGGAGAAAAGACATGTCTGTGCACCCTAGAGCTGGTCAACCTCCCATTGAACTTGTTGATATAACAGCTTTAATTGATGCCTATTACCAAATAAAGCCAAACGTTGAGAATCCTGAAGAACAAGTCAGCTTTGGAACCTCTGGACATCGTGGGTCTTCTTTGCGCAACTCGTTTACAGAAACGCACGTTGCGGCGATTGTTCAAGCCATTTGTGACCATCGCAAATCCGCTGGGATTACAGGCCCGATGTTCCTTGGCGGAGATACTCACGCCTTGACAGACCCAGCAATCAAGACCGCTATTGAAGTGTTAGTTGGAAACCAGGTAAACGTGCGAATTCAAAAGGATCTTGCCCCAGTACCAACGCCTGCGCTTTCGAGAGCGATCATCGCCCTTGGCTTGGAAGGCATCAAGTGCGACGGGATTTTGGTGACGCCATCGCACAACCCACCTGCTGATGGGGGCATCAAGTACAATCCGCCACATGGAGGCCCAGCTGACACCGATGTAACTGGACCAGTCCAAGCCAGGGCGAACCAGCTAATCGCCCAGAAACTGGCTGGGGTAAACCGAGTCGAGTTCTCAAAAGCCATTAAATCTGAATATCTTGAGGAATGGGATTTCCTGATGCCTTATGTTTTGGACCTGGTGAACGTCCTAGACATGCATGCAATCGCTAGATCTGGAGTAAAGCTAGGGGTCGATCCGCTGGGTGGGGCTTCGATTCACTACTGGGATGTGATTGCAGATGTTTACAAATTAAATCTGAAGGTTGTAAACGACTTTCTGGACCCGACCTTTGCATTCATGCCACTGGACCATGATGGAAAAATCAGGATGGACTGTTCTTCACCATGGGCCATGTCTGGGTTGGTTTCCAACAGAACACAGTTTGATGTCGCTTTTGGAACCGACCCAGATTCTGACCGCCATGGCATTGTGACCAAGGACGCAGGGTTGATGAATCCAAACGCCTATCTGGCTGTCGCGATTGATTATTTGTTTAACCATCGCCCAAATTGGGGTTGGGAAACGGCAGTTGGAAAGACTTTGGTATCAAGCAGCATGATTGACCGTGTGGCCAAGGCGCTTGGCCGGAAACTGATTGAAGTTCCAGTTGGATTTAAATGGTTTGTCCCTGGTTTGTCGGCTGGCACTCTTGGCTTTGGTGGCGAAGAAAGCGCTGGGGCGTCTTTTTTAAAGTTTTCTTCCAAGGTCTGGAGCACCGACAAGGATGGCATCCTGCTGTCTTTGCTCGCGGCTGAAATTACGGCTGTAACAGGCAAGGATCCAGGCGTTCATTATGACGAGCTGGTCTTAAGGTTTGGGCGCCCTTACTACGCAAGGCTGGACGCACCTGCCAATGCCCAAGCCAGAAAGGCCTTGGGCGCACTCACCCCAGACAAGGTGGCAGCAAGCACGCTGGCTGGCGAGCCAATTACTGCCCGCTTGACGCACGCACCTGGTAATGGCCAACCCATCGGAGGCTTAAAAATTGTTACAGAATCAGGCTGGTTTGCGGCAAGGCCTTCTGGAACTGAGGATCTTTACAAAATTTATGCAGAAAGCTTTGTAAGTGAAGACCATCTAAAGCAAATTCAGGTTGAGGCCAAGGCAATCGTAAGTCAGGTTCTTGAGTCAATTAAAGGGGCATAATGATAGGGGGCAAAATGCGTTTCACAGGCAAAGTTGTTGTCATAACAGGTGCTTCTTCTGGGATAGGGGCCGCGCTGTCAAAGGAGTTTGCAGCCCAAGGTGCCACGGTTGTTTTGGCTGCTAGACGGCTTGACCGCTTAGAAGAGCTAAAACAGGAAATCGAAAAAACTGGTGCAAAGGCCTTGGCGGTTGAGTGCGACGTCACATCCGAAGAAAGCGTCAACGCGGCATTTGAAAAAGTGCGAACCGAACTGGGGCAAATCGATGTTGTAGTTGCAAACGCCGGCTTTGGAGTAACCGGCAATATTGACCGCTTGAAGGTATCAGACATTGAGCGACAGTTTGACACGAACGTCTATGGCGCACTCAGAACTATATATGCCGCACTTCCAGACCTAAAGAAATCCAAAGGTCGCTTGGTGCTGATTGGCAGCGTTTCAGGCTTCATTGGTACCCCTGGAAGCGCCGCTTATGCAATGTCAAAGTTTGCAGTTCGAGCCCTTGGAGATGTGTTGTGGGCAGAGCTGGACCACGCTGGAGTGACGGTAACGACAATTCACCCTGGCTTCATAGAATCCGAAATTCGACTTGTTGATAATTCAGGGACTTACAGAACTGACTTTAAAGACCCTGTACCCACTTGGCTTCAGATGACTGCACCTGTCGCTGCTAGGCAGATTGTTCGGGCGGTTTACAATCGCCGTCGTCAGGCCGTGATCACCTTCCATGGTAAAGTTTTCGTTTTGATGAGCCGCTTTACCCCATGTCTGGTGGCGCACCTATTGAGGTTCAATGCTAACCAAGGGCTGAAAACTGGCGGTATCGGAGCTAGGAAAGAGTAATCAGATGGCGAAAAATCTGGCTGCTTCTTGATCGATTAACTCAATGGAATCTCGCAACAAATGGTCGTCATCAACCTCTATTAATCGAGTGTCAGGATTATCCATGACGTAGCGTCTGGATTGCTCAATAGGAACCAAATCATCACGGGTCCCGTGGATAATAAGGGTCGGACAGCCTGTTGCCGGAGATTTAGGATATCTGGCCATATCCTCAACTAGCTCATAATGAACTGGCACTTTGTCGCCGTTTGCGTCAGCCAGCAAAAGTCTGCCTTCCTTTTTCCACTGATCCAAGGCCACTTGTCCAACCAAGCTGTGCCAGCGATCCTGCAGCCCAAATGCAGGGCAAAGCAACACAAGCCGGTCACAACGACCAGGATGCATTGCAGACCAAAGAGCCGCCACATAACCCCCAAGGCTAGAACCAATAAAGCGCCAACGGTCGTGGATGGCGGCCTGCCGATCCATTTCGTCCAGGGTGTCCAAAATATCAGTCAACGTCATCTTGGCAAAAGAGGGTGAATTCAAATCAGGCAACGCCAAGGTAACCCCACGTTTTCCAAAGGAATTAGCAAGCCAAGTCCCCTTGGTGGCATTGGGCCCAGAAGAAAAGCCGTGAAGATAGGCATAGCGAAGCATAATCACCCCATTTAAAGTAGGACATCAAGGAAGTGTAGGATATACCCAAGGGCGAAAAAATGCACTAGGGGGAGGCGGGGGCAGGAGCAGGGACAGTGGCAGGGACAGGGGCAGGGGCGGGGACAGGGGCAGGGACAGGGACAGGGGCAGGGACGGGGACAGGGAGGTGAGGTTGAATCGCCTTTCAAAAAAAACTACAACACCTTCCAATAACCGTTTTTTCTAGCTCCGACTCTCTCTATGTAACCATTATCTTTTAGAAAAGATATATTGTTTTCAACGGCTGTTGTGCTTATTCCCAGTATTTGATGAAGCTTAGCAGTCGTTACATTCGGGTTGTTACGCATCTCAGCTATCATTTTCCTTCTACGAGCATTTAGCGACTTTTTATTCCCAACTTTATTCCCAACTTTATCTCCAACCTCGCCTTTGATATTGTCCCCAACGTTTTCTCGCATCTTCGTAAAAGGGATTGTAACTACTATGGAATTCTCACGGAAGGTAAAAGCCTCTCTGCCGTACACCTCAACGATCTTTGGAACGCCACGACCAGATTTCTCACTGATATGTAGCTGCAAGAAAATCTCTGAAAGTTTCACATTTACAGGCACAGATTCCCCAAGAAAGAAGCCTTCCATAGTCTGCGACGGAGGGATGGTGCCTCGGGATAGAATTTCAATCCTGTCAAAAAAGACAGATATCATGGGTTCATTTCCGTTGACCCATTGATTGTGCAGGACTGCGTTGATGATTGCCTCACGGAACGCACTATTGTCAAAAAGCGGTATTTCCTTTCGTTCCACCACACGATTTTTTTCATCAGCACGAATCAAGTTGATGACATCTCCATAACGCAACAAGTCGTCCAAAGTGTAAAGAATGCAATTGTTTCCAAACTCTCGAACTGACAACAGGTCTGAACCTTTGGTTGTTCCCGTGAAAATCGACACTCTTAGAGGAATATGCGAGTTATCCGAAAGAAGCTGCGCCATAAGGTTGTATTCACCTTTATCATTTTTGAGCCCCATGTTTTTGACGAAAGTCCTTTCGTTTAGGACAATTCCCTTTGATCCGTAGTATGCGAACAACTTTGAAAATGTGAGGTCTTGATACTTGGCAGCCACAGTCTCAATCGTTTCGACTTGATTGCTTAGGATCCTGAACAGCTCGACCTCTCTTTTGGGATAGCTCTTCAAATTACATTTCGATGACCCAATTCTGATGTACCTGCTCCCATTGAATGAAGTCGGGATTTCAGTTGCCGCTGGAATGATCAGTAACACAACTCTCTTTCCGTCGATGATTTCTTCGTCGAATGAGAAGTTCAAACTCGGCGAAAGATTTCTAGCCAGAAAGTTTTGATAGGGCTCACCCTTGTAATGACGGTATTGATTAAATTCCGTTCCAACTATCTCATGAGTCTCGTTATTGATTCCCCAGACAAAGAAAGCGAACTTCTTTCCAAGATACGCCGCCGCGTTGGACATCGCAGAAACATACTCACCCAATATCAGCGGCTCAAACCAATTCACTTTGAGTTCAAACCATTCTTGTTCATCGCTATATGTGCAAATTTCCAGAACTATTTTCTTCACATCCATATTCAGCTCACCTGGTTTATACCCAACTTTATTCCCAACCTCCGCTATTGTCTCAGGTTGGGAATAAAATTGCTACTCTCTTCTTTTTTGCCAGGGACAGGATCAGGAACAGGGGCAGGATCAGGGGCAGGAGGCAGGGGCAGGGACAGGAGGCAGGGACGGGGACAGGGACAGGGACAGGGGCAGGAGGCAGGGAGACGATTGTGCAATTCTGCAGGATCTGGAGCTAAAAGGAGGTCGAGAGGGCACCCTGCAACATGGTCCGGGGGCAATCCTGGAGGGCGCTATCGGGAGTTGCCGGGACCCGACGTCTCTTAGCTGACATGAAGGCCGTGCAGCGGCCCGTCCGGGCCAAAAGGATGAACGTACACGTTAGCAATCGTATATCTCGCCCGGACGATGTCACTAAGAGACAGT
>DUVQ01000105.1 GCA_012840965.1 Oligoflexales bacterium | reverse complement strand
TTCCTGATTGTTTGTTCTTTTTGGCGTTTTATCTCTTCGTTACAGTTTAAAAACATGTCCGGGGGCATCCTTCCGGGCCCAAAATCTCCCGTAGCCAGCCCGACTGTCGGCAACTCCCGATAGCGCCCTCCAGGATTGCCCCCGGACCATGTTGCAGGGTGCCCTCTCGACCTTCTTTTAGCTCCAAATCCTGCAGATTAGCACGATCATCTCCCTGTCCCTGACCCTGTCCCCGTTCCTGCCCCTGTCCCTGTCCCCGTCCCCTGCCCCCGCCCCCCGCTAACCTCCGCCGCCATTTTGATATATACTAGCCCGGTCCTAGCGGCTTTTTATAAATCGATGGCTTAGCGACATACATGCATTGAGGGTGAAAACAATGGATAAAACTGATGGCGGGCATCGTTGGCATTTCTTTCGTGCGGGTGGGGTAGACCAGGTCAGCATTGGACGTGGAGAGGACTTGGCTGCATTACCGGACCTGGACCTTAAAAACTGGGTGGCTTTGTCGTGCCCTGTGAAAGGCTTGGATTTTGATAAGCGCACCTTGGAATTGCTTGATGGTGACCAAGACGGCCGTATTCGTGCGCCTGAAATCCAGGAAGCTGCCAGATGGCTTTCTAATGTCTTGAAGGATCCTGATGTGATCTTTCATGGAAAAACCAGCCTGATGCCTTCCTGGATTGATGCAGAGAATCCAACTGGCGCCGTAGTTTTGGCCACTATCAAGAGGCTGAATCTGAGTTTAGGCCTGGAAGAGGGGGCAGAGTTCACGCTGGACATGGCGGTTGCAGCCGGCGATGCCTTGGCTAAGGCCGCTTTAAACGGGGACGGAGTTGTTCCTCCGCAAAGTATCGAGGATGAAAAACTGCGGGCTGTCGCCCAGGAAATCCTAGATTGCATCCAAGGGGTAGAGGACCGATGTGGTGAACAGGGGATCAACGCTGAAGGTGTCGACAAGTTCTTTGAAGAGCTTGCTGGCTTTGACGCCTGGCATGCTAGAGGGACTACAGATGCCGACGTCTTGTTGCCACTAGGTGATGCCACCGCCGCGGCTTCGGAGCTGGTCAAGGAACTTGCCCCAAAGATTGAGGACTTTTTCGCCAGGGGACGCCTTGCGGCATTTGACAGCCGTGCGGCAGTCGTAGTTAATGGCTCCGAGGATGAACTTAGGGAAATCGCCGCGCACGAGCTGACCTCCTCTTCTGAATCCTTGGCGGCACTGCCCATTGCCAAGGTGGAAGTTGGTAGGCCTATGCCGTTGACCATCGGGATTAATCCTGCTTGGGCTGACAAGGTGTCGAGCTTTAGAACCACCGTGGTTGAGCCACTTATCGCAAAGGGTAAGGCGACTTTAACGCCTGAAGAGTGGGTGACCATCCAAGATAAGTTGGCCGCCTTTGACGCTTGGCAGGCTGAAAAAGCCGGGGCATCTGTTGAAGGCCTGGGGGCCGCCCGGGTCAAGGAACTGCTGCAGTCTGACTACCAAGCCCAGCTTCAAGAATGGATAGCCAAAGACCTGGCTGTAGCCCCTGAAATGGAGGCCGTGACCGATGTCGAGCGCTTGGTTCGTTATGCGCTTCATTTGCCAGAACTGCTTGATAACTATGTGTCATTTAGTCGCTTTTATGGCGGGAAGGAAAAGGCCGTTTTCCAGACCGGTACTTTGTACATTGATGGCCGCGCTTGTGACCTTTGTCTGTCTGTGGAAGACGCTGGAAAGCACGGTTTGATGGCTGGCCTGTCTCGCATGTTCTTGGTCTACTGTGACTGTACTAGGCCCTCTGGCGAAAAAAGGACCATCGTTGCGGCAATTACAGGTGGAAACTCCGACAACCTGATGGTCGGCAGAAACGCAATCTTTTACGACCGCGAAGGTCGTGACTGGGATGCAACGGTCACCAAGATCATTGAAAACCCAATCTCACTTCGTCAAGCTTTTTGGTCTCCATACAAGAAGTTCCTGCGCATGATCGAAGAGTTTGTCGCAAAACGCGCAGCCGAAGCTGATGCAAAGGCGGATGCCAAGATAACCTCGGCTGCGGCTGCTACTGTGACCGCGGATCAGGCCTCAGCCACTCCTGCCGAGCCCAAAAAGATTGACGTTGGTACTGTGGCCGCTCTTGGCGTCGCTGTTGGTGGTATCACTGCCGCCTTAGGTGCCTTGCTAGGCACATTTTTTGGCCTAGGCATATGGATGCCAATTGGAATAGTCGGCCTGTTACTGCTGATCTCTGGTCCCTCTGTCATGATTGCGTGGCTTAAGCTTCGCCAGCGAAACATTGGTCCATTAATGGATGCTAGTGGTTGGGCGATTAACTCCCTGACCAAGATTAACACCCCGTTTGGTGCCTCGCTGACTAGCGTTGCCAGCATTCCCAAAGACGCTGATCGTTCGCTTACCGACCCCTTCAGGCAAAAGCGCAG
>DUVQ01000104.1 GCA_012840965.1 Oligoflexales bacterium | reverse complement strand
ACTTTTAGCATGTAGTATGGGAAGTTTGCTCCAGCGGCGGAATAAAAATGGTGGGTGGTTCCAAACCGACCTGCATTGATTTCGGTTGGTAGGATCTGGCCGTCTGCGGCCCCTTTGAAGTCGACAAAGGCTACGCCGTTGTAGCTTTCGTCGATGGCTAAAACTGCTTGAAGTCCTTGTTGATTTAGGTCTTGGCGATGGACTGTATGGCAGATGGCTGGGGCGCCGGTGATGCCGCTTGGGCTGACGTGGGGGATTACATAGGAGTCGCGTTGGCGTCCTTGGCTTGCAAGTAGTTCGCCGTCTTTAAAAACCCCAAGAAACGTAAGGTTTTCGCCTGGTAAGTATTCAGACGCTATGAACGCCCCATATCCGTTGTAAAAGTCGATCCAGCCGCGGGCTTGTAGTGGCGTTGAACATGGCAAGGCCGCGCCTCCGATTCCGCGACCTGGGATGCCTGCCCCTCGAAACCAGATTGGACGGCTACCGATTTGGTCAAAGGCGCGTTCTATGTCAGCCTCGTTGTCGATTATAATGGTCTGAGGTACTGAAACACCTTTGTTTTTCCAGGTTTGCCATGTCTCCCACTTGCTTGCCGCAATCTGTTGGGTGGCAAGCGATGGCAGAAACATCTTTGCCCCAAGTTCGGCTTGATGCTTGGTTAGTACCGCCATTTCAATGCTGGAATTGGGATAAATGAAATTGAGGTCATACTTTTTTACTAGGTTGGAAATCGCTTGGATGTACTCGTCTTCGTTTGCAGCCCTTGGAACAAGCGCCTTTTCATCAGTTAGGGCCAGCTGTAGATAGTAAGGATTTGCGTCGCAACCCACTGTAAATATAGGCTCAGGCGCTATTTTGAGGCCTCTGGTCAGATTTACAGCCCCAGGGCCACCAGCACCTGGGATTAATACTCGCTTCATGGTCGCTATCCAAGCTCAAAGTACTTGCAAAACACAAACTGGCCGCCCTCTTCAAGGTATTCCTCAGAGTTCATCAACGTGCGATTGGGATACTCAAGGGAGCAGCTAAGCTTGTCGGCTGAAACATAGAGGCAATCAGGGCATCTGTAAGCCAACATGAACTGCTTTCGTTCTGCCTTAAACGAATCAATCTGCTCTGGAGTCGCAAAATAGGGCTTCATTCGATTCCTTCGTTGATTAGCTCAACTAAACGTTTCATTGCGATATTTAGGGCGTCGTCGTCTGATTCATCAAGCGCCAAGAAATAGCTATCAACAGCTGTCCATAACGGTTCGTTGTAATTACCAACAACCAAACGGTTTGGCACAAACGATTTTGCTAGGCCCCGTTTTCCAGCCTTATACAAAAGCGCAACCGCGGCGGCCATGTACTTTTGGTCAAGGTGTTCAGTCAGTAGGGCCAGACCAGCCTTTTCAAAATCACCACTTACACAATCCAAGGTCGCCATTGCCAGCATAATGGGTTGTGGTGGAACAAAACGTTCGCTTGAAGGAATGGCGTCTGGTAATGCCTTGAAAACATGTGAATCCAACGTTTTGGCGATTAGTTCTTCGTTGCATTGGTCTGTAGCAAATGTCTTTGCAAGATCGGCGCTGATCTTTTTCCAGGCATCTCCCAGCATCTTTCTGGCGGTCGCAAGCCTTCCAGCCTGCAACGCTTTGACACCTTTTCCCCATAGTTTGGAATTTTTATATGCAAATAAATCAGCAGGTTTGGCTGCCGGAATGAAAGAACATTCTCGGTGGTCTGTGGCACGTGTTATCATCCAAGGTCGGTCGCCGGCGGGCGGCTTGGCCCAGGTGGTGGCTGAGCTTACTGTGATCGCAAACGCGACCGCTATGGTGGTAAAAAGTCGCACGGCGGAGATTATAACCTGAATGTCGTCTTTGGTGCTCCAAAGTTATAAGGGATGTCCCTACCTGATTGCCTTGGCCATCCTTTTGCTTTCCAGTACTGCTGCCAGCAAGCCTCTTGCTCCAGAGGGAACCTTTGTCAGGATCAGCATCGAAGGAGGCGTGTCTCCGTTTTCAAAGATCTCTTACGACCTGACAGTTAGAGGCCCTATAATTGTTGCAACTATCGTTAAAGAAAGTCTTTGTTACAAAGGCCAGCAAGACAAGTTGCGCCTGATTGATGGTGTGCCAGCACAGCAACTTATTGTGGCGCTTTCAAAAATTAAAGCATTTGACCCAGATATTTTACAGGGCGCAGTCGTTGGAAAGGCCCGTGATAATGCGCTTCCAAAGGATCAACCAAGGTATGAGTTTTGGTCAGCTTGGGGACAGGAGATGACTCGTTTTTCAGTGCTGGAATCCCAGCTAAGGGAGGCTGAGCATTTGTCAGCCATTTTCAGTGCTGTCAGATCTGCTGTGGTTGCCCAGACTGGAAGCTTACCCATGCGCGATCTGTTCCACCCTACTGAAAAATTGGGATATTTGACTATGACCGCTACTGAAAGTGCCACTGCAACTATCGATGGATGGGATTCGTTTAAACTACCTGTCGATGGCCTGGAGGTGGTAGAGGGGTACCACAAAATCGTGGTGGTCGGTGAATCTGGAGTAACACGGGAATTTAACATTCGAATTGTTGCTGGCGGCTCAAATCAGATTCACGTCCTACTGGATGAACGGGAGTAATATTGAATAGTTACAAAAGGATATTGATTTTTAGGTTTCTGCTGCCCGCGATAGTACTGCTGGCTTTTGTGCCACCTGCTCAGTCGTCCACCAAGGTTTGTCCAAAGGGGACAAAGCTTAAAACGACCAATGTTCGTAGGGGTGAGACCCTTGAGGCCGTTGCGAAACGAGTCCAAGTCACCCCCGAAGATTTGAAAAAATGGAATCGTCGTTTGCGCCCTGACAAACTTAAAGCAGGTCAAAACATCAGGTACTGCGTGGAAGTAATCCAGCCTGGTTCCATTGGGGCGTGTCATAAAGGCAGTTTGGTTGGTGGCCGAAATCTCGACCCTGATGGAGACCACCAGGGAATTGGTTTTGTGACTGCTCCCAGCCGCAAGGCCTTGTGGGCAACTAAGGAAACTATCTCTTATGTGAAGAAATGCGCAGCCGAATACAGGCGGAAATTTCCTAAGGGCGCTCCAATGAATATTGGCGACCTGTCAAAAAAGAATGGCGGGCCGCTTGGCAACCATCTGTCGCATCAAAGTGGTAGAGACGTTGATATTGGCTACATGACAAACCCACCTCAGTCACGCGGTTATTTCAACCGTAATGCAACTCGCGACAACCTCGATCTTCCAAAACAGTGGGCCATAGTTCAGTGCTTTTTGGACAATCCAGACACCATGTACATATTTTTGTCCCACACGGTAAAAGACGCCCTGTTGGTTTATGTGAATAGTCACCCCAAGCTAAAATCCAAATATAGTAAATATTTCAGGCGCTTATCTATCCTGCGCCCCGACAATGAGCACCATTCACATATGCACGTTCGCTTTAAATGCCCCAAAGACAGCAAAAAGTGTAAAAATTGAGATAACTAACAGTTTTTCTTTTGGTTGTTATTTCGGGTCGCAAGTAAACCGACTACGTCCTATAATCGCGGTGCTTTTTGGCTGAGGCTTATCTCTTAGCAGACAGGGGTGTGTAATGACCAGAGTGTTGTGGCTTGCCGTGGTTGCCGTGCTGTTTACGGGCTGCCAGGACAAAAACAGAATGTTGGAGCTTCAAAAGGCCGCTTTTGAGCAAAAGAAGCAGGACATAACTGCGGAAGTTGACAAGGTTTTGCAGGCCTGGCTCGACCAGATGGTCGAAACTCTCCCTGAAGATGTTCGCAAATACCCAAAGGTCAGAAGCCCGCTGGTTAAGTGGCGAACTGATTCCTTTTCCTTTGATTGGCGCCGCCCCATGGAGGCTGCGACAGTCCAGGCCCGAGGGACTCCAGTTGAGGCCGACTTTGCCGCAATTCCCAAGTTTTTCGAAGCAATGCAGCTTTTCTGGGACAAAAAGATCGATTTTAAGGACTACATGAAGGCCTACGATGAACTGAAGAAGACTGTAGATAATCCACTGGCAAACGCGCTGGCCGACTTTGACCACACGTTTGTCCATGTCGAGGCGTTTTATGGCGCCCAGGATATGGATGGCGATGATCGGGCTATCTATTTCTTCCGTCATTGGCAGGTCGCGTTTTCGTTCCCAAGGGAAAAAAGTGAGGCAGTGTCTGAATATTTAGCGCGGCTGTGCACAGATAAAATGCCGGACTATTGCAAGACCATTCCCTTTGAAGATCTGCATTTCGCAATGGAACGGCCTTATCTGAACGAAGTGAAACGCATTGTTGGCGAGTATCTGAAGACCAACCCCGACCTGCCATTAAACCGGATTTTCCCGCCATTTTTGGCAGAGGTTGATGCCAGAATCCCGAATGTACCTACATTTGCTGAAGTCCCACCTCTTGGAGACTCCCTGTCCAGGGCCCCATTTGTGTATGACACCCAGGTCCGGATTTCTGACAAGGCGCTGGAGTGGGAAGACCGCGATATGATGACCTTTGATCAGGGATGGGCCAAAAAACCAGCCGACTGGAAGGCCTTTGCGAAGGCAGTCGCGGAAAGAATGGAGCCAATGGAAAAGGAGCGTGGGCCTGAAAATCTGGAGTATTTGTTGGTTACACCTCATCGTGACGTTCCAATGGAGATGTTTTCCCAGCTTGTTGGCGTGTTCAAAGAAACGCCGACCCGCTATTTGACCTTTGGTGCAAGACGCCGAATTGATGGATTAAACAAGAAAACTGTCACTGGACGGCTTACCTTCAGGGAAGTTCCGATGAATGAGC
This sequence comes from Oligoflexales bacterium, assembly GCA_012840965.1. GTDB lineage: Bacteria > Myxococcota_A > UBA9042 > DTJE01 > DTJE01 > DUVQ01. Next base: position 3,705 of record DUVQ01000104.1, on the reverse strand, counting down.
GCACCTTGACCCTTCCAACAGTTGGGAAAGTGGCGTGTAAGCCGCTTGGCCAAGCTGATGATATGAAGGACACAGTTTCAGGCCCAGTTGCGTGGTTGGCCAAAGACGGGGTCAAGATTGGAAAGCTGCAGGACGGTGTAGTTTCGGATGTGTCAGCCACTGATCTGAAGGGCGCTCAGGAGCATTTGAAAACCGGTACCGGGTTGCTGTTGGTTGCAAATGATGTTTCGGTCGCCGAATACTTGAACCTGGTTGATCCTTTGTTTGTTGCTTGTGACGATGAGGCTTGTAAGCACCCTAATCTGGTGACACCAGCTCTTGAAGTGCAGGTGTGTACCCGCTAACGATAGTAATGGGGGGTCAAATGAGACACTTGATAAAAATTTTTCCAAAAGTCGTGTTGGTTGGTCTGGTTGCGGCCGTTGCCTGCCAAAAACCTGCGCCTGTCAAAGAGGCGCCAAAGCAAGAAGAGGTTGCAAAACCCGAGGCTGCCCCGGCCCCAGCTCCAGAGCCAGAACCAGTGTCCGAATTTGCCGCATTGCGCACTGCGATAAAGGACTGGGTTGATTTGCTGAAACGGTGTGATGAAGGCTGGTTTGCCAGGGTTGACCCCTCCAAGATTGATAACTACGAATTTCCCATCGATGTTGATGCCATGACGTCATTTTGCTATGACCTTAGAACTGGCATGGACAAGATGCTAGAGCTTGGGGCGTTTCGCAATCAGCAACTCGATAGCTTTTTAAGGGAGGCTGCCACTGCGACTGACCGCTATCTGATCATGAGTTTCAGGGCCAAAAAGATTAGCGTTAAGGATAAGCTTCCCTATAAAAAAGAGCTGACCGCGCTTCGCGATGATCTGAGGGCCGAAGTTGGCGCATTGCAAAAGCGGGCCGAGCAGATCCTTGCCCTGCCAGATGCTGATTTCCATGCAATTTCAAATGCCCCAGCTTCCGAGGTTGTCACAATAGCCAGAGAGACCCTTGGTAGGGTAAGGGCTGATTTCAAGGCCTTCGTCGAAGATTCCATCCCAACTAATAAACCAGTGTGGCGATACAGCTTTAAAACCACGGTCGCGTTGGCTAAAGAGGCTATTTCAGCTCTAAAGGCCCCTAGAAATGGTGCCCCTGAGGCTATTGCCGCCCCTGCGACAGCTTTGGCCCAGGGATTGGACTCTGCGGTCGAATACTTCGGCGGCGAGTTCTTTTGGGAAGAAGACGAAAAGATTGACGCCACCAGGAAATCTGTAGTCAAGGTAATTAACGCCTATGACAAGGCGGCTTCAAAGATCTTTAAAAAATAAGGAAAAAAATGCATATCCGCGTTGGAATTCTGATTGGTAGTCCCAGTGATAAACCAATTGCTGAAAAGATTTCTTCGACCCTAGAAAGCTTGGGAATTGGGTCTGAGGTCAAGGTTTTATCAGCCCATAGGACCCCTGACCGGGTGGTGGCCTACATTACAAAGGCTGAAGCGGCTGGGGTACAGGTTTTCATTGCTTGCGCCGGAATGGCGGCTCACCTTGCTGGGGTTGTTGCGGCTCATACCTTGTGCCCCGTAATAGGGGTCCCTGTGGCGTCAGGAGTGTTGGCCGGGGTGGATGCGCTGTTAGCGACCGTTCAGATGCCGCCTGGAATCCCAGTTGCCACCGTGGCGATTGATGGTGGGCGAAACGCTGGGGTGTTAGCCGCCAGAATCCTAGCTTTGCATGATCCCGCCATCAAAAAGGCGCTTGCTGATTCTTTGGCGGCAGACCAAGCTCGCTACGATTTACCTTGATTTTCCAAGCGAATTCCGGCTTCAAGAATCCTGTCGGCCTCTGCATCCAGGGATGGGTTTGTGATGTCCCCACGGGCATAAACGATGCCATCACCAATCTCATAAGGCTGGAAATCAAGTGGCAGAATTAAATCACGATGAGAATCAAAATAATGGTCCAGATAGTAGCCGATGAAATCCAGAACCAAATCAAGGGCTTCTTCTTCTGACATCTTGTTTTCCATCAAAGCCGCCCGAAATTCCATCCAGTAGGATTGGGTTTGGTCAAGCTTGTACAAAACTACCTTGATTTCCACAAAAGTGGGCTCAACTCGACCTGTAACGTTAAAACGCTCATTTTTCAGGCGCAAACCGTAATTGCCAGCCAGCACATCAATGATCTTGTCACAGTCTTCTTTGGGGATGATAAACGCCATAAGTCCTCACAATTAAAGCTTGGGTAAGTCGCTAATTTCTAGGTGCTCTTGGTAATACTCAAGGGCAGCGGCAGCAGCTGACTGCTCTGCCTCCTTTTTGCATTTTCCTTGGGCTGAAAAACTGTTGCCATCAGGCAAGGTCACAGACACTGTAAACGTTGGTGCGTGGGAGGGGCCTTCCACCGTCAACACCTTGTATTTTGGGCTCATCTTTGTTTCCTTCTGGCACCAAAACTGTAGTTTAGACTTACAGTCCAGATATTTCGATTGGCTACCAACATCTAACAGCATTTCCCCAAGATTCCTTAGTACAAAGCCTTTGGCTGCCTCAAATCCAGCATCTAAAAATATGGCTCCTATCAAGGATTCAAAGGTGTTGGCCAACACGCTAGGCATTTCCCCGACCTTGTCACCAGTGGCGGCCCCTTTGCCAAGCCTCAGATGGTCGCCAATGCCCAAATTTCGGGCTTGTTCTGCCAGCGCAGGCTCACTGACCACAAGCGCCTTCATGCGCGTCAATTCGCCTTCTGTGGCCTCTGGAAAGCTTAAAAAGGCGTGCACAGCAATCGACGTGTTCAAGATGGCATCGCCCAAAAATTCCAGGCGCTCGTTATCTGACACTGGTTCTTTGGACTCGTTACAAAACGAGGCATGGGTCAACGCCTGCAGAAGTAGCGAAGGATCGTTAAAGCGAACGCCTATCCTTTCTTGGAAGTCATCAAGTTGCTCGTCAATCATTTAAGCTCCTGTGCTACTAGTGTCGAGCCGTCAACGCCTTCGATGAAAACGTTGAAGCGACCTTGTCGTCTAGGTCCTGGTCTGACCACCTCAAAGCCGTTTTTGGAAATCGAGGTTTGGTTACGCCCTTTTATGTCAACGACTTCTACATGCGTTCCAATCATGCTTGCTGCTGCCTTTTCCCTGGCGTGCTTGGCCATTGTTCGCAGCTTGGCAACACGCTGTGCCTTAATGGCGTTTGGGACATCGTCTAGCATTGAAGCCGCGAGAGTACCAGGCCGTTTTGAAAAGGGAAAAACATGAAGGTTGTCTGCTTGAACCGCGTTTACAAAGGCGACTGTTTGTTCAAAATCATCTTCACTTTCACCTGGAAAACCACAGATTAGGTCCAGTCCAAGGGACAGGCCTGGGATTTGCTGTTTCGCCAATCGCAGCATCTGCGCGAGCTTTTTCACATTTCCATCACGATTCATCAAATCCAGGATTCGTTGCGAACCAGATTGGACAGGTACATGCAAAAACGGGCACATGTCCTTGTGGCCAGCCAGCCTTTGAAAGAGACCTTCATCAAGCCCATGAGGTTCTATCGATGAAATCCTAAATCGCATTCCGGTGTTTAGCGCAAGCAAAGCATCCAACAGGTCAAAAACAGTCTTTCCCCCAAGGTCCTGTCCCCACGAGGCTAGGTCAATTCCAGTCAAAACCACCTCAGCAGCCCCCAAGCCTGCAGCTTCCAATACCGCAGCCTTGACTTGGTCAACAGCCACGCTTT
>DUVQ01000103.1 GCA_012840965.1 Oligoflexales bacterium | reverse complement strand
GGGCCGCCCCACCCTTTTGCATCTGGAAGCACCGAGGTCGTCGCAATGATTATTCCTTCACCTTTTTCAGTCCCTTCAAGCCTTGAATAAACAAAGGGATTAAAGAAATCCTCGATACCTTTGGCCTGTTCAATCCTGCGGATGTCTTCGTGGGAAATCCTGGGGCTTAATCCAGGTGGGGTGCGGTCCCCCAAGTTGGGGACTATCACCGCTAAGATGGCAAACAACGCCAGAAGTCCAGGCCAAAGGATGCTTTTCGGCCAGACCGCATGGGTCAGGGCCCTGCCAATCCTGCCGTGCAAAAAGCGTTTGCCTTTCTGTGAGCCCAGCAATCGGTCTGTGGCCGCTGAAATAGCGGCCAGCAGCACCAGTCCAGCCAGGATCCAAAGGGTGTTTCTTGTGCCATAAAGCGGTAATAGCCCCACTCCGGTGATAGCCGCTAGCAAAGCAGCCCCCAAGTGATCGAAGGATTCCAAGGTGGCGGCAACATTTTGGCCAGAGATCAAACTGGCGGCTACTGGCCAGGCCAGGCCTGTAATCATGCCAAGGGCAACAAAGAGGCCTGCAAAGATGGCGAAAGTTGAGGCTCCAACAAATGCCTCAGGCAAAAGCCATGGGAGCACAAAAAAGAAGCAGGCGTTGACCAGTGACACAAACAGCGAATTTTCGGGGCGACTTTTTAACCTGCTGCCTATGAACGAGCCGATGGCCAAGCCAGCCATTGTCAACGCCGAAGCAGCGCCGATGTCGCGGTGAAAGGCCCCAACAACCGCCTGGTACTGGGCCAACATCACGATGGACCCCGCGATGGAGGCACCGCCGACGGTGGTTATCAGCACTTTGGAACTAAACTCGTAGCCTTGGCCCCCTTGCCTGGCCCTGGCCTTGAAAAGCCAAAAAACCAAGACTAGCAAAACTATGACCGCGACCACTGGTCCGGCCAAGAACAAGGCCCAAAGCCCATCTGAACTGCCGCTGCCGCCCCTTTGGAATGAAGTCAGCATCGCCAAAAACGATGACAAGGGGCGAGTATCACTGTGGATCATCTGCTGGGTGTTTGCTTGATAGGCGTCTTTCACAAAAGTGGCGCGGTCATCTTGAACCAATTCTGAAAAGCGCCTGGGGTCGTATGGACCTTTGCCCCCGGTAAAGGCCAAGTATCTTTGGGCGAGCTCGCCAGAATTCGTGGTCAGATTGGCATCCTTGTGCCCAGCCAAAATCACCGCTTCTTCGCCTGGAACAACCGCCACGTTTGCAAAAACGCTAGAAAAGGTCTGCCAGATTGATTGACCATAGCGCAAAGTCTCGCCAATCAAAGCATTTTCACCGGATTGCACAAAGGCGGCCAAGGCCCCGTCGCCGGCTAATTTGGGGGCCAATTGTCCAAGAAATTCCACCGAAAACATCCGGCCGGCCGCCCTAGTTGAAGGTTCAGGGGAGGCTATTACTATCAAGTCGACCGGTTCATGGCTGGATACAGCATAACCCCTTGGATCCTCGATGATAACTTCCAGATTTGATGGCAACTGACCAAGACCAGCGTCCTTCCTGGCCCGCACAGCAATATCAAACAGTTCGCCATCCAGCGTCACCATCTGGACAAGATCGAAATAGGCGGCCAAGGCGATGCTCGTTTCCAGGCGGTCCCCACCCAGAATCAACGCCTTGTCGTGTTTGCCCGCCTGAGCAGCCAGCAATGCCGCCTCACCCAACACCTCTGGGCCGGCTGGAAAACTGGCTTGAACCTCGCCATTTACCAAAATCACGTTTTGCGTGCCGTACTTCGCAAAAGTCACTTGGTTGTAGGCGGTTTCAATCTGGGATTGCAGCTTGGCACCATCAAGGTTGGCCTTCAAAGATACTTGCTGGATTTTGCCTTTAAACAGCGGCCCAAAAGGCGGGAGCAACAACCCAACGCAAGTAATCAAGGCCAGCACAACCACCGCACAGTCTTTGGCGAAAGCTTTCAAGCCAGCAGGCCCTGCCTGCCCGGCAGCCCCAGACGGCCCGGCACCAGACGGCCCATCACCCCCTGCCCGTCCAGCACCACCCAACCGCCCAAACTGCAAAATAAACACAAAGGCCGCCACAACCTGGACCAACCCAAGGCCAGCGACAACCACAATCGACGACAGGCCCATCGCAAAGGCAACGGTCGCAGCTATGCCGCCAAAAATTGCGCCAAAAGACTCAATGATATAAACGGTTTTGGCCCCGGCCGCTGGGCTTTCATCACACGCCCTGCTAATCGCCGGAAATACAAGCCCAGTGATGAAACTTGGGGCAAAACTGGCCCAAGCCGCCCCTGCAACCAGCCAAGTTATCGAAACAGGCGCAAATGAAGGAGTGCCTGAAACCAAACGCAAGCTGGCCAGACTTAGCAATCCGACAAGCGACCAAACTGGCTGTAAAGCCGCCAACAAGGCCGTGTGCCTGCTTGTAAACGCGGATAATCGCGCACTTTTGCCAGTCAGATTGGCGCCCAGGGCTATCCAAAAGAACCAAAAGAAAAACATCAGCCCAAAGGCCAGTTCCGAACCTTTAAATGAAATTAGATATTCGCGTAAAAGGGCGGCTTGGGCACCAACTGTAAAGGCCCCCAAGGCAAATGCCAAAAGTCTGCCACCTAGAAATCTTGTCAACAACGCACCTTTGACGCCGGCTAAAAGGGATTACTCGCTAAAAACTTGGGCCTGAAAGATCTCAAAGGTGGCCCCCTCCAGATATCCATTGGCCGGCAGCCCAGCCTTCATGGAAAGGTGCTCAAGCATCTGTTTGAGATTCCAGCCTTGCTCGGGCGCAACCTGAGGTAAAAACACAGATTTCGCCCAACCCTTGGTCAATATGACCCCGTCACGTCCAATCACGATGTCTTGCCATCTTTCAATGCGTTTGGGGTTGGTCAGGACTGAAATCTCTATATGAAGTTCAGGCTCCTCTTGGGCGGTCACAGGTCGAAACCTTGTGTCGTTGGCCGCCGCGTTTATGGCATTCCTGATGACGCCTGTGTACAGCGCCTCCACTGGCAGTATTGAACCTATGCAGCCGCGCAAGTTTCCATTTTTGTTCAACGTCACGAAAACACCGTATTTTTTGGCTACTGCCGGCGGGACCTCGCTTTCATCCACGCTCAACCTGCCTTTTCCTGCCAGATGGTGTTGGATGGTGCGCCGCGCCAAGGATAACAGGTACTTTTGGTCCTGCTCAGACATTGGACCGGCCTGGGCAGAAGCCCTGAAGGCAATGGACACATATGAAACGGCGTGTTCATAGCCACCAGTCATACGACCGGAATTATCATATCTCAGCACCTTGCCTTCAGTCCCCTTATCCAACGCCGCCATCAACACCAAGATGGGCATGGCCCCACAGATGGTGTCATTTGTCTCTGCCAAGTGCTTTTTAAAGGCCTCACTATCCAAGGCAGCCGCGGCTGATCCAGCTATATCCGCGAATTTAGCCAGATTTTCGCCTGTTTGATCATCCAACTTAAAGGGCATGTAGCCAAAACTGGCCCCATAATGGGTGAAGTCGGAGCTTGCAACAATAACGGTTTGATCATCCAGTAAAGCACCCAAGGCCCGCCCAGCCCTGACAATCGCCGCATCGTCAACCCTACCTGCAACAATGGGCACCAACTGGGCATCAGGCGCGATCAGCTGTAAAAATGGCACCTGGATATCAACCGCGTGCTCTTTGGCGAACGCCTGGTCCAACAGCTTGAAATCAGGCCCCTCCAGCAGCTTCTTGACCGTCGCCACATCAATTTGCATCTGCCCAAGGGGAGTTTCCCATAACCCTGCATCAGGCAAGGCAAATCCGCTAAAAGGCACATGGTGGGAAGGGGCTATCACAATCACCCTTTTGACCGCTTGGCCCTCAAGCTGAGCGTATGCATGACCAGCCACGGGGCCCGAAAAACGATATCCAGCGTGTGGGGCCACTAGACCAACTACTCTGCCACCCCAACTGGTGTCGCCTTTGCCTTCATCCAAATAACCGCGCAGTTCGCGGCGCAACGCGTCAGGTTTATTGGTGTACCAAGAACCAGCTATTGGTGAATAAATGACCTTGGCTGGTACCTCTGGGCTGGCTACTACTGGTTGTTCAGTCTGTTTCACGACCTGCACCTCCTGGCTTCGGCAAGAGGAAAACACTGCCATCAATAAAATCAAAGGGAGTGCTTGGTAAATCTTCATTTGTCACCCCGCTAAATTGTGTTTCACAAACAAATAATCCCTGTCAAAAGGCCGAACTTTCAACCGCTGCAAAAACTCCCGAAACTCGGGACCGCCCACTTCAGCCAAAAACTCGCCATCACCAACCCCATCACCAACCCCAGCGCCCCCGCCGCCGCCCAAAAACTCACCCCCACCAACCCCACCAACCCCGCCCAAAACCCTAACTGGCCACAAACCCAAAGCGAGCACCCCTGCAACGCCTAGGCCCAAAAATGTTCGACGATCAATCATACCAACTAAAAGCGCCCCGGGATCAACGTGTCGCATTTGGGACAACGGCCCGAAACCATGTCCACACCCCGGATTTGATACCCTACCCTTTCAATTACCATGTGGCCACACGAATGGCACAAGGTACTTTCAGTTTCGTGGCCTCTGAAATTGCCAATGTACACATACTTAAGCCCAGCATCCTTGGCTGTTTTATATGCCAATTCCAAAGACGAAACCGGAGTTGGAGGCAAATTCTTCATCTGGTAATGGGGCATGAACCGCAAAAAATGGATCGGAGTGTCCGCCCCCAAGTTTTGGACCATCCAACGGACCAAATCCGACAGCCCATCCTTGCTGTCAGTCAACCCAGGGACCAGCAAATTAGACACCTCCAGCCAAATGCCTGCCTCCTTCGCAGCCACCAACGTGTTTAGCACTGGCTTTAAACTGCCATCACACCACTTGCGATAGTAGGCGTCGTCAAACGACTTCAAATCAATGGTGGCCGCATCAATGACCTTAAAAAGCGCCGCAACCGGTTCTTTATTCGCATAACCAGCTGAAACAATTGCCGTTTTAACCCCATGTTCCTTGCAGGCTATCGCCGTATCCATCGTGTATTCATAATACACAAACGGCTCGGTGTAAGTGCATGCAACCAAAGGAATCTTTTCCCTTTTGGCCACTTTGGCGACATCCTCAGGCGGCAGATGAAACCCACCAGCTTCTTCAGGATTTGCCTGCGAAATCTGCCAGTTTTGGCATCCCTTGCAATGAAGATTACACCCTACAGTGGCAATCGAAAGGATTTTTGCCCCTGGATAGTAATGATAAAAAGGCTTTTTTTCGACTGGATCAACGTGAGCTGCTGCAGCTATTCCATAGGTTACAGCCGTGAGCTTGCCGTCAAGGTTCATCCTGACGCGGCAATCCCCGGCCTGGCCTGGCGCGATTCGGCACTGCTTGGGGCAAAGCCGACATTCGACCATGGAATTTGACATTAAGTAGCCTCAACTGCCACCCCTAGTGCCCGCCTCAGTACGAAGTGGTTTTCAGAAACTGCGAAGCGTACAACTTCCTCAAGGCGCTCCTTTTGTGGCATTCCCGAGAAACTCAGGTCTTCAACCTGCAAGATACCCAAAACAGTTGGGACTGACCCGGAAATCAGCATACCAGCCCTAAGCGAGGTCAGCTCGATCAACTGGAAGAAATCCTCGAAAATCGTGCCAAAATCGCCCGTTGGATAGGTGGTAAACAGCTCGTCAATCAAGGACATCAGCTGGTTTTTCTGTTGCTGCGGCATACGGCGCTCGATCTGGCGGACATAGTGCAGCACGATATCTGCGCCTGCGCCAAGCTGAGTGTCCGGACGGCAGAACTTGATTGCCGCACCCAAGAAGGCCTTCAATTCGCTGGTGTTCTTGACTGCTGCCAAGAAATACATCGGGTTCATGTAGGCCAGCTGGCGTCCGATCAAGAAGCCGATTTCCCGCTCATCGTGGCCGGTCAGCATGTCAGAGCCAACAATCAACGCCGGCGGAGTCAGGAATTCAATGGTCAACCCAACAGGATTATCATTACGATAAACCTTGTGTGGAAGCGGCCCCAGAACCTTAGCTACAGCCTTGTAAACATTAACAAACAGCAGCTTAGCGCCAAGATCCATCTCGGACCTCTTCTTCAATCCCAGGTCCTTCAGATCCTTGGTGCCAAGATGCTCACCCAGCCCAACCAACAACACCTGAAGGATCCTACCCAGCAAGTTACTGCCGCCACTTGGAACCAGATGGTTTTCCCAGCGCAGAGGATCGATGGTGCCCTTAAACCAAGGCAGATTTGGCTCCAGGTTGTTCTCAAAGAACGCCTTTTCCTCAGGACCAGCGATACCAAGAGCCACCATGACCGATGCAACCATGAAGGCCTTGTCCAGCTCGGCCAAAGTACGATAGAGGCGCATCATCGCCCTATATGACTCTACCGACGACCCGCTTAGAGGATCCGCCGACACCGTCGCCACATGCTCAGCGACAGCCTTGTTGTAATCACCTATAACTTCATAGAGTTGCGCCAAAATCTCATGAGCCCGCCTGTCTGAAGGCTGCAGCTTGGTCGCCCTTTCATAAACCTCAATGGCCTCTTCGTTTTGTTTCAGCCTGGACCGGAAAATCTCACCAAGCGCAAACAGAAGCTTGAACTCAAGCTCAGGATTGTTGCGGCCTTCCAATCTCTCAAGCATACGCTGATAAGCATCGGCCTGGCGCTTCCAATCCCTGTTCTTGGTCAGGATTTCATCGATTGCCCTAAAGGCCTGCAGCTCGTCTGGGTCTTCATCCAAAGCCGCGTTCAGGTACTCAACAGCCTTGATGTCATCATTAAGTTTTTGCTGATAAATCGCGGCCATAGTCATGTAGTGACCGGCACGTTTGCTTGGACTATCCTCTGCCCTTGCCAGCTCCTCCATGGTGAACAGCGCGTCTTCAATGTTCCCAGCCTGCAGATAAAGCTCAAAAAGCTTAATCAACGGCACCTTGGCCCCTGGGTTCATTTCCAGCGCTTCCTTGTACGCGGCGGCAGCACCATAAACGTTGTTCATCTTTAAGCGATAGATATCGCCGACTTCCAACATGACCGAGAACTTCTCGAAGATATCGCCCCTGCTCTCGGCTCTGGCCTGTCGGTACCGAATAACGGCCGGCCAATCGCCCCGTTTTTCCGCCAGGGTGATCTGCAAGTCGGTAGCTCTGGCTTGATCAGGCTGAATTGCCAGCGACTGGTCAAGGTACTTCGCCGCTTCTTCAAATTCGCCCAACTCGATACATACTTCGCCCAGCGCAAAGTTGACGGCGGCCACTTCCTTTTGATCCAAGGCATCACCACCAACGGATAACGCCCTGACATAGCGATCCTTGGACAGCTGCCAGAATTGCTTGCGCTGATACATCCGGCCAAGCCCCATCAGGGTTTCAGGATCGTCAGGCGTTAATTGGGCAGCCGCCTGATATTCACGGAAAGCCTTTTCATAATCAAGCAGCCGCTCGCTGCAAACGCCCATGTTGAAGTGAATCTTGGCCGCCAAAGCTGAATCCGCAATGGCATCCGGGCTTTCCAGCAAGCTTTCCAGCAACGGTTGCGCCTTCTCCCATCTCTCTGCGGCCACGTAGCTTCTGGCAAGCCCAAGCGCCACATTATCCTGCTTGGGATTTAGCTCCATGGAGCGCTCAAAGTGCAAGATAGCCTTGTTGCGATCCTTCAGGCGATTCAGATAGATGTCACCAGCCGCAGCCCGATGCTTGGCTCGCTCCTCATCTGTGCTGGCCTGAGCCTCTTGATCCAAGAACACGTCTGCGACGCGCTCCCAATCCTCAAGGCTGGCGTAGATATCACGCAGCTTGTTATAGGCAGGGACGTCGTTAGGATTAGTTTGCAACAGGTCTTTCAGCAATTGAGCTGCACGATCCGGATTTTCAAGCTTCTCAAGCACCACATCTACAGCTCGATGGCTTAATTCAAGCAATTGAGCTGTGGAATCAGAATGCTCGGTCCACTTAAGCAACGTATCAACAACATCTTCCCAAGATTCCACCAAGCCAAACAGGCGCTCCAACTCAGCGTAGGAATCCGTCTTACGGTCGTCGATATCCAACACCCTTTGATGAGTGGCAATCGCGCTGTTGATATCTTCAACCCGCTCTTCGTGAATCTTGGCCAACCTGACCAAGACCGCCATTTTTTCGCGCTCATCCTTAACACTGGCGATGCGGTTCTCAAACAGGTTGATCAGCTCGTTCCAGTCTTCCATTTCGGTCAACAGACGTGCCGCTGTCTCAAACGCCTCCTCATCAACGCGGTCCATGTCGAGGATCTGCATCCAATAATCAAGCGCCCGCTGCTTGTCATCCAGCGCCGTTTCATAAAGCATCGCCAACAGGTGGCTAAAGTGAATCCTTTCAGCAACTTCGTACAGCTGGCCAAGCTTGCGCTCGTAAACATCCGCCAAGCCTAGCCAATTGTGCATGCCACCATACAGGTCCTTCAGATGCTCAAGCGCCGGTTCATTGGTAGGCTCAACATCCAGAACCGCTTCATAGGCCTCAATAGCCCTATTCGCATCCCCAACCTTGGCCTCTAAAATCGCGCCCATCAGCATTCTGATCTGGACTTCTTCCTCTGGTACCAAAGGCGCCTTCAGATCCAGGGCCTTTAACAAGTCCTCCCACTCATTGCGGTTTTCATGGATTCGAATCAACGCGTCCAAAGCTGCGATCGAGCCTTCATCAAAGCTCAGGACCAGCTTGTACGCCTCCAGCGCCCTTGCTAGGTCCTTGATCTTGTTTTCCAGCACATCACCGACCAACAGACCCAGCGAAATCTTCTCCATGAAGTCCGGAGTCAGTTCGATCTGAACATTTACAACACCAACCAGCTCTTCCCAGCGATGTGAACCCAGATAAAGCTCATGCAGCGCTGCCAACGCGGTTTCGTCTTCCGGCCATTCAGCCTTGACCTTCTCGAACCAGCCAATCGCCTGGTCATCCCTTTCAGCGTTGCGCCACATGACCTCGCCAAAGCGCAGCAAGTGCTCGCGCTTCGACTCTTCCGGCATTCTGTTTACAGCCTCGCTCAGCGAATCAACATACTCGGTCCACATCCCCAGTTCCTGGGCAAGACGCCACAGCTCAGAAACGGCCATGTGATCTTCAGGATGAAGCTGGGCAGCCTTGACCCAAACATAGAAGGCCAGGTCCGCGGCGCCCTTGTTGGTCTCGTAAATTCTGGCCAGCTCGCCCAGGTTGCTGATGCGGCCATCGAGGTCATCACCAAAGTGCTCATCGCGGCGCAAAAGCACGGCGGCCAGCTTGTCCCAATCCTCAAGTCTCATGTACAGGGACTGAAGCTCATGGGACACATCCATGTTGGCAGGTTGCAAGCCAGTAACCACCTCCAAGGTGTCAGCCGCCGCAGCCGGGTCGTTCAATGGACCGTTTTGCAGCTCAGCAGCCCTAATCAGCAGACTGGCCCGCTCATCGCCCTCAACCTTCTCAGCCCTACGCTCAATAATCCTGACACAATCGGCAAATCGACCGGTGTTCTCATAAAGCTGATCCAGAGCCGTGAGCCCCTCGTCCATCTGCGGGTCGGTATTTAGCACCAGATTCCACCAAACGATGGCCTCTTCAGGCTTCGCCAACTCATCAGTCAGCAGCTTGGCATGCTCCAAGCAAATCTCATTCTTTTCGTCCTGGGACAACATCTCGCTGTTATAAAGCTGCTCCAAGACACCAGACAGAGACTCCAGATCGCCAGTTTCCAGGTACAGACGCCTGAGCGCTTCCAAAGACTCGCGGTCGCCGGGAGCAAATTCAAGCAGGCGGACATAAGCATGCTGTGCAGTGTTGGGGTCATCAAGCTTGGTCTCTCCAACGACACCAATTTCACGCAACAGCACAACAATGCGGTCTACTTCAGGAGCAGTGGCGTTGATTTCCCGCTCACATACCTCAATCAAAGCCTCCCAATCTTCCTTATCCCTGTACAGACGCTGCAATTGCTGCAAAGCGCCAGCATCTGTTGGGGAAGCCGCGGCCACCTCGTCCCAAAGAGCAAGGGCATCATCCTTACGCCCCAATTTTTCTTCAGCAATGATGGCCAGCCTTCGCTGCAGCGCTGCACGCTCTTCTCCGGTCTGAGCCATGTCGGAAAGCAATGACAACGTTCTGAATAAAGGCTCGAAATCATTGCGCATGTCATAGAGGTCAGCCAAAGCCGTCAGGGCCTGAAGCTGCATCTCGTCAATCCTGACCACATGGGCAAACGACTCAATCGCACCTTCCAGATCATCAAGCTTATCCCTTTGCAGCGTTCCAGCTCGCATCAAGAACTTGATCTTGTCGTCGTCATACTCCGCAACTTCGACTTCCCGTTTCAAAATTGCCAGTAAATCGGCGTCTCGACCTTGAGACAGATACATACGATCCAGGTCTGCCAACGCCAAGGCATCAGAATCGTTAAGCTCCAGTATCCACTTACAAATGGCCTCAGCCTTTTCATAGTCGCCAATGCGATCACGGGCAGATTGAACGGCCTTATGCCACAAAGCGATTTTGCGCTCGTTGTTGTCACAAGCCTGTGCCGCCGTCAGCTGAATGGAAAGTAGGCTTTCCCAAGCCGAAACTGAAGCAGCCAGCTCATCAATCTGCATTTCCAGAATCTCGTCACCAGGATCAAGCTCCAAAGCCTTGCCAAACCAGCCAAGAGCAGTCACCCCTTCACCAAGGTTCTGGGCCCAGACTTCAGCAAGCTTAAGCAGAGTTTCCTTGCGACGGTCAGGATCCTCGATCGCCACTAAGGACGCCTCGTAAATGGTTGCTAAATCTGAGTATGCCCCGGATTCCTGGTAGATTGGCTCCAGGATTTCCAGTATTTGATCCAGGTGTTTGCCTTCATCAAACATGCGGCGAAGTTCAAGCACTGCCTGAGGTTGACCAGGATGCAGATACAAGGCCTCCTGTCTGGCCTCAAGAGCGTCCTGAGTGCGATTGACCTTGAATTCACAAACATCCGCCAGTCGCAGCAACACTTGGATTTTCGCTTCTGGATCGAACTTGACGTCGTACTTGAAGCGCAAGATACGAATCTGGTCTTCCCACTTCTCAAGTCCGCTGTACAGCTCATCCAAAGCGTCCAAGGCGGTCATGTTGTCCGAGAAGTCCTTAAGGATACTTTCAAACACTTCAATAGCGGCTTCACGGTTCTCAAGCCTGTCACGCAAGACGGCTCCAGCCTGGAGCAAGAGCTCCAACGCCTGAGGCATGCCCTCTATCTCGGCGGCGGCCTCTTGCAGTAAAGCTGGCACGTCATGCCACATATCGAAGCTTTCGGCCAAGCTGTACACCCTTCCCAGTACATCGCGATTCAGTGGGTCGGTCGTAAACGCCTTGCCAAAGCACTCAAAGCCACTGATAGGTTGATTCATCTGGTTTTGGGCGATTTCACCCATGGTCACCAAGTTTGCAACCTTTCTAACTGGGTCGTGTTCGCGCTCGGTCAGGACCTCGTAGTTCACATACAGCCGCTGCCATTCGGCTCTATTGGCCAAAATGGGCTTGAGGACCGCAAATGCAGGCTCAGCCGCATCCCCAGCACGAACCATGCCTTCCAAGGCGTCGACAGCTTCCACGTTATCGGGGAACTCAGCCAACAAATCACGATAGATTTCAATGGCTTTGTAGGGATCGCCAAGGTTTTGCTCAAGCAAGCGCCCCATTCTAAAGCGCATCGTAAGCCTGTCTTCACCTTCAACACGCTCATAGATTTTGGCAAGGATGTCGTACTGACTGGTCCAATCCTCAACCGACCCATAGAAGCGGTCCAAAGTGCGCATGGCGTCCACATCTTCGCCATCAACGCTAAGCACTACCAAGAAGGTCTCGATAGCGTCGATAGAAGCATCCAAGCGCTCGTGCTGAATAAGTCCTTGTTTTTTCAGGGCTGCAACGCGTTCCTGCGGCGTGTTTGCAACATCGGCCTTTCTGCCCAAAACTTCGACCAACTCCATCCATTCTTCGCTTTGCTCATACAAAGCCTCCAAGGCAAGAATGGCATGACCGTTGGCAGGATCCATGTCCAGCACTTCGGTGTAGCTGGCGATAGCATCTTCCGGTTTTTCCAGCTTCTGAGAGTACAGATCACCAGCCCACAGCAGCAATCCAGCTCTGCGTTCGGGCTCCATCACTATCTCGGCCTTTCTGACAAGCAACGAGACCAGGATGTCAACTTCGCCATCCTCATCGCGCAGGCTAATCAAGGAGTCGATAGCGTCCATATCCTCGGGGTCGAGCCCAAGAATTTCGGTGTAATGTCGCTTGGATAGCTCGCGATCAATCCCCTTGTCCCGACACACGCTGGCGATAACTCTGTGAGTTTCCTTTCTACGCTCAGGATCACTGATGTCAAAGACCAATTCGATAAGAACAAAGATCGCATCATCAAGAGCGCCCTTGGCCTCGCCAACTCTAAGTACTTGATTAAGCAGCTCTTCTCGGTCGGGCATTTCGCGGAAAGCCTTGGCCCTGTACTCGAAGGCCTTATCCAAGTCTTGGATTTTGTTTTCATAAATCTCGGCGATAGTCGCGAAATATGACAGTCTGACTTCAGTGTCGCCTTCAGCCCCAGCCAGAACATCATAAACCTCAACCAGCTTCACAAAGTTTTCCTGGACCTTGTAGGCTGGCAGCAGGATCTTGGCCACGCTGACGCGAACGTCTTCATTCGCAAACAAACGCTCCAACTCGCGAAGCGCGTCTTCATTTGCCGAATCCTCACCTAAAATCAGGCTGAAAACTTCAACCGCACCAGGAACATCTTCCAGGCGGTATTCATAGACTTCAGCCAGACGCAGGCGCAGATAACTGCGATCCGACAGCTCCTGCGCGAGGACAATTCGCTGTTCTAGGACAGAGGCCAAGTCATACCAACGCTCGGCCTTGAAGTACAGACCATCCAAGCGTCGGTAAGCCATTTCAGAATCTGGTTCAATATCCAAGACCTTCTTTACAGCCTCAATTGCCCCCTCGATGTTTTCCAGGTGCTGCGCCTGTTCATCAGCAATTTTGAAGGCATAGGCAATCTGCTCACCTGGATATGGAGAGACATCGAAACGCCGCTGGTAGATCTTGAGCAGCTCTGGGTGGTCACCAATCTCTTCGTAGATGGTTTCCAAGGCGTCCAAGGCATCAACGTTAGTTTCGTCATTTGCCAACACATCGTGATAAGCCCGACGTGCGTGGTCGATGTTGTTCAGTTCCTGCCATTCAATCCTGGCGAGGCGCAGATTTATCTGGACCTGAGCCTCAGAATCCTGAATGTCGTACGCGGCGGCTTCGTACAACGAAGCTACCTCACGCCAGCCATCCACTTCGCCCGCGACACGTTCAATAGCATCCCAAGAGCGGCTATCTTCAGGAGTCACCTTAAGAATGCGGGACAACGTCCTAAAGCGCTTGTCTGCATCGACGGCGTTGTCGCGATAAAGGCCTTCCAAGCGCCAAAGGGTTTCAGCCGAAGTAGCGGTATCACCAATCTCCGCCAACTCGATTTCCAGCAAATCTGCCAAGTCCTGCCAGCGCTTCGCCAACTCGTATGGCTTGCGCAGCAGATTCACGATATCAATTCGCAGGTCCTTTTCACCTAGCAGACTTTCAAGAAGGCTGATGGCCTCTGCGTGCTGCGGGTCATACTCCAGTGCCATGGCACAAGACTCAGTCGCACTTGCCGTCGCCCCTTCAAGCACACAAGACAAGGTCGCCACACGGCAATGCAAGTCAGCCAAAATCGCCGGATGCGGCCTTTCCAGGGCCGTAAACACGTTGATTTGTCGCTCTAAAAGCTCCTTCAGAGCGGCAAACTTCTCTTCGGCCAACAAAAGGTCACCAAGGGCCGCAAAAGCTCTAACCTCCTGCGGGTCCTCAGCCAAAATGTCTTCATAAACCGAAATCGCGTCATCGGCACGATTCAAAGAGTGGTAAAGGATTTGAGCGATATCAAAGCGCAGAATCTGGCGCTCCTTGGCCCTGCGTTCAATCGACAAACGCCGCTCAAGAACGGTCACCAGCTCTGGCCAGCGTTCCATCTTGCGATACAGGTCATCAAGGGCATTAACTGCCAAACGGTTTTCAGGATCCAGCGTCAGCGCTTCTTGGAATGCCGCCTGGGCAGCGTCACCTTCGTTCAGCTCCTCCGAATAAATCTGGCCTACTCGTAACCAAGTCGCAACCTGCCGATTTTCATCGGGAATCTGCCGTGCAGCCCCTTCAAGAACGATTACAAAGATGTCCCAGTTATCAGAAGGCCCTGCAAGGCGCTCAGCTTGGGCTCGCAGCGAGTCATCAAGCAGATTCTCCTTGAACGCCTGCAAATACCAGAAGAATGCCCGCTCCAGATTGGCCAGATTAACCTCGTACACCTGTGCTGCCTGCAGCATCAAACGTGTGCGCTCGCCAGGATCAGCCGTTTCGGCAATCGCAACTTCATAAACCGCAGGAAGCTTGCGCCAATCACCGAGCTGGCGATTAAGCTCAATCAGTTCAGTAGCAGCTCGAAGGTTTCTGGGGTCTACACCCAAGACGGTTTCCAGGTGCCTGACCGCCTTTTGAGGCTGATTGGTCTCGTCACGCCAAATCTCGGCAACCTTAAACAGCAGCCACAGCTTCTTTTCTTCGTCTTCAATTCCAGAGATCTGAGATTCCAGCGTACGCCCCAGCTCTTCAACAGTGGCGAACCTGCGCATGAAAACTTCGAGGTCCTCAAAACGCTCTTCAGCCAAATAGCGCGACCGCAGCTCTCGCTTTGCCCTGTCGTGATTTTCGCGAACGTCCAAAATTCTGCGCCAAGACTCCAAAGCCGAAGACGCATCATTCAGGCGGCTTCCCTGAATCCCAGCCAATTTTTCAAGCAGCGTAACCTGCTCGTCTTCATCGTGGGACAGGTCAATCAGCCGAGACAACACACCACACTGCTGATCGTAGTCCTTCTCCCTTTCATAAAGGCCATCCAGTTCCCTCAAACCCTCCATATGAACCGGGTCAATCTCAAGAACCTTTTCCCACAGCTCAATCGCCAACGGAGGCTTCCGAAGGCTGTCACTGGCAGTTTTCGCCAATTCCGCGAACACTTTGACGCGCTCATCCAAATCGGTGGTCTGCTCGGCCTCAACACGACGCAAACGAATCAAACTTTCGAAATCACGGCGTCTTTCGTACAGGTCTTTCAGTTTTTCAACAACGTCACGACGATCAGGGGCCAGCTCCAGAATTCGCTCATAAATCTTCAACGCCTCAGCAACATTGGAAAACCGAGTTTCCATCATGTTTGCCCGGTGTTCCAACAGCGCTATCTTTTCGGCTTTATCAGAAACGGCGTCAATTTTCTTGGCCAAAGTCTTGACGTAATCAGGCCATCTAGCGGACTTTTCATAGCGCTCCAAAAGCGCGTCAATAGCGTCGATATTGGTGGGGTCAATATCAAGAATCTGCTGGTAGGTCGCCAAAACCCTTGGCTCAGCCTTCATCTTGTCTTCATAGATCGTCAGCATCCCACGCAAGATACTGACCTTAAGTTGAACTTCATCGTCCCCAAGGCGGCCCAAGCGCCCTTTCAACAAATCAGCCAGAGACGGCCAGCGCCCCATCTGCGTGTACAACCGCTCCAACTGCGCGTCTGCCTCTTCATCGTTGGGCTCTGCCCCAACAACGGCCTGCCAGTAGGACAACTCCTTGGAAGGATTGTCAAACTCCTGGGCTGTTTTGGCCAAAATCCGCTTCGCCTCAGTGGCATCGACGCCCCGACGGTCACAGGCTTCGCCAACGTACTGCTCCAAGCGCAGCCAGTTACCTCTGGAGGCATAAAAGACACGATAGAACTCATCGAGCTCGATCTGGTTGTCGCCAGCAGATGTCAAATGCTTGAAAAACGACTCAGCCCTCATGGGGTCGTCAATCACCTTCCATGCCAGCCATCCACCCCACCAAGCAAGTATCTGACCTGCATCACTTTCTCGGTTGCGTCTGAAGATCTGTTCTAGGACCTTCAATGCGGTATCGCCCGCTTGGCCCGCCTGTAAGGAAGGCACCAAATTACCCAGCAAAGATTCAAGCTCGCTCAGATTCCCCTCGTCTATCAATTGCAACAAGGTTTTTTCCAAGCCACTACCATCTTGAGGATTACTTTCAAGTTCGGAAAGCAGTTCGTTGAAGTCCATCGGTCTCTCCTTTAGCGAAGCCTAGCAAGCCACCTTTCGGATATACCAGATCAACAGGGCGTGGGCAAGCTACAAGCGTGAAAAATCAACCCGTCCTTTACCCTGCATCACGGTTGCACATTAATCTTTACTACGCCTTCATGACTGTAGTAGGGCATGTTATTTTGCGCATCATAGGAAAACACTACCAGTCTGAATTCGTATTCACCTGCGACATCAGGAATAACGTTTACCATTGCCCCACCCGGACCAGGATAGAAAAACAGCTTACTGGCCGCGGGCTTAGCAGATACAAACCAACTGTAACCACCGTTGTCAACTATCAAGAAAGTCCCATCAACGCTGTTGCTACCATCGAGGATGAGATTCTGACCAACCTTGGCGCCTGCATAATCGCTGGTTTTACCAGGATCGGCAACAGGCAGGTCAACCCCCTCAAAGGAATTTTGGCCACGAATGGGTACGATAGTCGACATGGTATTTCCGGCATTTGTCGGGTCCTGATAATTAATCTCCAAGGTCCCAGTTATGATGCCTAGGTCATGGGTCCCATCATATTCAACTGTTAGTGGGAGCATCTGCCCAGGTTGAATCTTCAGTTGGCCAGCAGTTGGCTCATTTTTAAGTGAGAACTTTTTCGGATACCCTTCTTCAACCCCGATGGTAATGCCAGTCAGATCCAGGACATCGTTACCCTTGTTCATCACAACAACTGTTTTTTGAGCTTTTTCATCGGGTTTTGCAAAAAGAACGATCGTCTCTATAGTAGGATTCGGCGCCACACCAATTTCGCCCTTTTTAATGCCACCACAAAGCTGCACACTGGCCTTACCAGGGAATGGCGCTGCATAGTCAATTACCAACTCGCCATTGACGCCTCTTGTTGAAGGCGCCCTGTATGTTACAGCGACATTGATCGGCTGGTTTCCGGTGACAATGGTCTGCTGCTCCTGCAAAATTTCGGTACCGCTGACTTCACCACACGGGACCTCATCCTGCGAAGCATTCCTTTGGAACCATCTGACGGTGTATGGAGACGGCAGCCCCTCTGGCATTTCAGCCACTTCGGCCTTTGGTTTAAATACCTTAACAGCACCATCACTTTCGTTCCAAAGCTGCACGACCTTCGTACAAGACTGCCCCTCAACAGTCACTTCCGTAAAGTCCAAGCAACCAATCAGAATATCAGCGTAATTAACCTTGAGCTGCCCAGGCTTGCTTTCGCCCTTTAGTGAGACCCTTTTTTCCTCTGGAGCCCTACAAACGCCGGAAAGGCACATAATGTTGCAGTTATTTGGGTCCTGACAAAAAGCGGTCTTACACTGCGAGTCACTTAAACAAGCACATTTAGATTCAATGCAAGTGTAGGGGCAGTCAGCTGCTCCATTGGGGCACAAATCCTTGTTTTTCGAGCAGACATCAGGAGAACTACAAGAAACTCCCGTTTCAACTTCCGCACCCCAAAGCACGACCAAGTCGGCCTCTTCGGGTGGCTCAATCGGCGAGTACTTGACATCAATCTTGACCAAATTGTTACCCAGCCCCTTTGAAACTGGCTCCAGAATGGTTCCAGTTCGTAAGGGATCGCCACCAATCTTAAAAGCGCCGTCCGCAGGGTCGATTCGTGCGCCACCCAGAATCAGCTTTGCGTTGCCAACATTGGTCAATTCAAACGTTTGGGTCGACGGTTGAGTAATAGTAGCATCCAAATAAGTATGACTTGCTGGAGTCACCTTCAGCTCGGGCTTGGCCTTTTCTGGAGCCAGGTGAAACACAAACTTGCCTTCTGGCAGGTGAAGGAAATCGTCCGTTTCTATCTCGATGGTCATAGGAGTATCGTCCTGACTTCCATCTGGATTAAAGTTGATAACAAACTTGAAGTGACCAGGACTATTTGGACCAACATCTCCAGCTGGGATCACTTTGGGCCAAGTTGTAAACCCAAGATTTTCCTTCATCTGGGGATTGGTGCTGGTGACCTGAGGCTCATAAAGGTTCATTTCAAGGTCACCTGCATTGCCAATGATAATCCTGATGGCGCCCCTCTTGTTTAGGAAGTAAACGGTGTCCCCGTTGTTTACTCGCCCATCCTTCCCACTGATATCACCGTAAGCTTCCAGATAAAGCTCAGGCGTAGCAACCTTACCCGCCTTAGTGCATCCTGCAAAAGCTACCAGCAATGCAAGGATTAAAAAACGCCAGATTCGCATATGACTCTCCTGATAACCTGCTATTATCAAACGGCAAGTCGCCGTCACTTCCACCTAACTCTTCAAGCACAAGGTTTCATAATGAATCCTGATCTCATCGCCTGGCTGGGGCATACACGGACCTTCTTCATCGAAGATCACGCTGTTGGAGGCAACATCGTACCGCCAACCAGTCTTACATTCCACACCCTTGACCTTGACATCAATAGCCGAAGGGTCAGCCAAACGGCTCAGATAAAACTGCACCTTCAAGCCAAATGCCACAGCGCCAATTTCGTTCATAACCACGTCAAAGTCAGGGTCGCATATCGATCCAAACTTCCCATCAGTTTCCTCAACCACGTATTTATAACGCTTACCATCTCCGGCTAGGGTTTGACCGTCTGGAGACGTGCAAGTGCCTTGGCCCGTCGTATCTTCCCCAACGATAGCATTAAAATGCATCATATTGCTATTGTAATAGCCCTTTAAACTCTTGAAAAAGTCAATATAGAAGTCAGGCGTACCGTTGCTTTGGTCCTCTTCGTCCGACATGACCACTATTTCAAGCTGTGCATCGGGCCTCATGAAGCCCTTGTTCCACCCACCACAAGTACCATCGAGACAGGAGTAAGGGCAATTGGTGGGCTTACCACAAAGGGAAGTGTTGTTCTTACAGTCATTGTCAGAGGAACAAGCAACACCTGTTTCAGTAATCAACGGCGCAGTCAGGGCAGCCTGTGCAGCTTGGAAGCCGGCCTCCTGCTGGCCTGAGCCTGAGCTGTCACAACCAAGATTCACAAGGCGCTCAAACTGAGACTGAGCGTTTGGTCCCTTGGTAATAAACCTAGGAGTCCTTCTGGCATCCCCCAAATTCAGCTTCCCTCTGATGTGCTCGTCAACAACGTTAGTACTAACCACACCAATGTGATAGTCGTTGTTCCAAACCTCCGAGTGCTGGATGAAGGACTGGAAATTTTCGGCCATTTTTTCCTGCTCATCACACATGGAACCCGAGTCGTCGATAACAAACAAGACGTCCACGGTTTGACCTGACACCTGTTGGAAGACGTCTGTCTGTTCGGTCTCATAAGTTCCCTTGCCCTTGATACCAATGCTCATAGATGGAGAAGTCTGGTCATTGCTGGAGATCTGCACAACGCACTCGTCAGCCGTCAGATCCTGTGGGGCATAAACCAGCTCGAAACAAACCGGCGCCAACGAGGTCAGGTCCTTGGGTAGAGGCGGCACGTTTTTGCGCTTAAATTCAGGGCTACAACCCTGCATTTTTATTTCAGTAATGCTAAGCGCTGCCGTTCCAGTGTTATAAACGCACACGCGATGGGTCTGGCTGTGACAGCCAACAGTCACCAAGCCAAAGTCAATGCTTGAAGGCAGGACCGACAGATTGACCGTTCCAGTTGCCCCTGAAATGTTGGGGTTAGGTTGCTCAGTGGCAGCATTTGCTGGGACCAGAAACTCCTGTTGTTTGATGGGGTCCCAGCCGACAACCGACAACAATGCCGCGTACTGAGTCAGGTCGCCCCACAAGGTACTGGCACTTTTGGGAGCAAACATGACCCTCAATGGAATTGACATACCAGGCTTAATTCCTTCATCACTGGGAACCGGAATGCCTAAAAAGAAAAACTTCTGGGAGGGAGGCTTCGCGCCTGGGGTCTGACACACTAGGGGCGCCCCAGGAAAGGAAATGCAGTCCTCGATTCTGGCGCTTTTAAACCCACAGTTCCCAGAACCAACATTCTTTAGATTGATGGGCAGATCCTTGGAGTAACCGGCTGGGACGGTACCAAAAGTCAGGCTCGCCGGCTCCAAAACCAGTTTACATTCGGGGGAAGTCGCTCTTTGGGCGGATAAAGGCACAAAAAGCCTATCAGAATCAGGCGAATTTGACACGATCTCCAGCTTTGCCCTAGCGCTGCCCTGCCCTGGCCCTTTGTTAGTAAAGATCATAGTTAAAGCCATCGCGGTGTTAGATGGGATCTCATACTCACCATCTGCATTTTTTTGATGGGTGGATGGGACAGCGAACGAAAACTCGTCACCGTAAGTCGTTGGATTTGCATCAACAATCGCAAGGTCCTTGATACGCAGGATGCCATAGCCGTCATTCCTGATAGTCAGCAGACGCTCGACTGGCACGTTTTGAGCGCCAAAACCAAATTCGAGTTCATCAGGAATAACAAATATCAAAGGAGACTCGATGCGTCCAAACACGCGAGCTATCAACGGATTTACAGCGTCGTTCGAGTGGAAGCCGACAATCCCAATGGGAGCGTTCGCATCTGAAAACGCCGTCTTTGGAGCCCAAACCACCTTAATATCATGGCTTTCATTCGGCTTTAAGGTCAACGGCAGGCCTGAGACGCCCTCTAAAGACAAATCCTGGTTGGCATCTGGCAAAAAGTCGATGTCGTCAATCACCAGGTCGTCATTACCAATATTTTCCATCATTATCAGGCGTTTTTCCGTCTGGTTTAAAGGCACCCATCCAAAATCAACCTCACCTGGGGTCAAAATCAGTTTCGGGCCAAGCTCCATACCGGAGACATCAAAACGCCAGGATTTATCACCGTTACTTTTGCCATCCACTAACAGAAACGACTCGTCAGAAATTGGGTTTTGTTCATCGGATTTTGGGGTGTAACGAAGCACCAACCCCAGCGAGCCTCCAGGTAAAATCGTTATTGGTAAAGAATCGCCATCCTCATGAACGATGGCCAGAATCGCAAAATCAGTGCTTCCATTAGCGTCCAAATACAATTGGGTGATTTC
Source organism: Oligoflexales bacterium (assembly GCA_012840965.1). Lineage (GTDB taxonomy): Bacteria > Myxococcota_A > UBA9042 > DTJE01 > DTJE01 > DUVQ01. Next base: position 43,137 of record DUVQ01000103.1, on the reverse strand, counting down.
CACTTGGTCAGAGCCAATGTTCTTTAAAACCACATCAAGGTCTTTATGTGTGCCTTGTTTTACACTGCCAAAATCAATTGGGCTGGGTTCACTAATCAATTCAGCGACAAATCCCCCTGCGGTAATCTTTACAGAAGTTTTAAAACCCTGTTGCGCAACGTTATGGCTGATTATCAATTCACCAGAGTCACTTACAGAGTCCACTGGCTTGTACCAAACGGTCAAGGTGGTGGATTCACCGACGCCAAGTTTGTTAACAGTAGGTTCATCAAAGGTAAATTCGGTGGAGCGACTGCTGATTGAGATGTCGTTAAGCAGTATTTCACCTGAAGACCCCAAGTGTGTCAGGGTGAGGGTAACTGATTTAGAGCTGTGAATAGCCACGGAACCAAAGCTAATTATCGATGGATTAACGCCAAGAATCATGTCATCCGCGGCACGGCTACTGTCAGAACATGAGCACCCAGAGTTTACCGCCAGCAACATAACCAAGAGGAAATTCAGTTTCAGGAAACGAAGCATCTGTGCCTCCAAAAACGCGCAGTCAAACGAACGCCCGAGTAGTTTATACGCTATCTAACACATATGTAACTAGTGAATTGGAGAAAAGTTGTAATTGGATGGAACTGGGGCTGGATTGGGGGCGGGGACGGGAGGCTGGAACGTGGGCAGGGACCGGAAGCGGGGGCAGGGACCGGGACAGGGGCAGATTAGATTTTAACGGCAGTTTCCGCCGGTCAAACCAACGAATTTGTCGTTTTGGTACTTTGGAATAATCTTGGGGTTACCCTGACTGTCCTTGATCTCAACTACAGTACCATGAGGCCAAGTGATGGTTGCCACTTCCCACATGTCGCAGCGGCTTAAGCTTAAGCCCAAGTCCTCAAGGTCGCGGTCATAAACCTGAATTCCACGAATCCAGATTTTTACACGTGGATATGCGATCCCATAACCGTGGTCATCCCAGTAATGAACGCCAACTCTGTACACACGCCCACTCATTGGAACGCCTAGCGTGATTGTTTCAGGACCAGCACCATCCGTATCGTCACGGTCTAACTTTGGATTGTCACGAGCATTAGGGTTGCTGGTTTCCCATTCTGGGTTCACGTTAAACCAGAAAACATCATAGGTTTCGTCAAACCATGGATCAGGCTGTCCATCACCATCCACGTCCTGAGAGTGAGCAAATGGATGGGCAAAGTGCAAGTCAAGGTCGGATCCAGCGTCAGGCCCTTCATCAAATTCGTCTGGGTCGCCAGGAGTACGCCAAGTCAGCTCGACCAAAATAGCCTCGTCTGGAACAACAACCACCTTCTTGCAGGCAGTGGATTTACAATCGTTGTCCCATGAACACTTCTCTTGGTCACACACATCGAGGCAATAAATGTATTCGCCAGCAACGTTTGCTTGGTGAGTCGGATTTTCGAAGGTGACGTTTGGTACGAAGTTAAACTTGTTATCTTCAGGTTGAGTAACAGTCCAGTTATACCTGTCGATTTCGCCATTGGCCCCAACACTTTGCTCACCATGCAGGTGCAAAATCGTTACGGGACCAACTTCTTCACCCTCTTCAATCAAGATGACAGGAGTGGGGCACTCGGCAGAGACACCAAAACCACTCATCGGCGCGACAGTTTCACCGCTGAATGTGTTGTCCTTGACGATCAACTCAGCCCTGTCCTTGATTGGGACGTCGTTTTCATCAAGGGCGCTTGGCTCAACTGGAGGTTCGTATGTGGCCTGAATGGTCACAGACGCACCAGGAGAGAGAGTCAACGGCTTTTCGGCGGTCGGGGGGCCATCCGGAATTGTTGAAAGGTCGATTGTAAAAGAACCGACAGCTTCGATAGTTTCCACCTTGATGTCGGTCATAACCAGATCGGCAGTCCCTGAGGAGACCAGTTTGACATCCATCATGGCGACCTTGCCAATCAATTTAGCCCCAAAATCAACAGGATTCGGGTCAATTGTCAGTTTTGGCCCCGTCGAGTTTGCAATCAATTCGACTTGATTCAAACCAGCAACGGCCGCGGTGTTGTTAGAGTGGATTACCAAGTTGGCCTTGTCAGGCTCACCATCAACAGGGGTAAACCTGGCCGTCCAGACCGTACCAGAGTTCGGCTCAACAGAAAGGGGTGGGTCAAATCTGATTTCCTGGAAGTCCTCGCTAGCTGGGATTACTTGGCCATCAATTTCAATTTCAAAAGTTGGTTTGCCATCAAGGCGGACCCAATCTATGTCCAAACGACAAGCACCTGTGTTGTTCAAGGCAATCATCTCTTCGCCTGAATCTTCAAAGCCGACATGATCAAAGTCAATTTGGGCCGGCAGATTCAGGTTGGGGGCGCACTGGCGGGTGTTGAACTTCACGGCCAGATTTCGCTTTTCGGCATATTCGGTGTTGTCATTCACAATCGTTAGAGTGGCAGACCTGCCTTTGAAGTCTTCATAACGTTTGAATGAAACAGTAAAGGTAAAGTACTGTTCAGAGATGTCCCCTACGCCAACTGGCTTGACAGCGACAGGCAGGTCGACGCGTCTCATGTAAAAGGCCGGGCCGGCTTGCGTCTCTTCGTCAGTAACGGGGGTATAGTCCAATACAAGGTCGGTGATATTTAAATCTATATTCCCTGTATTTCTGACGGTTATCCTATAGTCTGATGAATATGAGTTATCGACTTCAACAGTGGTTCTGGCTGGATCAATCTCGATAGTCGAGAATTGCTTGATGCCACCACCAGAATCCTTGCAGCCAATACCAAAAGCGACAAAAGCCATTACTGGCAGGAAAAACCATAAACGTTTCAGCATCCTGACGTTCCTCCAAATGTGGGAGTACAGATCCATGGGATTATCCTGTTCTGCCGCCGCGATGTCAACTCTGAACTCGCTGAATCAACAGTCTCAAGCTCAAGCCAGCCCTCAAAAGCCCCCTGTTCTTGTCCCCGTTTGCCTGGCCCCGGCTCTGAGCCTGATCCTGGGCCTGCCCCCGCCCCTGCCCAACTACAGATCCTGCCAAGTTGCATGTTCAGGCTTACGATTGTTTGTTCTTTTTTGCGTTTTATCTCTTCGTTGCAGTTTAAAAACATGTCCGGGGGCATCCTTTCGGACCATGTTGCAGGGTGCCCTCTCGACGTCCTTTTAGCTCCAAATCCTGCAGATCAGCACAATCATCCCCCTGATCCTGTCCCTGCCCCCGTCCCTGTCCCTGTTCTCTTCACCCTTCACCCTGACCCCGCCCCCACACCTGTCCCAGTCCCAGCCCTTCCGGTGTATAATCCCCAAGCGTCTTTGCCTTTGAGATACCTTTGAAAAACGTGCAACCTAGATTCGCAATCGCTGGCCTTGCCGCTTTAGTCTTCTTGGCGGCTGTGCTGCCGGGACTCAGAGGTTTGAATTATCCATTTCTGTTTGATGACAACTGGGCGGTTGTAAACAATCCGCTTGTGGTTGATTCGCTGGATGTCAAAGAAATATTTTCTTCAAACGCTTGGGGGTCTACGGCTAACTACAGTCATACCCCAAACTACAGGCCTCTTTCGGTTTTATCACTTGCTGCCACCCACAAGATGGTCGGGCTAAACCCGTTGTTGTACAGGCTCACCAACCTGATGCTTCATGGTGCCGCTTCGGTGGCTTTGATGCTTTTAGCACTGAGTTTGGGTGCCGGTATCACGGCCTCGGCTCTTGGGGCCTTGTGGTTTGCTTCTCACCCAATCCACGCCGAGGCCATCTTTTTTGTAGTTACCAGGGAGGAGCTGACAAGCACCCTGCTTATTCTGGCCCTGCTTATTTTGGCGGTCAAAGCGTTTCAGTCATCTAGCCCTGAAATTGGGACGCGGCAACAAGACAAAAAACAAAGGGCCCTGCTGCTGATTTTGACTGGCACAGTGACCATCCTTGCGCTTTTGTTCAAGGAAGGCGCTGTCACCATTCCCTTCTTGTTGATAGCGGTTGGAGCTGCGCTGCCCGGCTCTTCCTGGAAAACGATTGCCGCTATGGCAGGAACAGCTTTCGTGATGTTAATCACATACTTAGGCCTGCGCTACTGGGCCATTGGAAGCATTACAACAGCTCACATCCCCTGGCAGGACAACCCGCTTGTCTTGGTTGGTCCCTTTGAACGCATCAAATCGGCCTTGAACCTGGTCCCACTTGCGCTGTCTTTATTGGTTTTTCCCATGAAGACAACTGTTGATTATGGTTTTAACGCCACTGGACTACCCCAGACAGCTTCTTTGGGCTTGGCCTTGGTTGGGTTCGTAATAATCATTTCCGGGTTGGCTTTATACTTTTGGTCGGCTTTTTCCAAACATAAAAGCGCCTTGATAGCCGTTGGAGTAGCCGTTTTGGCCATCCCATATGCCTTGATTTCCAACTTGATAATCCCGAGCTCGGTGTTGTTTGGAGAGCGCTTGCTGTACCTTCCATCTGCTGGATTTGCGCTGATTTTGGTCGGGATTGCCGAATTTTTGCGCACGAAAGTCTCAAGCCGCTTTATCGGTTTTGGCGCCGCCGCTGTTGTAGTACTGTTTTGCCTTGGATTTATGGGGATGCTGGCCTCCAGAAACAGCGATTTCAAGAACGCAAAATCGCTGTTTGATTCATCGCTTGCGGCATATCCTGGGTCAACTAGGCTTTGGAACAATCTGGGATTGGCGCTGCAACAAGATGGCGATCTGGAGGCTGGATTGACGGCGATTGAACGGTCCCTATCAATAGACCCGACTAATGCATCGGCGTTAAATAACAGGGGCAGAGTGTTGATGCAGCTAGGCCGGCCTCAAGAGGCGATGGATTCTTTGGTCAAGGCGATTGAGATGCGCCCAGGAATGCCAGCGGCCTTGGGAAACCTCTGCATCCTGTTGGCGAGTCAGCCAGATGTGGTACGCGCCACCAACATCTGCCAGCTGGCTGTTGAAAAAGGTGCACCAGTTGACGAAGTGCTTGAAATGTTAAAGCATAAGGCGACGCAAGGGCCTTGAAATATCATTGGAATTTTTGCTAGTTCCAACTATGTTAAGAATACTTTGAGGCCTGAGACGTCTGCGACCGATGCTGTTTATGGAGGCTTTTTTATGAAATCAGTCTATTTCGCGCTTGTGTTGATGCTTGTTCCAGCTCTTTTACATGCTGACCCGCTAACCCCCTTTGAACCAGGTTCAACTAAAGTAAAGCTTGAAGACGCGCTTCCCCATTATGATCGGCCTGAAAACAAGACCAACGAGTTTTACAGCGAGTGGTGGGCTTTTGTCTTTCGCCTTGATGATGGCTACACGGCCTATGTGCAGTTTTTAATCAGCAATATGGGGCCAGGCGACGGCAAAGGCTTTGTAAAAGTTGAATTTGGCACTCCTGATGGCCGCAAATACAAGACAACTTCCGAATATTCCAGCAGCCAGTGGTCCTGGCAGAAGGATCAATTCCTGTTGCAATTTGGGGACAACCGTTTGAGTGGGCCACTGAACAACCTAAAAATTCAACTTGAAAACAAAGAGTTATCAGCTGAATTGGTCATCGAAAACATCGCCCAGCCGTGGAAACCTGGGACTGCCAAGGCTCAGTATGGCAAAAAGAAGACCCGTTATTATGCATTCCAGTACCTAGTTCCAGTAGGCAAGGTCAGCGGGACGGTCAAGACTAAAGACAACAATAAAGAGCATCAAATCAAAGGGTTAATCCATTCAGACCATTCCGTGGCCAGCATTGGTCCGCATGAGCAGGCTCAAACGTGGGCCAGATTTCGAGTTTTGGGCGAGAAAACGACTTTGCTAGTGTCGGATATCAGGACTCCGAAGGTTTATGGCGGGGCTCCGATCAGACAGGCGGTGTTGTTCAGAAATGGCAAGGTTGTGTTTGAGTCGGTCGATTTCAACGTCTCGCTGTCTGATCCTTACGTTGACCCCAAAAAATCAGGCTACCAGGCACCACGGTTGATGGAGATTTCAGGAACCACACAAAAAGGCAACTTTAGAGGCGCCATCAAGGCAACAAAGCTGACGTCCAGCGAAGACTTCCTTGAATCATCAGGCGCCGCCGCCCGCTTCATAATCTCGAAATTCGCAAAACCAGTGATGTATTACTTTGACGGCATCTACGCCATAGAAGTAGAAGTCGATGGAAAACCACAAGAATTCAAAGGCCGAGGCAGCTACTACTACACAGTGATGAATCCCTGAGTCTGAGCAATACAAATCTTGCCAAAAGTAACGCTTAATGTTATATTAGCCAAGAAACGTAACAGATTCCAGTTGCGTTTCTAAGTCAATTCTTGACGCCGTGTTTTCTGGAAGATGTGCACATGAGTGCCCGAGCGTACATAGATGAGTTGGCCTCGAACGGACGCTGCCACTTCAGTTCTGCGGAGGCATTCGAGGCACTTGGTGGTAGCCAGGCTGCTGTGCGAGGCCAGCTGCGCCGGCTGAAGGCGCAAGGGTTCATTGCAGAGCCTGTACGCAGTTTCCACGTGATCGTGCCGCCCGAGTACCGGAGACTAGGCTGTCTGCCGGCTGAGCATTTTATCGACCAACTCATGAACGCTTGGGGTGAACCTTATTATCTGGGGTTGCTGTCTGCAGCTGAGCGACACGGGGCGGCGCACCAGCGTCCGCAGTTTTGTCAGGTGATGGTGCGTAAGAATAGAGCTGCGATCTCGTGTGGTAAGGTGCAAGTCGGCTTCATCGCTCGTGGCGATCTGGAGAGTATGCCTGTTACCACGATTAACACGCCTCGCGGTGTTTTACATTACGCTACTCCTGAAGTGACTGCGCTTGAGCTCGTTGGCTACCCGAACCACGCCGGTGGACTGGGCAACGTGGCCACAATCATCGACGAGCTGGCCGAGGGACTTGACGTGGTGAAGCTGCTTGAGGTCGCAAGGCTCTCGCCCATCAGTTGGTCGCAGCGGCTTGGCTACATTCTAGGGCTGGTCGGCCACGAGGACTTGGCCGCGGCCCTCAATCCTTTCGTACAAGAACAAGCAAGAAGCTACACGCCTCTACGGCGTGCTGCGCCAATAGCGAAGGCTAAGCGCAACACAAAGTGGAAGCTGATCATCAACACCGACCTGGAGCCAGACGAATGATACCGAAAGCACACATTACAGCATGGAGGGCAAAAGCACCGTGGTTAACGGATGCTCAGGTAGCGACCTGTCCCCGTCCCTGAGCCTGTCCCTGAGCCTGCCCCTGGGCCTACATCGAAACAAGCTTGGGTCTGTCTCCGTCCTGTGCTCCTTTTGATACGATAACCCCGGCATAGCCTACTACGCTGGACATGTCGCCGTTGTGATCGCCGCTTGTGCAGTAGGAGACCACCCTAGCGTGCTTGGCGCCTTGAGCCTTTGCGGCCACAAGGACGACCACCATTGGGACCAGACCGCACATGGAGACGTTGTGTTCAACAACGGCGGTGAATAACCCCCTTGGGTCAATATCTGAAATCCTGTCAAGCGCCATTCTATCCTTGCGCAGCGCCACGTTACAGGGTTCATGGTGGTTCATATCAGAGCTGGCAATCAATAACACAGGCTCGGAAATCGACGCCAGTACAGCAGCAAGCTTGTTACCCATTTCCTCGCATGCCTGGAAACCGTTGGTCCGCAGACAAACGGCTGTGACTTTAACCTTTGGATTTTTTGTCAAAAGCAGCGGCAGGTGCACCTCGATGGCATGCTCCTGAAGGTGGGCTAGTTCGTCCCAAACAAAGGGGCCTGTTTCAACCAATAACCTCCCAATTTCTTTATCATTTTTAATATTCCCAATGGGAGTCTCAAAACATGCGGCCGGCGATACAGACACAGCCTGTCCAAGTCCAGTGTGGTTTGGGGCCAAAATAATCACGCGATTGGGGACTTTAATGCCTTGATAAATGTCGGACAGTACCTTGCCACAAAAACTGTAACCTGCGTGTGGAACCATGACGGCAAGCGGTTCTTTTTCGTGCTCATCAAGCGTCAAAGAGGATGTGGAAAGTAGGTTTTTTAAGTATTTCTTCAGCTTCTTCGGGTCTGACTCATAAAATGTGCCGGCCACAACGACATTTCTTTTCATGGAAGCTGTTCTCGGTCCGCAAAGGGCGCTTTACTATAAATTAAAGGCAAACAAGAATCCAAATTGGGGGCGACTTAAGGCCAGATAAATCAGGCAAATTGTTGATTGTTTGGCGGAGAGCGAGGGATTCGAACCCCCGGTGAGCATACACCCACGGCTGATTTCGAGTCAGCTGCCTTCGACCTCTCGGCCAGCTCTCCAGGTTCGTGAAAAAATGGCGGAGAGAGGGGGATTCGAACCCCCGGCAGGGGTAAACCTGCACACGATTTCCAGTCGTGCACCTTCGGCCAGCTCGGTCATCTCTCCAACAAAAGTACCGCCATTATCGACGGTTACGCAATTCTTCAAAGAACGAGCTCAACAGGTCGGATGCCTGCTGGGCTAAGACTCCTGGTGTGACCTTGCACAGGTGGTTCAGGCGCTCGTCACTGAGGGCGGTGTAAAGGCTTCGAGCGGCCCCACCCTTGGGATCGTCACAACCATAGACAACGCGTCCAAGGCGGGCAAGCAATATGGCGCCAGCGCACATCAGGCACGGCTCCATCGTCACGTACAAGGTAGCCCCGGCAACCTTGAAGCGCCCGGCGTTCATGGCCTGTCTTATGGCCAGGGACTCGGCATGGGCGGTTGGGTCACCAAGTCTAACTACTTGATTTTGCCCTCTTGAAAGGATCTGATCCCCAGCAACGATGACACAACCAACTGGAACCTCACCGGCCTCAAAAGCGGCCTCGGCCTCGGCCAGCGCCAGTTTCATCCAATATTGGTCATCCATCAGCAGCCACCAACGGGAATCGTCACCAAAAATTGTCAACGAGCACAAAAGCGGCGCATAAAGTAACCGGATTTATGCCCAACGTCAAGAGCGAAAGCCCCGCCCCAAAAATAACCAACCTGACCCTGACCCTGTCCCCGCGCCCGCCTAGCGCACGGATTTGGCGAGGCGGAAGCCTAAATCGTCGTCGCGGGTGCTGGGCAAGCTGATGCCGCGTTTGGCCGAGCGTACAAATTGGGCGCCTAGGCGGTAAGCGCCACCGCGTACAACCCGGTGAGTGCCTGGGGGTGATACCCAGGCAGAGCCATCGTTGGGGGCGTCTTTGTAGCTGTCGTGATACCAATCCTGGACCCACTCCCAGACGTTGCCGGCCATGTCACACAAGCCTTGGGAGGTGTTGCCTTCTTCCAGGCCGCAAACTGGGGTTGTGCTGGTGTGGCCACAACCGCCTTTTACAGCGAGGGCGCACGTTGCTTCTTCATTGCCCCAGGGGTATTTCCAGTCACGACCGCCGCTGCGAGCTGCGTACTCCCATTCAGCTTCGGTGGGTAAGCGGCCTCCAGCCCAGTTTGCGAATACTTGAGCCTGCTGCCAATCGACGCAATTGATGGGGTGATTTCCGCGGCCGGACTTGCCCCAATTGCAGTCATCTCCGGTGTTGGGCGCGGTGCAGGCACCGGCGACGACACAGGCCATGTATTGATTGACGGTGACCTCGGTTTTACTGATTTCAAAGGTTGGTACCTTTACTGGATGGACGGCTTTTTCGTCGGCGTCAGCGACATTATCGGTGGAGCCCATGATGAAGCTGCCGCCAGGAATCCTGACCCACTGAATGTCGACGGGCTTGGACTGGCTGAGGACGGGACTAGATAGGGAGAGGACGAGTCCGAGAATGACAAACTGGAAAACGCGCTTCATTGCATGGTCCCAATTGAGGACAAAGAGTTGGTTATCACAACCACCATGGGCCGTCAACACAGAAACGGCCGGCCCCGCCTAGTTCTTGAGGCTTGTGCGGTTCTTGTGCCTGATCCTGGTCCTGGTTCTGTCCCTGATCCTGATCCTGTCCCTGATCCTGTCCCTGCCCCTGGTCCTGTACCTGTTCCTGCCCCCACATTAGCTCACAACCGGCTGGCCGTCACCTTGGCGACTCCAGGGTCTGTTCCAGTGTTGCCAGCTTTTCCAAAAAGAAACCCTGGCTCCATAGCTTTAGACTGGGGCGTTCGATGGGTGCTACAAAGGGGGTGACGTCCAAAACTGCTTCATTCCAATTGATTGCTCTGATTCGTTCTGCCAGCTTGTTTAACAGCCAAACTTCATTGATTTTTTCATCTTTGTTCTTCCATGGTCCATATTGGTTGATGGCGTTTTCCAGTAAAACCATGTTTGGCTTGACCTGAAACCTGCAGTACCAGCCAAAGTCGAACCAGTCGCGCCCCTTTACATAGGGCCGGCATAGTAGTGCATGTAGCTTGAGTGCAAAGTTGGATGATAAATCCTGTGTGCAGACTTCGAAATCCAACGGAAAATCCAAAAATCGGTAATCCCAGTTTGAACCAATTGGAGGATTTGTGTCTACCTCTAACTTCACCTTTAAAAGGCCACGCCGCCCAGTATCCATGAAGCTAAACTCAAGCTGGCTGGTAATTGAATCGTCTTTGATGAAGGCCTCTTTCACTGGTCTTGTATCGTTTGGCCTGTGAACAAATTGGCATGCAACGTTATATTCGGCCAAAACATCCAGCAAATTTTGAGAGTAGGCTTCCCATGTAAATGTTGGATCAGGAGTTTTCGTTATAAAATCCAGGTCTTCTGAAAACCTGGGCAGTGCATGCAAGATGCGCAGACTGGTGTCTCCTTGAAATGCGGCAATTTCAAAGAAATCCACCCGCCATAGTGCGTACAAAGTGATTGACTGCAGGATTTCCTTTAGCGCCTGTTTTTCGGTTTCAATATCGGTAACTTTATAACTTTCTAGCTTTTGTCTAATTAAGTTAATCATGGCTGCAGCTCCAGTTGTAGGGCTCTTATGCATTTGACCATTCTTGAGTGTTGGTAGGTGTTGGCCAAGATGTTCCAGGTTGCTTTCGAGATTTTTGGAAAATCATGGCGGTCGATGCGCAAAAAGTCGAATAAATGCTCCATATCCTGTGGTTGTAGCTTTTTGATGTAGATAATGTCTGTTACTGCCCTGATTGGGGATGCGACGAGGGCAAATTGAGGGCCGAATTGGTGCCTGTCAACCATCTGTAAAAACTGGCCTTTGACCAAGGCGCTTGGTAGGAATTGAAAATGTCCGACCAGGTCGTGGTCAACTTCCAACAAGCGAGGCCCGGGAACCATTGATAGGACTGAATGAACTTGTTCTGGGATTAATCCATGCCATGAAAGGGCTGTTTCCATACTTACAAAGGAGCCTGGGACAATAGCTTGTGCAATCACAAACCGGTGCGGCGTGAAACCGGTGATTTTCGGTGAAAGCATGTACAGCCCGCGCCGCAGCCACACCAGCTCACCGCTGTTGAGGGCGCGATTGACCAAGTTATAACGCCGCTGGTCAGAGCCGGTTACGAGTCTTGCAACCTGATTATGAAAAATGACCCTCTTTCCAAGGTCGGCTTGCAGGATTTTTTCGGTAAGCGTCTGCATAAAATGTAGGATACTTTCATTTTATGAAAGTTTCAAACATTTTCTTGGATTGGTTTTTAGGGGCAAAATCCTGGGGACTAGGTGGCACAGGTCTAACATTGCTGTCCGGGCTAACATCGCTGTCCGGTCCAAGATCGCCGTCCAATTTATCTCTAGGCTCGGGATGTTTGGCTGGCACAGGTCTAGCGATGCGGAAGCCTATGAAGTTTTCGCGAAACTCTGGTGGGTAGTATACACGAACAGCTGCTTGCATGTTCCTGGCGTGGCCACCCCAGAAGCCGCCGCGACAAACCTTGTATGGGCTTCCCTTTACCTCCCTGGCTGAACCATCCTTTGGGGCACCTTTGTAGCCGTAGTAATACCAATCCCGGACCCACTCCATTACATTGCCGGCCATATCGCATAACCCTTGAGCTGTGTTGCCTTTTGGCTTGCTGCAAACAGGCCAAGTGCCGTCATTGCCACAGCCTTGTCGTTTACTTGATTCCGTCATTACGGCCAGCGAACAATTTGCTCGTTTATTCCCCCAAGGATGCTTCCAGCCACGGGTGGCGCTTCGAGCCGCATACTCCCATTCAGCCTCGCTGGGCAAACGACCTCCAGCCCAAGTGGCAAAGGCTTGAGCTTGCTCCCAGTCGACGCAATTTATGGGATGGTTTCCGCGATCTGATTTTCCCCAATTACAGCCTTCTTCAGTATCCGGGGTCTCGCACACACCTGCATCGACGCAGGCCTTATACTGATCAAGGGTTACTAGAGTTTTGCTCATTTCAAATTCTGGGACGTTTACTTTATGAGCGGGAGTTTCGTCTTCTTCAGCGTCCTTGCCACTGGAGCCCATTATAAAACTACCACCTGGAATCCGCACCCATTCAATGTCAACAGCGGCAGCCTGACTAAAAACCGAGCCAGAATAGAAAACAGCAACCAGAAACAGGACAAACTCAAAAACACGCTTCACGGCATACCCCAATCACAGACAGCAATTGGCTACCATAACCCCCCTCAAACGTCAACAGGGAAACCCGCGCTGGCGCTGCTCCTGTGCCCGTCGAAACAAGAATCTCGGAACTGTTTTCTCAAACACGCGGTTTCGCAATGGTGATGGGGGGGAGGCAAAAAAATCCGACCTCAAGCTGCTGACGCGCAACTCCGGGCGCCCCTGTTGGCCATTGGCGCCTACGCTGCGCTGTCGCCTGGCCAACAGGGGCGCAGACCAAGGATCTAGCGCACCGAGTCGCGGTAGGAATGGCCCTTACGGGCCACCCCCCGCACAGATCCCGGCGTGCGGAACTACCGCACCGGGCTCCTGCCTTGGGTCAGACGCGCAGACTTGCGGCCTGCCGTATCCAGTCGAGCGCTCTTTGCAGGGTGAACCGGCTCTGTGTCCAGTCCCTGTATTGCCCTACCGGATTCCCCTTGGCCAGTTCCCTTCCCTCCTCACACTCCGCCACAGCCTTTGACGTCGGTTCAGGAACTGCGGATGTCCGGCTAAGTCCTTCCCCCCGTTGTGCTCCCTCCAATGCTGTTGCTGCTTTGTTCATGTGATTCTCCGGTACTATGAAACTGTCCGACTTCCCGGTCTCGTACCTCACGGCTGTACCCCTTACGGGTTTTCCGTGCCGTCCACCGCGCAATCTCTCGGTGGACAAAGACCGGGACCTCCTGCATCCCGTGTAAAGAGTTTCCATGCATGCAAGGGGTCTAGGACCCCGCCGAGCCCGGTTACACCTCGCGTTTGCGGTGTATCCAGTGTTGCCTTCCGTATGCGCGGAGTACGTCGGCGCTCAGAACTATTCCGCCCATTTCGAGGCTCAATACCCTGCCTGCATTTCCCCCTGTCAACGCTTCGAATATGACGTTACCATCATACCCGCATGACTCGGGGCCGATGTGGCTCGCTAAACCTTCATCGTAGGACTCTTTCATTCCCAACTCTTTACCGTTCTACAGCGAATCTCTGGCAAGGCGAAACCCGAGGGTGTCGTGGCGGTAGCCGGGCGAGGCGTGGTTGCGAATCGCCGCCCGCACGCTCCCGGCGCCGTTGCCCCAGGAACCGCCGCGATCAACCCGGCTAGAGCCTGTCGGCTTTTCCCAAGCTGAGCCATCAGTTGGTGCACCTTTGTAACTGTCATGGTACCAATCCTGAACCCACTCCCAAACATTGCCTGCCATATCGCACAAGCCGTGAGTAGTGTTGCCTCTCGGCTTGCTGCAAACTGGCCAGGTACTTTCACGGCCGCAACCCAAATCACCATCGTACATTACAGCACGCTCACAAGTAGCATTTTCATTGCCCCAAGGATACTTCCAATCACGACCACCACTGCGGGCTGCGTACTCCCATTCTGCCTCTGTGGGTAAACGACCACCAGCCCACTTAGCATAGGCTTGAGCTTGGTGCCAATCAACGCAGTTTATAGGATGCTTGCCACGATCAGATTGGCCCCAGTTACAATAATCCCCAGTATCAGGAGCTGTGCAGACACCAGCATCAACACAAGCTTTGTACTGCTCGACCGTCACCTGAGTCTTTGTCATTTCAAACGTTCGTACAGTTACTCGATGAACTGGCTTTTCGTCATCATCGCCATCATTAGACCCCATATTAGAACTACCACCGGGAATCAAACACCAGTCACCAGGACAGGTTTCAATCAAAATGTTCAGCTCTGAACGACCATTGTGCGCGACTGTAACCTGTTGGCTGGCCTTGCCGTTTTGGCACTGTACCTCGACTGTGTGGGAGCCGGCTGAGACGTCTCCTTGCCAGGGAGTGCGGCCTACAATTTGGCCGTCGATCTTTAGATTGCCTTCGCACTTACTGCCGCCGCCGTAGCTGGACGACACTACCAAACGACCGCACATTGGTTCTAGTTTTGCTGCTACTGACGCTGTCTTGCCGCGAATGACGCTTGTCCTTGCTGTGCCCTCGCTGTGGCCGGCAAGGAAAAACTTGACGACGTGTACTCCGGGAGCGACGCGGTCCAAAACACAGGGAGTTGTTAGATTTGGCACCAGTACATCGTCCAGATAAACCGTGGCGCCGGTGGGGGAGCTTGAAATGCTGATTTTTCCCCAATTAGAGGCCAATTCTCGGTGATGTATGGTCTCTTTACCCTTCTTGATCACCAAAGTCGCTTCGTTGGAGACATAGTCGGGTAATTCAAGGCGTAATTTGTAGGTACCGGACGGCTTTTCAGGGATTATATGGGGTGTTATGCCTATGAATTCATCGTTGAGCCACACTTCGGCTCCAGACGGCGAGCTGGTGATCTTGGCTGAACCACCGCCTTTGTCCAAATCTTGAACTGGCTGTGCTGGCGCTACAACGCCGCCTTTGAATATGGCAACGACTTGGTCGATGGAGGCCGCTATACCCTTTTCAGTGCAGGGGCCTTTCGCCTCGGCCCCCATTTCGGTGGTTTCTGTTTTGAGGTCGTATATCTGTGATTGTAACGAGCACACATCGCCAATTTTAATCAGCCGGCTGGATAATGATTTGTGGGCGGATACAGCCTTGCCAAGTTCGATTTGGCAGGATTGGTCATAACAGTCTTTGCGGGACTCACGTTTGAGACTGACAACGCGCTCTCGAACTTGACTTTGGGGGGTGAGTTTGAAACCAGCAAATGCCAAACGACCATACATGTAGTCGTTTAGATTCGCCATCGTGGCTGCTTTTAAAGGAACTCCCCGCCTTTCAATCTCGAAGACAGCGATAATCTCCGAGGATTGAGCTTTGGTGTTAGCAGCCGGTAACAACCCGACCAGGCAAAGGGCAAACCAGAGACAAAGTTGTGAAATTAGCTTTCTCATGACCCGGATTTATCGCACACTATAAACCCCAAAGCAAGCACCAATTTCACCCACCACTGTGGTCCCAGATGCTGACCCTAGCCCCGCCCCGTCCCTGCTCCGCCCCCCCTGCCCCCGCCCTACCGCGCACTACCGTGCCCCTTTAGGGGCCAGGACCAGCGACACGCCTTCGTAGTCCCAGCGCTTGCGGATCTCTCTGGTCAGGAACCGCAGGTACGAGTCGGGTATCAAGCCCGTGCCGCCGCGATAGAGCAAGATTACAGGGGGGTTGACATCGACCTGCATCAGGTACTTGATTCGGACTGTTTTGGTGCCGGTGGTGTGGGGGGGATGAGTTTGGATTACCTGTTCGTAAAAACGGTTTAGTTCCGAGGTGGTTATCCTGCGAAATAGGTTTGTGTAGACTCTGTCTACGGTGGGTAGGACGCGTTGGGTGGATTTGCCGGTTTTTGCTGACAACAGGATTAGGGGCGCAAAGCTCAAAAACGAGGCTTCGTTGCGAATCCGCTTGGTGAAGGCCTCAGCTGATTCTTTTCCGGCCATTAAATCCCATTTGTTTGCTACTAATACCAGGCCGCGGCCTCGGTCCGTTATTAGAGAGGCCAGCTTTTTGTCTTGGTCGGTCAAACCTTCTGTTGCATCAAAGACAAGGGCCACAACGTGGGCGCGGTCTATGGCCTGCATGGCTCGGCCGACGCTCATTCGCTCGACGCCGGATTCTACGCGCTTTCGGCGCCTGACCCCGGCGGTGTCGACCAAGATGTACTGGCGACCGTTGGCGGTGAAGGACGAGTCAATCGAGTCGCGGGTGGTGCCGGCGACGTCGCTGGTCAAGAAGCGCTCGTAGCCGATTATGGCGTTGGAAAGCGTGGATTTGCCTACGTTGGGGCGCCCAACTATCGTCAGGCGGCAAGGCCCCAAGCCTTCGTCCGCCTCTGGGGGCGTTATTGGGGGAGCGTCTGTGTCTTCAAGGATCTGTTCCAGTAGTTCAGCGACCCCGCTGCCACCCTCGGCGGTGATGGGAAAGACATGCTCGGCACCAAGGGTGTAAAAATCAGCAAGCAAAGGCATCAGGCTTGGAGAGTCTATCTTGTTGACCGCCAAATACACCCGCCTGCCTGCTCGCCTGATCTTTTCAAAGATGTCCTTGTCAACGTCGGTCAGGCCAGCCCTGCCATCCATGACCAGGACTATCGCGTCCGCCTCGGCCAACGCGATTTCCACTTGGCTGGCCATCAGAACCAGCATCTCATCGTCCGAATCAGGCTCAAATCCGCCGGTGTCGACCACTACAAAGGCGCGACCAGCATGGTCTGTTTCGGCATAGTTGCGGTCCCTGGTAACTCCAGGCAGATCTTCAACAATTGCCGCTTTGCGACCAAGAATCCTGTTAAACAGAGTGGATTTTCCAACGTTTGGGCGCCCAACCAGCGCCACAGTGGGCTTCATGGTAACTCCCCGTACCGAAAAGGCGCGGCAGTATATCAAAAAAGAGCGCCGTTGCCCCAAAATCAGATGATAAAAGGAAACGTTGGAGCTAGCTGTTGGTACATTTTGCCAGACCGATGTATGTTAGTGGCGGTCATGGTTCACGATGAGGTGTTGTTTTGAGCATAAAAAGCAACAAATTCTTGAGGTTTTTTGGCACCATCCTGGCCATTTTGGTGCTTGTGGAGCTTGGGGCACGAGCTGGCACTTGGGTCTTTTTGAAGTTCTTTAGATTCCATGGTTGTGCGCCCTACGGGGAGTTTTGTGAATTCGCATCACTTTACGGGCCTGTCGATTCGCCCAGATACTTGATTCACAACCCTGACCTTGGCTTCGATGTAAAGCCCAACTTCAAAAATTTCGATAACAAACAACGCATGATTTCAACTGATTCCAATGGGCTTAGAAGTGAACGCGAACGTTCTTTGACAAAAGACCCCACCAATCTTCGCATTCTGGCAGTTGGAGATTCCATGATGTTTGGGATTGGTGCGGACGACTAGGGCACCATCACTGCGCACCTGGAAAAAAGCTTCAACAATGTAGAGGTGTTAAACGCTGGCACTCCTGGATATGGCTTGGACCAAGTCTATCTTAAGGCCAAAACAATGATGAAAAGATTCAGTCCGGATGTTCTCTTGGTTGGCCTGATAACTCACGACCTTGATCGATTAACGACTAGGCACTTTTCAGGGGCCAAACCGGTGTTTAAAAAGGTCGATGAAAAATGGACGCTTACCGGCAGCCCGGTACCAACAAGACAGCAGCGTTTAAAGCGCCAATTGCCGTTGATAATTGCGCTTCCCAAGTTGCTGCTAGACATTTCGCTGCGCCCTTCACCGTCAGAAACAGATGAAACAATCGCCGAACTTGGAGAGTGGTTGATATTAGAAATGAGACGTGAGGCACAAAAGCAAAACGCTCGACCTATCTTCGTTTTGATGCCCTGGCGATTTGAGTTGGATCCCACACAAGACATGGGGCTCAGGGGCCAAAAACAATACGAATTGCTTTTACAAACCTGCAATCAGAATCAACTGGAATGCATTGATCTTTTTCCGCAATTTCGACAAGTTCTTAAAACCCATGGCTGGCAGGACTTTGAAGCGCAGTATTTGCAAGAAGAGCATCTGTCATCAAAAGGCTATGAAATCGTTGCAAAAGCCGTTGGCGAGTATCTAAACCTGACCCCGGTCAGCACACAGTAAACATCAGCGCTCAAAACTCTTTAACGCATGTTGGGCTTTTTCAAACGTTTCACTGTCACCAGCCATCTGCGCGGTGTTCGCCAAGGTTTTCCACCCTCTTTGATAGGAGGAATCTGCCTTGACTGCCAGGTTTGCGAACTTGATCGCGTTCTCAAAGTCACCTTCAGCCCTTAAAATTACAGCCATGTTGTTCAGCGCCTTGGCGTTTCCAGGTTCTGCTTTGATGGCCATTGCCGTGTAACGCGCCGCTTGAGCGTTGTTGTTCTTGAAGACAGCCCATATCCCAAGTTGCGTCAGGAAGTTGGAAGACCAGCCTGCAGCCCATCTGTCGGCATTTTCAATGTGGACGATGGCCCTTTCTGCCACCTCATCAGCTTGGTCGCTAGACTGCCTTTCCACGTACCTGAATGCAGGAAAATCTGGCTTCAGATTGGGCATGACAGCGCGATCAACCATGCCTTCCCCTAGTTCAAACCACACTGCACCGTCTTGACTTGACGCAGCCAACGCCCTGATGACTGCATCCTGAGGCGTTTCCGATGCACTTTCAAAGGCTTGGCCCTTAAACGAACCGACCAGACGCCCACGATTGCTTGCCCCTCCATGCTGATCCAAGCGAGCCGCCGTGTACTTGGCATCTGACATGTGCTGCTTGACCAATACCAAAACGTCTGGCCTTGCAGTTTCAACCAGTTGGATGCCAGCCAAACTGGAAGATAGGTTGTCGCTGCTGGTAAATACTGTGGCAGACGGTGGTAAAGCGTCCAAAAAGTCCCAAACGATGTCTGATGCAGCAGTTACCCGATCCATCCTGCGTTCGATTGGTGAAACGCTGAACTGGGCCAAAGCGGCAGCTATCGATGCAAAAACAAGCACTTTGCCCCACTTGTAGTCCCACAACACCACAGTTGCCACCCCTGCTAAAATTGCCAAGTAGGATGCGGACGGCAGCAAGGTCTGCCAATCAACGATTCCCATAGGATTTATGCGAGCGGAAAAGAGCAGGTCCGCCAATAGTAGGCAAAAGGCGACAACAGCAAGAAATGGACGTTTGATAAACAGCAACACCAGACCCGCCAAAGCGGCCGGAATGATGGCGATTGCTCCATCTGAAAGGGTCAAAACTGAGCGTTTGAAGTTTATCCAGACAAGGCCCAAAGGTACGCCTGAAAGCTCGTCTTGAAACGATGTACGAATCCTAGACCCGGTCAAATGAGCAAGGAAACCCTTTAGATCAGCAGGACTTCCCCAGTTCATGTAGGGGCCTCGATTTGCGACGGCTAAAAGATAAAGACTGACCAGGCTTCCCAAAATGGCCAGCAACACCAGGATGGGAACCAAGCTAAAGCGCTTGGTACTGCGTAAATAGACTATCAGAGCAGAGAAACCAACCATCGCTCCATACAAGGGCCATGTCAGATGGCCGCCTGCACCAAGGCCTGTAACCACAGCGCCGACAGCAAGCCACCTGGCGTCTTGCAAAAAAGCGCCCCGAACCCAAGCCAAAAAAGCAAGCAACATGCCTGCAAGGGAAAAGGCGTAGACCTCGGTTGTTGTAGCGTGTTGCCAAAACAAGTGGCTGGCAATCAAAGCGATTGGGGAAACAAGCGCCGCGACCAAATTGGGCCTGATGCCAAGGATGCGAGCCAGTTCGACGGTCAACAAAAACGCCAGAGTAGCGGCCCCTGCTGCGCTGACAGCCGAAAAAGCGTTGGCTCGAAATGCGCCGGCACCAAAGGGAAGCAGGTCAAACAATTTGCCAGTCAAGCAATACAGCGAAAAACCGGTTGGATGGGGGACTCCCATGCCTCGGATTGCGGCCACCAACTCACCGGAATCTTTGACATAAATCCCGGGCACACTAAGGATCAACAGCACAAACGCCGATATGGCGAACACCGCCAAAGCCCAGGCCGTAACATCGTGACTTTCAGTCGCCAATAACGCCTTGAGCCTTTGTAGCCCTTTCACTGACATCCACCAGGTGTTTATCGTTGCGAAATGCAAGCAGCCTTAGGGCAGGTAAAATTCAGCACCCTCGGCGAAGGAAGGAGAGCCAAGCAGTGAGTTTAGGCCTCCTGTAATGACGATCCCACCATT
The DNA here is from genome assembly GCA_012840965.1 of Oligoflexales bacterium. Lineage (GTDB taxonomy): Bacteria > Myxococcota_A > UBA9042 > DTJE01 > DTJE01 > DUVQ01. The sequence continues at coordinate 23,041 of DUVQ01000103.1, read as the reverse complement.
TAGCAGCCCACCTCGAAGCCTTGTAGCGGTGTGGCCAGCGCGAGGAACAGCAAGCCCTTCCCACTGCTTAAGAATGGAGATGCCTTCTTCGGTAACCCTGATGAGGGTTGCAGATCTGGTTGGCTTAAGGTCGGCGTTGAGACCACCGGTGACCAGCAGATCCCAGCCGCCAGCCAATGGAGTAACGGTGTGGAAAATCCGCTCAAGCTGGCTTTCCTGGTTGTCAGATAAAGAGACTGCTCTGCCGGCAATGGTGCGATTGGTAAGGTTGACGTCGAAAACCAGCAAAGCAGAGTCTGCGTTTCTGTGCACCGAGCCGCCACCAATAACCAAAATTTGACCATTCAGGTTAACCGCCGTGGCACCAAACAAGGTGTCTGGAACGCCCTCTAAGGGTACCAATGGATAAATCACAGGGCCTTCTTCAGTAATCGAGAAAACTTCCGCAAACGAAGTTCCTTCAGAGTTACCCCCAAGAACCAGGTAATCGCTGCAGGTGCCGTCGTCATTTTCGGTCAGACAAACGCCTGTAGCCATGTATCTACCAGAACGTTGGCTGGTTTCTGCAACAGGGGTGCAATCCGTGGTCATGTCGTCGGCAATGGAGCATATCCAGGCCTCGCGACCGGGACGCAGCTCGTTTTGAACCAGCGATTGAACCAGCCCGGATCTGATGAATACCCTGGGTTTGCCATCTACGCTGGGGATTTGTACAACCTGACCTGTGGCTATTGGTAATGGAAGCTCCGATTGGCTGGCCGTGCCTGCATCCAAATCAACCAGCCACATTTTTTCAGACAGTTGGCATTCTGTATGTGTGCACTTGCTGGCCCAAGGCCAAGGGACAATGCTTTCACCAACTAAGTCGGCCGAGATAGCAGACGTTCCACCCACTATCATCAGCAGGTTATCTCCAACCATGGTGGTGCTGGACAGAGCCAAGGAATTGCCTAGGTCTCGATCAAACTGGAGATGCGAGAACAAACCAGTGTTTGCGGAAAATGACTCAAGGTCAGGCTTGTCAAAAGTGCCCGATTTGGCCACCAGTGACCTGATGCCTGAAGAAGCAAGGCCGCCGATGATAGACAAGTCACCCTCGGTGGAAGAAGCCGCCAGGTGAAAAACCCTTTCAGTCTGGGTATTTAAAGGAAACAAAGTGGTCAGCCTGCAAAATCCCAGGTTACAAGTCGCGGCTGGATGCAATTTATACTGCATCGTTTTGGTCCCGTCCGGACAGTACTCGTCGCTATCACATGCAACCGACAGCACAAAGCGACATTCGGCCGGATCGGGGCAGTCGATCAATTCCTGGCAGTCACCATCAGACACACAGGAAATCGGCGGGTTAGGCGCACTCAAGCTTGGCCCAGGAACAGGCAGCGGGGTTATGTCGCCAGAGCGGTTCACGTTAACGTAGTAGATCGCGTTTCCAACCCCCTCAGGAAACACTTCAATCCCGCCTCTAACGCCGTAGCCAACTCTGGAACCAGCCTGACAGCTAGAAGTCGAAAACGCCTCGAATACAAGGACATAATCCTTACCGGTCTTAAGCCTGTTTAAGCCAAACCCACGTTTAGCCAGACTGCATTCAGATGCAAAATAGGGTTCGACATCTGGTGTAGTTGGTAGGGTTGGGTAAAGCTGAATCTTGAAGTACTCAGCCTCTAGGCCTTCCAAAGCGATTTGCAAAACGCCATTTTCAGATTCTTCCGGCCCTTGAAATGATACAAACGCCCCATCGTCGGCGCATGAAACGCTGAAGAAGGCCGCAACAATAATTGATACATAAAATCTTTTCATTACGACACCTCTATCTAGGATAAATCGTTACATCCTGGGGAGCCATGAAGGGATCATGGGAAAAACTGGCGCTGCTATTTCCGGTAGTTCCGGATTGCTGGCCGGCTAACACACCGGCTGTAGTTGCGCCACCAACAACGACGGCCCCAATGATCGTCCAAAACCACCACTTCTTATAAACCGGTGTTTTTACTTCCTTTTTGGGCTCTTTCTCGGCAGGAGCGGCGGCAACATCTGCAATGGGAACCTCAATGGCGGCCAATGCCATATTCAACTGGGCAGCCTTACCAGGCTCGATGACCAGCGAATCCTTGAACTCTTCAAAGCCAGCCTTTGCAACCCTCAGCTTGAATGTGCCAGGCTTTAGCTTGGTAACAACAGGAGTTAAGCCTATGAACTCGCCATCGATCCATACTTCACCGCCTGGTGGGGTGGACAACAGGTCAACACGAACTGGACCAGGGGTTTTTTCGGGCTCTGGCCCCAAAATTCGCTCAAGCGCGGTGCTCAAAAAGTCAGCGACCCTGGCCTGGTCTTGCACCTCACCTTCTGGATTTTGAACCTTAAGTGTCTCAACTTCCACCAAACGTAGGTTGATGGCCTGGGCACCATTACGCTCAAAAACCTCGGTGTATAGAACCATGTCGGCGCCGCCGGCCAGCTTAACCAGACACTCCGCATCGAAGTCGATACAACCGGCATCAATCATCATGTCGATGGGATCCTCTGCAGGCACCGGCAGGGCTCGATACTTGGAGTTTTGGGCAATTTTTGCCAAAACCGCCTCAGTGAGCATTTCAGCGGCATCAGGGCTTAAACCAGCGCCCGACACGCGCAACACACGAATATCTATGGGTTTATCCGCATTAGCTGGGAACGAAAAAAGAAGTACCAGCGCTAATAACGGAAATGCCGCCAGAAGAGACCTCCACTGAACACCTTTCCAAAGCATTTCAGACTCGCATAAAAAGACCGATGCTATACTAATCCTTGGAATAATGAGGTGTCAATTGTTGCACACATTTAAAAACATCTTTAGAGGCGAAAATACAGCCCTTTTGGTCAAAAAGTTATGTGGTTCATTGCCCCATGCAATTCTTGCCATTGCCGTTTTGTCGATGGTGGGTTGCGCCTCGGCGGCGAAGTACACCAAAGGCGCCTTACCAATTGGGGGCCACCCAGGGTTACAGGTGTCTATTACTACCGCGGCCGGGACTGAGGTCGAATCTGTCACTGGAGGATCGGATAACGGCGGCTATATTTTGGCAACTGTCCGACAAATCACGACTGATCAAGACCCTTATCCTGGGTTTTCTTTGTGGCTTGCCGACAGTACTGGGCAAGCCATCAGAATTCGAATGGATACTTTTCTTGCAGACGTAGTGCCAGACCTCAGCAGAGGACGCCTAATAACATATAGAAATGAAGCACTTGCGCCGGATGCTAGGCAAATACGTATCTACGACCCTGATGGTTCTGTACTTTGGTACTTTACGGGGACGATAACAGCCAAACTTCCACCTGAGGTGCCTTTCAAAGTGGATACTTCGTTCAGGCGGACTTATACCGAGGCCTTTCAGGCTGATGATATGTGCCAGTGGAACAGTGACCACTATGCCTTAACTGTTGGACTTAATGGTGAAGGCGTCCCGGAAGGAGCCGTGTACGTGCCGGCTGGTCAGTCTAGGCTCATCGAGACTCCCAAGGGGATTTATCTGTTTACGGCTATCAATGTGTCGACGGCGGAGTCTTCAAGTTGCGATCAGGATGCTGACCCAAATGTGACATGGCTCTGGATTAGGATTCAAAACGATCAGAGGTTGCTAAATAGGTTGTTGGAGACTTATAAGCGTGGGGTTTTTGAAACGGTGAGGAGTGGGCGCACCGGTTCACCCCAAAAACGCCCCAATTGACAGGTGGGGCGGATAAAGGCAAACTCTGACGTGTTTTTTTGAGGGCCAAATTGCATGTTTGATGAGTTGAAAGCCAGTATTTCCAGCCTCCGTGAGAGGGCCGAGGTCCTCGGGAGGTATCTTTGACCGCGAAGCCAAACTAGCCCGCATTGGCGAGATTGACGTCATAAGTGCAGGACCAGATTTTTGGAACGACCACCAACGGGCGCAAAGCCTTGGTAGGGAAAAAACGCGGCTGCAAAAGGATATCGACGCGGTTGATGCCCCGCTGAATGCGATTAAGGAGGCGGCTGAGCTTCTGGAGATGGCTGAGTTGGAGGGCGAGGAGGAGTTTGCGACGGAGGTGGCGGCTTCGGTTGAGCGAATTGAGCAAGAAATCTCGGACCTTGAGTTTGCGAGGATGATGTCTGGGGAAAATGACCGTAATGACGCGATTGTGGAGATCCACGCTGGGATGGGTGGTACTGAATCCCAGGATTGGGTCCAGATGTTGTTGCGGATGTATCTGATGTGGTGTGAGCGACGTGGGTTCAAGGTTGACGTGCTTGATGAGTTGGCTGGTGAAGAGGCTGGTTTAAAGAGCGTGGCGTTTCAGGTGAGTGGCGACTGGGCATATGGGTATCTGAAGGCTGAGGGTGGGGTCCATAGGTTGGTGCGAATTTCGCCCTTTGATGCTAATGCAAGGCGCCACACGACCTTTGCTGGGGTTTCAGTGCTGCCTGACATTGAGGATACGATTGATATTGAAGTTAAGGATGAAGACTTGCGGGTTGATACCTATCGAGCTGGTGGGGCTGGTGGGCAGCATGTAAATAAGACGGATTCGGCGGTCAGGTTGACTCACCTGCCGACTGGGATTGTGGTGCAGTGTCAAAATGAGCGGTCGCAGCTAAAGAATCGTAGTATGGCGATGAAGATGCTTAAGGCTAGGTTGTACGATTTGGAGCGTAAGAAGAAGGAGTCTGAGCGAGACAAGATCGAGGCGGCCAAGAAGGAAATCGACTTTGGCAGCCAGATCAGAAGCTACGTGTTGCACCCGTATCGAATGGTTAAAGATCTGCGAACAGACTATGAAACCGGAAACGCCGATGCAGTGCTAAACGGCGACCTAGATGGCTTCATCCACGCATATTTGCTAATGCAAGCAGCAAGCTAAGGCCCTGTCCCCGCCCCTGCCACCGCCCTCCTGCTCCTGCCCCACTCCATCAGGCAAAACGCCACCGCGATCAGGCCTAACGCGGCGGTGAATCTGAACACGGGTGCGTATCCGTGGACTTCAATTGCCTGGCCGAGGGCACCGCGGCCTAGGGAGCCAACCAAGAAGGTCAGGGATGATAAAAGTGCATATTGGACTGCGCTGTATTCCTTGCTGGCGATGGTCGATAGATAAGCTATGAATGCAGCTCCCGCGAGGCCGCCAGCAACGTTTTCCCCTGATATTGCCAGCATAAGGCGCGTCATCCTGGCTGGGACCCCTACATAGTTCGCCAGAAACTCTATGCCTGTATAATGCGCAAAGATATCAATCCAGTAGCCTCCGCTTGCAAGATCGGCATAAAGCAGATTACTGGCCGCTGCAACTAGGGCGCCTAAAATAAGCGTTGGCATGCGCCCAAGCCACACAAACAGGATACCTCCGAGGGCGATGCCGCCAATGGTCATTAAAACCCCAAAGATTTTGGATGCAAAGGCAACCTCGTCGTGGGTGAAGTGAAGCTCTTCAAGATAGAAAGGAAAGGCGAAGGGCCCCCATATTGAGTCACACAGGCGATATGAAAGTATCAGGCCTAAAACGATCAATGAGCCCCATCGAAGAGGTCCGACCAATTCTGCAAGGGGCAAAATTAAGGCGTAGTAGGTGTGATCGGCTACCTTATCAATCATGGTTGGCGGTCTGAATCTGTGGCCGGCCCCAGCGTTTCGTTTAAGTTTCAACATCCAGGCGGCTACAACTGCTGGAATCAAAACGGTTGCCACCACAATCCACGGGGCGGTAAATTTTATGAAGCTGCCAGCATCTGGCTTTTGACCACCAGACACAGAAAGCGAGCTGACCATGAAGGAGCCAATTGTGAAAATGGCCCAAGTCCAAGATATCGCGACGATAGCTAGCCCGACATTTCGATATTTTCTGGGCACCTGCTGCAATTCCAGGGCCTTGGCTTTGTCACCAACAGGAGCGGTAGTATCAGGGGCGGCCATGGTCACCAAAATCACCAGGGCCATCAAGCCGCCCATGATGGTGTAAACATTGGCCCACCCGATTCTTGCTGCTAAAACAAGGGCTAAGGCGCCTCCAACCAATGCCGCAATCCTGTAGCCAAACTGATAAATGGTGGACAGCAGTTCCAAAGTGGCTGTTTTATCCGCGACATCAATGCGCCAAGCGTCAACTACCACATCCTGGGTGGCAGATGTAAAGGCGGCAAGCACCGCGACTAAGGCAAAAGAGCCAATTCCAAGTGCAGGGTCAATCGAGGCCAAAACCACAAAGGCGATGGCTAGCACAGCTTGACACACCACCAACCAGCTTCTACGCCTTCCGAGGCGACGTAGCAGCGGCAATTGAAGGTGATCCAACAGCGGCGACCACAGAAATTTAAACGCATATGCCAAGCCAATCCAGGAAAGGATTCCAATGGTGGTCAAATCAACTTTGGCCTCAGACAGCCAAGCATTCAACGTTCCCAGCAAAAGTGTGTAAGGAAGGCCAGCGGAAAAGCCAAAAGCTAACATCACCGCTGTTTTACGACTGCGAAGGGCGCTGGCCAATATCTGCCAGGCATTCTTCTTTTTTTCTTCGGCCACATAAACCTCCAGCCGAAAAGTATCAGCTGGCGATCATGTAACGGTCAAGAATTTTCACTCTGAAGCGGCCTTCAAAAGTTCATATTCGGTATTTAAATAGACTTGATTTGTCCTTCCCATCCAACCGTGTACTTTTGATTCACTATTTGGAAATCCACCATCAATAAAACCGATGCGAGCACGGCTGGAAGGGTCAACATAAGTACCCCCAAGCATAGTGTAGTAAAACATTCCATCTCTGAATGCTTGCCTTGCCCATTCAAGATATTTAGATTCCTTTGTTATTCTAAAGGCATATGAAAACAAGTCAGCCCAAAACAAGTTTTTCACGGGTTCGCCCTTCCCTTCATTGGGTCGATCCTCGTACCAGATAAATAAACTTTGCAATGGTCTATATTGACCTTCATCGTTTGTGTCTCCGCCAAAAAGAAACATATTTTTGGTATATTCTGCCATTCGGACAATCAAACTGGCAATTTGAGGATCTTGAGTTTCATGATGTATCTGAATAAGAGGGTCGATGGAATAGGCCAACATAACACTTGCTTCGCTTTTTCCAGCTTGAAGATCGCATGTTTGACGTCCGAAATTGCCTCTTTTACCCACTTCTTGTTCTCTGTAGAGGACCCGATTTACCGCAATGTTTTTGGCGACGCGCAAATATTCAGGATTACCATCTGCTCGATATAAGTTAACGAGATTCAAAATGGGCCAGGTCTCTTGACGCAGCTCGGCATCCGCACAAGAAAGAGTCTCGGACAATTTCGCCAGCAGGGCAGAAGCCGCTATTCCGTTTTCCACAGCAGCTTCCCACGCTTTTTGGTCTCCAGTCAAAAGATAGTATAAAACCAAACCTCCATTCCATGTGTGGCTGTTCATGGAAATCCGGGATGGGTTGTTCATACATACACTCGGGTCCGCATGTCCATCTATTTCATAAAAAGACATGCCGTTGATATAAACATGATTTCCCTGTTTATCTGTCCTGTCCCCATGATACTGATCAACGTCATACCGGTGCTTCACCATTTCTACAGCAGTATCAAAGAGTTTTCTTTCTCCGGTTCTGACGTAGTGTAACAGCATGCTGTACGGCCAATCATAATGTAAAGATGACGGCACTTGTCCTTCCCACAACATATCCCCAAAATTCATCCATCCAAAATACTTCCATTGAGGTGGATAATTCCAATGAGGTTCAATTGCGGTCTTTAAATTATTGATTGTCCACCCATTCTGAGCTACCTCTTCATCAACCATAGCAAGCTGCAATTGATCAAAACGCTGCATTGCTTCATTAACTTCCGGCTCCGCCTCATTTGAAAGACCGCTAGGCGCGATCAGCCCTAATGCACCGCTTTCAACAAACCAATTGGCCGGCGCCAGAGCCATCAAGGGATAGGAAAGTGTGGATAACATGGATGAAGAGGCGCCCTGATCCCCGGATTTTGCGAAATCAAGAATAAATTCATGGGTCTTATGCCTCCCTGCATCAAAAAGATATAGCCCGGCATGTTTCCCGGCCTTACGCAGGTAGTCATCCCATTCGCGTTCAGGGAAAGACTCGCTTCTGGCGTACGGATAGTAGCCCTCCGCCGGCCATAAATCGATCGTCATTGTGGCAGGTGTGCCGCCGAGTTTTTTGGGATAATTTTGCCAAAAATGCCGCATATAGAGCCCGACACCACCATTTTCACCTGCTATTCTCATCCACCCTGGATGCAGTTGACCGTGCTGCTTCCCCTCACCATTTAAAGTGGCATCATAATAAGGGCCGTTCACGAAGGACGGTTCCAGTAAAGTGCTTCGGGAAGGGTCCGAATTCTCTTTCCAATTTTGAAATATCGTTAGATGGTCATTTTTAGTTAACGGCACATCCAAATCGTTTGAGATAAACCGCGTTGACGGCTGCTCAAGCAAATTCAGGTTCAACCCAATCCGGTCAAAAGTCACCATTTGTATGGGAGCGTAATTCTGTTCAGGGTTTGTTCTTCCATTAGAACCATTATTTTCAATTGTTAGAAAAACCTTCACATACGATTTCCCGGCGTAAAAATGCATTCTGCAGTTATAGTAAAAAAAGGAGTTCGGATATGGCTGTTTATATCTGGGCCATTTTGGATCATCACCATAATCCTTGATAGATGGCGCGAAAAAAGAGCCGTCTTTGGCCTTGAATACTCCACGGATATTGATAACGCTGTGAAGTGGTCCGCTTTCTTCTATTGTGATGTCTTCAGGGGCGGATAGCAGAGTTGAAAACTCTTTTCCTTTACCATCGATGAGGGTAATGCCGCCTTTTCCAGCCTGGTCCACTAGCAGCGTACTGTTGTTTTTTACTGTGACTCTGTCAAACAGGTTGAAATAGTTGCGATTAATCTCAAATATGGCGCTGCCTGTATCAACAACAATATTGCTTTCATTATCAGTGATATCTATCTGTACTTCAGGCAATGTCCTTTGACCTGTTGTCAATGTGTATTGGGCTGTTTCACCAGGCTGCACATTCGCCTGGAAATCCACTAACAGCCATTTGATAGGTTTTGTTTCTTCATTCGGCTGCCCGTTCCATCTGGATAAGACCTTGAATTGAGCCGGTAAGGGAGTCCCGAGACTGTCTGTCAAAACGAAATGGTCCTTATTGTAAATTCCGACAGATTGGGGGATCGGCACTCCGGATGTTACCGGTTCATCCTTTCGAGGCATTCCATCCGGTGAGAAGTCTTCCACATTCAAAACAACGCTCATTTCTGATATTTCTCCACCGGGGTAAAAGTCGATAGTGGAGAAGTCACGGCCGGGGTAGAGGTCGCTAGTGGGGGTGTCACGGCCGGTTTGTAGGTCGTCCGCAGGGGAGTCAGTGCCGGATTGAAGGTCGTCCGTGGGTAAGCCAGAGCCGCCGCAAGCGACAATCATGGAAGCCAAGCCCAAAATGCCAACAACGCAAGACAAGTTCCTCATGATCGATTTCCTCCCGTCTCTTTCGTTGCGGTATGGCAGCCGGACAAAACGCCGGACGCCGTTACAATAACCGACAAGGCTTCCAGTTTAACACAGTGAAAGGCTGAGGCACACAGAATTAGTTCAGCCAATAATCCCCGCCTAATCTTGGCAGCAGCACCAAAATCGATTTTTTGAGGTCAAAAAACTTTTACCTACTTTTGGAGATCATGATTCTCAGATATTCGTAATGAATTCAATGACAAAATTGATTTGGCGGGGAATCGGGTCGCGAAACGGCAGGGGCCAAAATAAGCGATTAGGCCTCTTCAGCTTTTTGTTTGCCACCAAAAAGACGCCCAAAAAGGCTTGGTTTGGGGTTTAAAACGCCTTCGATCATCTGGCGCAAACTCTCTTTTGGAGCCGCTCCGACCCGGTGATCCGCGACTTCTGAGCCCTTGAAGATAATCAGGGTGGGAATGGAACGCACGCCCATTTGGCCAGGGACGCCAGGATTATCCTGGGTGTTAATCTTAACCACCTTAAGGCGGCCTTCATATTCCTTGGCCAGTTCCTCGACGATTGGGCCAACCATCTTGCATGGGCCGCACCAAGGGGCCCAAAAGTCCACCAATACTGGCAGGTCAGACCCTAAAACCTCGGCATCAAAGGAGGCATCTGACACGTTTTTGACCAAGCTTTTTTGCTGGCCAGAAGATAGTGACTTTGCGGAAAGATAAGCAGGACGTTTGTTTTTCATTGAACGGGCTCCTTCGAGTTTTAAGTTTTAATTTTCTCGATGGCGCCGTACCCCTTTTACGGCAAAGGAGGACCGCGCCAGCGAAGCCGAGATTCCAACCATGAATCCTCGACTGCACACCAAACTGGTCACGATAGGAGCAATAGTCAAGTCCTAGACTAAAGTCACAGATTTATACGAGGATTATCTGAAGCCAATAGGGGGGTTATGGCGGCCAGCCTTGCTCTTTGCCACCGATGACATGAGCATGAAGGTGAAATACTGATTGGCCAGCACTCTTACCAGTATTGATTACCGTGCGAAAACCAGTCTTACTGACCCCAGCAATCTCGGCTGCCTTTTTGGCCCCTGCCAGCACCCTCCCAAGAAGTTCTTGGTCACCAGGGTCAGCCTCACTCAACGAGGCCAGATGCTTCTTGGGGATAACCAAGATGTGAACTGGAGCGACAGGGTTTATATCGTGAAACGCAAAGACATGATCGTCTTGGAACACAACCTTCGCCGGGATTTCGCCAGACGCTATCTTACAAAAAATGCAATCGTCCATAACGATTAACTTTTCTTGGCAGCTTCGATTTTTCGTTTCAGCCTTGCTTTGTGCTTTGCTTGGCGAATCCGTCTGGAACGAACCTTACTGATGGAATTTCTGCCCATTAATCATCTCCTTAAGTCGAAAACGACCGGGGGCGATGCTACTCTAAATTGCAGGGTTATGCAATTGGCATCGCCAACACCAGACTCCTATTGGACGCTGGTGCTGGCGATAACCATTGGATTTTAAATTAAAAATCCATACCACCCATACCACCCATACCGCCCATTCCGCCGCCTGCTGGCATCGGTGGCTCAGGCTGTGGCTTTTCCACCACGATGCACTCAGTCGTCAGCAACAAGGATGCAACAGAAGCGGCCTTTTCAAGGGCAACGCGCACCACCTTGGTTGGGTCGATAACGCCAGCCTTTACCAGGTCTTCAAAGACTGCTGTCTGAGCGTTATAGCCAAACGACGCATCACCTTCACGCACCTTTTGGACAACCACGGAACCTTCTACGCCAGCATTTTGGCTAATCATTCTAAGGGGTTCTTCCAAGGAGCGGCGAATAATGTCCACGCCCACTTTTTGGCCGTGGGGCAGATAATCCAAAGAATCCAAGGCCTTTTGAGCTCTAAGCAGGGCCACTCCACCGCCTGGAACGATGCCCTCTTCCACCGCGGCTCGTGTCGCATGCAGGGCGTCTTCAACGCGGGTCTTCTTTTCCTTCATCTCGGCCTCGGTCGCGGCACCAACCTTGATGACGGCAACGCCACCTGCCAGCTTTGCCAGGCGCTCTTGAAGCTTTTCACGGTCGTAATCGGACTTGGTGTCTTCGATTTGAGCCTTGATCTGAGCAATCCGGCCCTTGATATCATCGGCCAAACCGGCACCCTCGATGATGGTCGTGTTTTCTTTGTCCATGATAACGCGCTTTGCACGGCCCAAATCTTCCAACTTGGTGTGCTCAAGCTTCATGCCCAATTCCTCGCTGATAACCTTGGCACCAGTGAGGATAGCGATGTCTTCCAGCATTGCTTTGCGGCGGTCGCCAAAGGCAGGAGCCTTGGTCACGGTGGTGTGAAGTGCGCCACGAATCTTGTTGACCACCAAGGTAGCCAAAGCCTCGCCTTCCACTTCCTCGGCGATAATCACGAGGGGGCGAGCCCGTTTCGCGACCTGCTCAAGAATAGGCAGCAAATCCTTCATCGCGGAGATTTTCTTGTCATACACCAAGATCAGGGGGTCTTCATACTCTGCAACCATTCTTTCGGCGTCGGTAACAAAGTAAGGAGACAGGTAGCCACGGTCAAACTGCATACCTTCAACGGTCTCCAAGGTGGTCTCCATGGACTTGGCCTCTTCAACCGTAATCACGCCTTCCTTGCCAACCTTTTCCATCGCCTCGGTAATAATCCGACCGATTTCGACATCGTTGTTGGCAGAAATAGTCCCCACCTGCGCGATTTCTTTATAGTCCTTCGTTGGTTTTGACAGCTCTTTCAAGCTTGCAACGGCGGCTACGACAGCCTTATCAATGCCGCGCTTCAATTCCATTGGGGCATAACCAGCCGCCAACATCTTGACGCCCTCACGATAGATGGCCTGAGTCAGCACTGTGGCGGTAGTGGTACCATCACCAGCCTCGTCGGAGACCTTGGAGGCTACTTCCTTGACCATCTGAACGCCAATATTTTCAAATTTATCCTTGAGTTCGATTTCCTTGGCTACCGAAACACCGTCCTTGGTGACAGTGGGGGCGCCCCAGGCTTTTTCGATTACAACATTTCGCCCACGTGGGCCAAGGGTCACTTTAACTGTATCGGCAAGAGTGTTTACGCCTGTCAGAATCTTGGCTCTGGCGTCCTCTGCAAAAACTAGTTCCTTAACTGCCATGCTAAAAACCTCCAGTTCTCACAATTTCTTTTAGGTTGGTTCTACCTGTCCTCAAGGACTGCCAACACATCGTCTTCATACATAATTAGATAGGTTTCGCCATCAACTTTGACTTCACGTCCAGCGTGCATGCTGAACAAAACACGGTCCCCAACCTTTACACTTGGGGGGCGAATCTGACCATTATCGAGAGCCCTTCCAGGACCGGCGGCCACAACAACCGCTTGCTGAGGCTTTTCCTTTGCAGTTTCTGGAATGTATAGTCCACCAGCTGTTAATTCTTCCGATTCAGCTCGCTTAACGACGATACGATCATGCAATGGCCTGAGCTTCATTTCATACTCCTTTTCAAAAACCGTCCGATTTCACCAGACTTTATGGGTTAAACATGCCACGAAAGCGACCAGCCTTGTCGCCCCTGACGAATGAAATTTAATCACCGTTTGCGGAAGCGCAAGGGGAGAATAGCCTTAAGACCGCCACTATTTTTGGATCTTGAGCAGCGCTCATTGTGATTTCCATGAACTCCAGCCGCTCTTAGCAGAAGCTTGTCGGCGCCAAGGCCAATGCACGGTTGCACCGCATGAAAAAACGCACTGCGAAACTCAGCAACTGAGGACCAACGATCCTGAGGCTTTCTGGCCAAAGCCCTATGAATGACCTCCTCGACTGCCTCTGGAATATTGGGCTGGATGGTGCCAACTCGATAGGTGGGAATCGCCTTGTCAGACCTTAAATAATCGTAATAGGATTCAGGGTTTGTTTCCTTAAGGTGGAGGGCGCGAATTCCACAAAGAGTCTCGTAGGCAAGCGCCCCAAGGCTATAAATGTCTGAAAATTCGCTAGTAGTTCCAGCAATAGCCGTTTCTGGAGCCAGATATGGTGGGCTACCAATCGACAACTGGTTGGCTGCGGCAATTGGCTGGTCCGCTTCATGTGCAGATTTTGCACTTCCAAGGTCAAGCATCTTGACCCTGGCACCAAAACCAGCGTCTTCTTCAAGGATAACGTTGCCAGCCTTTATGTCCCTATGAATGATTTCCTTGGAGTGCATCTCAGCGATACCCTCCATCAAAGAGTCCAGGACAGGGGCAGCGTCCTCAAGGGATAAGGGGCCAGATTCTTTGATGGCCACATCCAGGGCTCGACCTGAAACCAGTTCCATCACAAAGTACGGCAGACCTTCTGGCGTAGCTCCAGTCCTAAATATCCTGGGAAAGCAGTAGCTTCTAAGTAAAGCCAGGTAGGCGGCCTCCCGTTTCAGTCCGCCAACGGCAGCCGAGATGTCGCCGTGCATAGCGTGCAGCACCTTGATTGCAACAATGCGCCTTCCTACCGACAACTGCTCGGCTGCGTACACTTTTGCATAGCCACCAAAGCCAATTTGGCGGACGACCCTAAAATCGTCGTTTAAAACCACTCCCAACAATTTGTCGCTACCATTCACGGCTGCCTAAACTCCGTTGCCACACCTACTGTAACTCAAAAAGCATAATTTAGGGCGTCAACTAAACGTTGAACGAGCGCTAAAGCACCGTTAAAACCAAGCCATGGCACGGGAAACAGGCTGTGTTTGTAAACTGAAGGATATCCAAGTTCAATGACTGCGGCCTGACCAGCGCCAAGTGCGGCCTTCTGTAGGGAAGAGCCAATCACCACCGGAATTGGGTCCTCTTCAACAAGCCGTCTGTACTCGGCAAGCCCACCATCCCTTGAAGCATTTGATAATACAACCGGTTGGTTAGCGAATTTCACACCAAGGCGCTCAATCCCATCAAAAAACACTTGAGGGTCAACAGGCTCGGTCTCTGAGAGGGCCACCAAGGGGACTTCGCAGTCCAGTTCCCATAAAAATGCCGCCAAAGCAATTGCCGTCGGGGTATCTTGAAAAATGGCCACTCGCGTACCTTTAAGACGCCTAGCCCCATGGGCGATCAAAGGCACTGCCCTGGCCATTTCGCGATCAATTACAGTTTCCAGCTCGTCTAAATTACCACCGGCCGCTGCCACCAAGGTTCGCAAGAATTGGGCCGTCCCATTTAAACCGATGGGCAGGTCCAAGGAAACGATTTTGCGATCCGGCAACTTTTCAAAGGAGGAAATCATGGGTTTGGCAAGGGGCAACACCCCGATTATTTGCGATTTTGCCACGTTGGCCAAGACGCCGAGCTTGCGGCCTTCCAGCAGATTCACACCAGGTTCAAGACCAGCAGCCAAAAGCAGACGCCGCACTTCGCTAAGATTAGCCGCGTGATCCATTTCAAATCTGTCAAACAGATAACCCACCAAAGACACGCGCTTTTCCTGGGGTTTAACATCCCAATCAACCAGCTCACAAATCGCTTCGATGAAACGACGATAACCACGCTGATATGAGCCTTCATGGCCTGGTGCTTTAAGCAAAATCACCGGACACGGAAGCGTGGCCTGCAATTCCTGAACGGCGGCCTCGACGTCGAATGCTGAAAGCTCAATGGCGGCGTTGGTTGTGACAACAAACAATTCTGGATGCCGTCTTTCATACCAGGTGGTGGCAAATTGCAGCAAACGTTTGCCAGACCCTTGAATCAGGCGGACGTCATCAACACCAGTCCAAAGCCGTTGATTATGGGATTCTGAAAACCAATCGTGGTCCACTAGATGCATTTGGGTCTTAAATTTACAGCCGACTGTAGTGTGCAGGAGCATTACCGTGTTGGGAATCGCGTGAACCCCCATAAAAATCCCAAACAAATCAGTATGATCAACAGGCCTTAGTCTGAATTTTTCCAAGTCTGGATGGTTAGCTTGCATTAATCCCCCTTAGAGGTACTTTTTGTAGCGCCCTTCAAAGATTGAGCCTGCAATGTTTTCAAATTTGCTTACAGCTCTTGGAATACCGCGATAACCTGGCAGCAAACGCCCCAATGGAACCGTCGGCAGGTGCACTGAAGTCGCCTGTCCCATCAAAAAGTCTGATAGATAGCCAACATCAAACTTCCCTTCCAGCAAAACGGGGGCCAGCACCGCCGGTTCATAAAACAGACGGTAGGGTAAATCGATGTTAAGAGCAGCCAGATTGCGCTTGATCCTGTCATGGACGTCGGGACGATCACGCTCCTGGATTACAATCTCGACTTCAAACCCCATCTCCAGCATAAGAGGCAGGGCCCCAAGGCCCTCAGAGGCCAAATCATCTGGCCTGAAGTTATGATGCGAGCCGATTCCATAAGCGAGCCGCTTGCCTGTAAATTTGCTCTTGGCGCGGGCCAAAGCCTCGACAGCAGCCTGCCTTGCATCAAGTTGTGCCAAGCCTTCTTCAAGGGGTCTACCTGTCGCTTTAGCTATCGCCTGGTAAAAGGCGTCAGTTTTGGCTAAACCATATGGTTGAGGCAATTCCAAGACGATGTGCCCTGGCCTTTCAAGCAATTGCAACAGGTTGTCATACATGACTTGATCGATGACTACAGAAAGCCCAGCCGTGGGCAAATTGCGCCAGTCATCCAAGGACGCTCCAATTGGCGCTTGGGCATTGACCCTCAGTCCAGCTGGCTTTAAAGCCTGACTGACCTCACCTTGGAATGTGCGATGTAAATCCTGGGGGTTTTCGACTGGGTCCGTGGAATAACCAATCAGATTGATGGCATCTTGGTCCGGCTCGGAAAATTTGCCAAACTCAGTAATCATGGTTTTGGCGACCCAATCTGCAACCTCAGGCTGGGTTCTAAGTTTTAGGCCGCTAGTTGCAACTGGCACTATTTTAACGCCTGTTTCCCTTTCAACCAGCTCGCAAACGGGCTTTGGGTCGGCGCCAATCATCTCGGAAAGGCAGGTCGAGACCACGATAATGCCCTCGGGGGGCAAAAATTCACCAGGTGGGACCCATCGAGGGGCAGCCACCGCTCGAAGGCACTCTTCCAACGTCTTTTCAGCTGTTCCAGCAACAACATCCGACTCAGAGATATGTGCAGAAAAGACGTTCCATTCTGGGTCAGAGGCTGTTTTGGCCCTAAGTCTGGGCATGGCGTTGGCGCAATCACGCTCTCCAAATATCACGATGGACAAACGGCCAGGCATGCCTGCAAGCTGGAAAACAAAGCCCGTCATTGAGCAACCGTGTTGGGCCAGGTCGCCAGCTACGCGGTCTTGGCCGGCAGGTTTATCGCCTGCTGCCGAGTCGTTATTGTTTGCACTACTCATGGGGCCTCTAAAAAAGCGGGCCTGAGCATTGTATTACAAAAGTGGGGAAAACAGTTTGATGGCTTGGTTTCGCAGACGTATCGCCACTGGTTCTTTGCGCAAAGTCTTTCTAGTCACTTTGGTGGACCTACCCTGGTAATGGTTGATGTAGGACATCACCCGTCTGGCCAAATCTGCTGACCATGCCTCGACGTTAAATTCAAAATTAAGGCGAAAACTTCGATTATCGAGATTGGCTGAGCCAAACATCACCCAGTGATTATCAACAACGGCCAGTTTTGCGTGTACAAAATCGCCCGCCACCTCCCAGACATCCACCCCACATGCAACCAGTTCTGGCAAGTAAGCCCGTGCGGCCCAAGCCATAAAAGGATGGTCCGTTTTCTTGGGTATCACCAAGCGGACTTTGACCCCAGAACGGCTGGCGGTTCGCATCAGCGCCAATAAAGCGGCATCTGGAATAAAATACGGGGACATCAAATCAACGCGCTTTTTGGCGGTGCGCACAGCACTTAAAAGCAGTTCGTGAAGGGGAGCCTCTTCAAACTCTGGACCAGAAGGAAAACCGCGCGCCATGATAGTTCCAGCGTGTGGAAGCTCTGGGAACCAATTTGGCCCCTTTAGTACTTCACCAGTGGCAAGCTCCCAGTCGTCCAAAAAGGCTTCCACCAGATGCGAAACAACTGGACCACGCAGCCTGAAGTGGAGGTCATTAGATTCAGGGCCAATCGTTTTTGACCTTGAGACGTGCTTGCTGGAGATATTAAGTCCACCAGTAAAGCCAATCGTTCCATCAACAACCAGAATTTTGCGGTGATTTCGAAGGTTTATCCCTGGGTGTTTAAGCCAACGCCCCCTAGGCCAAAAGGAGGCTACCTTTCCCCCGGCCTTTGGCAAGGTGCGATGGAGCCTGGGACCGATACCAATAGCGCCAAGGCCGTCGACCAGGAGTCTGACTTTAACCCCCCTGGCGGCAGCGTCCATCAAGGCTTTTTCGAATTTGAGGCCGGCCTCATCCTCGTCAAAAATATAGGTAACCATCCCAATCGTTTTTTGGGCGCCTTCAATGGCTTGCAACATTGCTGGGTAAGTTTCGTCGCCGTCTCTCAAAAGCTCGATGGCGTTGTTAGGTGCTAAAGGCCATGGGCACAGGTGCTCTCCGGCATGCAGAAGGGGTAGCAGGTCATCAGGCACATCCCTTTTGTTTGGAGTACCAGGCGCAACTTTTGGTTTTTTACGCTTTCTGGCCTTTCTGGCAACCCTATTGACGCCAAATCCCCAATACAACAACATCCCGATAACTGGAACAAACCAAATAAGGGTCAGCCACCAAGCCGCAGCGTACGGATTGCGTTTGTTCAGCAAGATGTGAGTGGAAAAACCAATGGCTGTAACAACTAACAGCCCCGACAAAATTAGGATTAGCCATTGATCCAACACGCCAGTCTCCTGTGCCATAGGAGCTAGGGACAGCAAAGGTCCAGTTATGAGTATAGTACCAAAGGCGGGGCAGGGACAGGGGCCGGGGCCGGAAGGATGCCCCCGGACATGTTTTAAAACTGTAACGAAGAGATAAAACGCAACAAAGAACAAACAATTGGGAGCTAAAACATGCTAATTAGCAGGGTCAAAAACGGGGGTACAATTACGGCAGCGATTCTGGGCAAGTTTGTGTGATTGATATTGCTAATGGCTGGGAGGATCCCCCGCTGTAGTACAGGAATTGCCTCGTTACTTGGTTGTATGCTCCTGCCCCGAAGGGAAGCAGCGACATGTCTGGTAATGGGACTGCTTCCCAGGTTTCAAAACTTAGAAAAGAAGTCGCTCCATCATGGTCAACCACAAGACAGCCGTTCGAATCCTCGTCAACAAAGATTGAATTTCCCTTGGCTGGATAATCTGATGACAGGACCTCCCACTTACCAGATGACCAAGCCACTACTTCACCCCGTGGCTGGCCTCCCACCACTATCAGGCGCTGACCATCCTGATCCCAGAACGCTTGGTGCTTCTGACTTGGCCTTGGATCACTTATTTCCCTTTGCCAACCGTTTTCACTTGTCCAGCGCCACATATCCCCAAGAACTCTTTCGCCATTATGACCGCCATACAGCAAAAGCCCTCCAGGGGTCCAGGTCATGGAATGGTTATAACGCGCCCCTGGCCCTGACCCAATGACTTCAAAATCGCGAGGAGACGGAATAAATCTGGCGAATGTATTGGATATTCCACCAATCACCCCAACAGGCGCTTGAAGGCCACCATGCAGATAAATGATGCCTGCACCTTCGTCGACAGCCAACGCACCCTTGATAAAAACCGGTGCAGAGCTGTTAACCAAGGCAACTGGTTGGAAAGTAAAGTCATCCACCGACCAAGACCAAATATCTGCCAAAGCCCGCCTACCACTCGCGTCGGTGGTCCAGCCGCCAAATAGATACGCAAGACGCCCACCACGAAGCGAAAACATAGAGGCATCGACTCGACCTGGAGGAAGCCTAGTCAGCAGCAAAGATTTCCACTCATTATCAACAATATCAAAGCGTTGGACTTGCCTGAACCCTTGACCAGAAACGGTCTGACCTCCATACAAATAGGCGCCATTCTGATTGGAGGCAACAGACGGCAATTGCAGAGATATCCCACCCGAAATGGAAGGGGCCCTGCCAACGCTCAGCTCGTCAGCATTGAACCTAACGCGCAACATATCAGTCGCCAAAAGGCCGCTTGTGTTAGTCCCACCTATCAGCAACAGTGAGCGGTCAGGTAAAACTGCCAGTGAAGGCTTGAGGCGCCGTGGCAGTTGCTCTGGAGACACTAGCGGCAAGGCGGAAATCTCCCAAGGCTGCCCCTCCAAAGGAATGAACCACATCTGAGGTTGAATATCCTCATCTTTTGCTTCCCTTGAAAGTCCGTAGAGCATAAATCCAGCTGGCTCACCACCTTCAGATGGGCCGACAAAAGTCCCAACAACTCCATCAAGTTCAGGAATTTCCTGTTCTTCACAAACATGCCTAGTGATAGCCATGTCGATTTTGGTCAGCTGACACGACGATCCTGCACTTAAGACCCACAAATGCCCATTGGCAATGCCAGCGGCCACCATGTCGGCCTGCTCTAACTCCAGCTCTGAAGCTGACCACGACCGCTGTTCCAAGTCGTAGGTCCAAATAGGAAGCGCCTGGTGCGAGGCGGGGAAATGGCCACCCAAGAGAATCAACTGCCCACTAGTGCCTTCTTCAACTTCAGGAGAGTGCACGAGGATTGGCTGGAATCTTGGGCCTGGACCTGTGGATTCCAACGATGAAAAACGGCGAGCAGTACCGTCAAAGCGCCACAAATCGTCATAAACCACTCGGATATCATTGGGCATATTATCCGCTGGGGCCCCTCCATAGACATACAGCTCGGACTCAACTGCTACCATGCCAGCTCCAAACCTGACATTGGGCTCTTGGGCAACCACAGACAACTCACTGAAAACTTTGGCCAATCCCTCGTCAATTAGGCCATTACAGTTGTCATCAAGGCCGTTGCAGATTTCATCGGAGCCCAAATTCAGGGATGAGCAACTTCCAGCCAAGCCGTCATCTGAGCAAACGACGGTACCCCCAACACACGCCCCAGCGCCGCATGATTGGCCGATGAAGCGAGTTCCAAGCACGGGATCGTCATAGGCAAAAGCTGGAGATTCATCAGTCAAGCCATCGCAATTGTTATCGATGTTGTCACAAAAGGCTTCCTCTAAACCGTTGTAACCTGGGACATCGGAATAATCGCACCAAGGTTTGCCAAACCAGCATCTTGGGACCACATTTTCAGGATATAAGGCACAAATTCCCATTGGAGTGCGGCATGGGTCGGATTCAGCGTCCCACACTACCCCATCGTCAGTTTGGCCATTGCAGTCGTCGTCAAGTCCGTTACACACCTCGGGTTTTGACTGGTCTTGGGAGCCGCCTGGATTGGTGGAGCATCTTAACCCGCCGTCCTCATCACATTCAACAACCCCTATGCCACACTGGCCTCTGCCTTTGCAGTACCCGCCAAGGGGAACTCCCGCCAAAAACAGGTTGTTGTCAGTCTCTCCGTCGCAATCGTCGTCAAGCCCGTTACAGGTTTCAGGTGTTGACTGGTCTTGGGAGCCGCCCGGGTTGCTTGAGCACCTGGTAGAAACCTGGTCGTCTGCGCATTCCACTGTGCCGGCACCACAGCTTCCCAAGCCTAAGCAAGGCAGGCCAATTGGGATGCCCTCAAGGTTGAAGCCTTCATCAGTCAATCCATTGCAGTCATTGTCCAAGCCATCACAGAGGTCTTCAGGGGCAGGCCTGTATCCGGCGACCAGCTCATAGTCGCACAGCGCTACCCCGTCTGCGCAGGTAGCCCGCTTGCCAAATGGGTCGGCCCCGCAAACGCCCACCCTCGAACATCCAAAAAGCGCCACTTCTTCATCGGTTGCATCTGGGATATCGTTTCTGGGGTCAAATACATCAGGAACGCAGTCGCCATCAGCGTCGTTTATGTTGCTTTCAAGGGCGTCAATAATCCCGTCGCCATCTGTGTCGATGGGGTTGTTAAAGTCTGGGCCAACTTCAATGCCGTCTGGGATTTGATCTGAATCTGTATCAGGGTTTAATGGGTCAAGTCCGAGCCTTAGCTCGACAATCGTTGGGATTCCATCGTAGTCTGGGTCAGCTTGAGGGTCGCCACAAAGCCCCTGGAGACAAAGGTTTGAGGCGCATTCATAGTCTTCTTGGCAGGCCTCCAAGTTTTTCTTGAGGGCTGGCCCTGACTCACAACTCAGGACGGTTGAAAGCGCAACCAGCAGGAAGCAGGCTTGAAACTTAGCAAGTGTTCGGGAACGCACCAGGTACTTGACCTCGCTCATAAACCCCACTATCTTCCTTATTTTCGAGTGAAACTGCAATGGAAACCGGTGTCCAGCAAGCACAAATCAGCGAAAGCAAGTTTCAAGAGGAGCAATTTCTGATTGGGGAAGCCCACGCTGGTTGGCGGCTTGACATGTGTGTGGCTGCCTTGGTGCCATCGATTTCCAGGTCGACTGCCCAGAAATTGATCGAGGCTGATCGGGTGCTTGTAGATGGCCGCAAACGTGCGCGTGGTTATCGCGTGGCGGCTGGCATGACTGTAAAGGTGTCGATCCCTGAGGCGCCTGCGAAAAGGGAATTGACGCCGTCTGCTGGCGAGCTAAATATCATTTATGAAGACGGCGATATTCTGGCGTTAAACAAAAGGCCTGGTTTAGTGGTTCATCCTGGTGCGGGTAACCAGTCAGGAACCTTGGTGAATCAGTTAATTGCAAGTGGGCGGACTTTTTCAACGCTTGGTGGGCCGGACCGTCCTGGTTTGGTTCATCGCCTAGACAAAGAGACTTCCGGGGTCATCCTGATTGCGAAAAGTAATGCAGTGCATGAGGGTTTGGCTAGGCAATTCAAAGATCGACAGGTAGACAAAAAGTATCTGGCTGTGGTTTTGGGGCCTTCTATCGCAGATCATGGAGAGATCGTGTCTGATTTTGGGCGTCGACCAGGTGACAGGCGTCAGTTCACTGGTAAGGTCAGTTCTAATCGCAAGGCTATAACCCGTTATGAGACCTTGGCGCGAACCAGTTTGGTTGCACTTGTGGTGGCTCAGCCGCTGACTGGGCGTACTCATCAGATTCGAGTGCATCTATCGGAGCTTGGGCATCCGATAATCGGAGATCGAGTTTATGGGCGGGCCTATCCAAGGCCTGGTAGCAGGCCAGAGTCCGAGGCAGCCAGCCTAAGGCAGATGACGCGTCACGCACTGCACGCCTGGTCCGTGGCTTTCACCCACCCAATAACCGGACAAAGGCTAGAAATCACCGCCCCCCTACCCCGAGACTTCAAGCACCTAATCACCGCCGTCTTCCCGGGCATGTCGCACCTCTGCTCCTAGCCCTGTCCCTGCCCCTGTCCCTACTACAGATCCTGCTAATTAGCATGTTCTGACTCCTGATTGTTTGTTCTTTTTGGCGTTTGATCTCTTCGTTACAGTTTAAAAACATGTCCGGGGGCATCCTTCCGGACCCAAAATCTCCCGTAGCCACCCCGACTGTCTCTTAGTGACATCGTCCGGGCGAGATATACGATTGCCAACGTGTACGTTCATCCTTTTGGCCCGGACGGGCCGCTTCGCGTCCTTCATGTCAGCTAAGTAGCCCCCAAAAT
>DUVQ01000102.1 GCA_012840965.1 Oligoflexales bacterium | reverse complement strand
ATCGCTGGTTGCACTTGTATAACCCTGGTAGTCTGAGCAACCAAGCATCATAAACGCCAACCATGAAAGAAATACCCAACCAACTCGAACCATTGTTTTTGTACTTTGCATGGCAAAACCACCAAAATTGCAGACCAATTCATATCGACATTTCCATGCCAGCTGTTTCAGGCTGTACATCTTTGATGTCCCTTTGATGCCTCATTTCAGCGCTGTTCCTGTCTGACTGCGGTTCCTTGCGTGCTGTTTCACACGATGACCGCCGTGCAAGGCTCCTTCAACGTCATAATCTGCCTGACTGCGTTTCCTTGCCTGCCGTTTCACACCGCATCGATTCACTTTTCTTTCAAGCGGCTTTTTCTCTCTGCCGTTTTAAGCGCCTTTAAATGCCTGTAAAATCAAGTTAGTAGCAAAAATACCGCAGCTTACCTTATTGGAGTAAATTAATCCTTGACGCACGTCGTTATCAGCTGTACAACATAGTGACTTTCGGAGATTGCGATATGGCAATATCAAAGATAAACCAAATTCCCCCAGAACGCCTAAAACGAATCATGGATATTATGAAAAGCGTAGCTAATCCACTACGTTTTCGGATCATTTGCTTGCTTTGCGACAGGCCTCATAAGGTCGGTGAAATGGCCGAATTGCTTAATGAGCGCCAAGCTGCAGTTTCCCAACACTTGGCCCCGCTAAGGATGCTGGGATTGGTCGCAGTGGATCGCACTGGTGGTACTGCTACTTACTCTTTGAAGGAACCATTGCTTCGTAGCTTGGTTAATTGCTTTGAGTCTCATTTCTTAGCTTGAATGTCGCAGGCTATGTGAAAGGGGAGTTATGCCAAAAAAAGTCCTAGTAATCGTCGTGGCTGCTGTAGTCGTGATAGGCGGATTTTTGCTGCTAAAGCCAAAGTCCGCTAGTCCTTGGGACAAAATTCCCTCCTACCGGCCCCATCTGGACCATGCGTCGTTCTTTCCCGACCCAATCGCAAGCGGTCAGGAGGCGACTAAACAGTGCCTAACCTGCCATCCAGATTCGTCCAAGGAGGTTATGGCCACCGCTCACTTCCAGTGGTTGGGGGATACCATGCAAAATCCACGCACTGGGCAAGAAATCAAGGTCGGCAAAAAGAACCTGATAAACAATTTCTGCATAGGAATTGACGGGAACTGGCCCTCCTGTACGCGGTGTCACGCCGGTTATGGCTGGAGTGATGACAAGTACGATTTCGACGAGCAGACAAACGTTGATTGCCTTGTCTGCCATGACCGCACTGGTACTTACAAAAAAGGGCCATCAGGAATGCCGGCCAAAGACGTCGACCTTCAAGCGGTTGCCAAGAGTGTTGGATTTCCCAGACGCGACAATTGTGGGGGCTGTCACCACTATGGTGGCGGTGGGCTGGGTGTGAAGCATGGTGACTTGGATGCCACTTTGGATAACCCTAATGATTACGATGATGTACACATGGGGCGTCATAACATGCTTTGCATAGACTGCCATGGTGGCAAAAAGCATCAGATCATGGGCAAGGGCTACTCGGTTAGCGTGAATCCCCAAAATGGCATCGCCTGCACCGACTGCCACGAAGAAAAGCCCCACGCAGATTCAAGGATTAACGACCACACTGATGCAGTGGCTTGTCAAACCTGCCATATCCCCACTTTTGCCAACAGAGTTCCAACAAAGATGGTTTGGGACTGGTCCAAGGCGGGTGATGACAGCAGAAAAGATGATGTGCATAACTATCTGAAAATAAAGGGCGAATTCGTTTATGATTCGGCTGTAATACCGGCTTATGAATGGTTTGACATGACCGTTGACCGCTACCTACTTGGCGACACCATCGATGATACCAAGATGGTAGATTTGAACCGTCCCAGAGGTCAGCGTGGCTCTCCAGGCGCCAAAATCTGGCCCTTTAAACTGCACCTTGCCAAACAACCTTACGACAAGGAAAGCAAAATGCTAATCCCGCCAGTTACAGCAGGGAAGGGTGGTTATTGGCACGAGTTTGACTGGGACAAGGCCATGGGTATTGGCGCCAAGCTAGTTGGATTGGAATACAGCGGCCAGCTTGGATTCGTCGAAACCAGGATGCATTGGCCCCTGTCTCATATGGTAGTCCCAGCCGAACAAGCCTTGCAGTGTAACGATTGTCACAGCCAAGGAGGGCGCATGGATTGGAAGGCTTTGGGCTATGGAGCAGATCCAATGGATGTTGGTGGGAGGGGCAAATGAAGACCTCTTGGAAATTAGCAGCGTTAGTTTTAGCTATTCAACTGGTGGCACTATCAAACGCGCAGGCCCAGCAGGGTGAGCCTCCCCAGCGACAGGCCCCGGTAAACGAGATGCATCCAGCCTTTTATCTGCGTGATTCAACGGGCGCGGTGATATTACCGACAGTAGGCGAGGCAGATGACCTCAGCGCACAGGAGCTCCAGGACCCAGCCCCAGCCCCTGACCCTGACCCTGTCCCTGTCCCTGCCCCTGCCCCCGTCTCCATCCCAATCGTGCAGATCGATCAAAACAAAACCTGTGCCGATTGTCATGACACGGCCTTTATCAATTCAACCAGTTCGCATCACGCAAAACACGTTCAAGTGGACTGCCTTACCTGCCACTTGCCAGGTGGGGTCGAGGCCGTCCAAAACCATGCGTTTGACTCTAACGGCAAAATCCTGTTACCCATGTCAGCGCCCTCAAGCTTCAGCTGTGGTAGCTGCCATGGAATCACCCATGACCTGCAGACACCGCTTGAAATTCTGCCGGACCTAATGCTTGGTGAGATGCCTGGAATCTATGCCCAAACTCTGCGTACTGGCGAAATATACGCCGGCCAGTTCATGTCATCATCGTTGCTGAATCTCGAAGGCAAGTTTACCCATGACCGCCCTTGGGATGTGCACGCCGCTAGAGGCCTGCAGTGTTCTGACTGCCATTACTCAGCCAACCATCCGCAAAAGGCGACCTGGATCAAAAAGGGGCCAGTTCATCTGAAAGAGGACCCTCGTTCCTTGTCCATTTCTGCTTATTTGAAGCGCCCAGACCACGAGCTGAAGGCGGCCACCTGTGAAAAATGTCACGATCCATTAAAGGTTCACAAATCAATGCCTTACGTTGAAAGACACACCCAAGCTCTTGCTTGCCAGGCTTGTCACTCTCCAAAGCTTTATGCCCCGGCGCTTAAGGCCGTGGACAGGACGGTGATCACCCAAGATGGCGGCCCTGTGATGCAGTTCAGAGGGATTGAGCATGCCGAATATAAGGCTCCTAACACCTGGTATTCAGTCGGATATCAGCCCATCCTAGGGCGCAAGCATACCGACGACGGTGTTCGTTTTGCCCCCTACAACCCTGTGGCGACTTGGGAGTGGGTATCATCCGAGGACGGCACCCCAGTTGACGCGCAGTTGGTGCGCCAAGTCTTCATCGGTGAAGATGGTAAATACAGGCCTGACATCATTAAGCTTTTGGACAAAGATGCAGATGGCCTGATTTCAGAAGGCGAATTGGCCCTTTCCAAAGAAGCACAGCTGGTAATACAAGAAAAGTTGAGCGCCCTTGGGGTTAAAAGTCCACAAATTCGAGGTGTTGTTGAAGCCCACCCAGTTAGCCACGGAATTGTTAAAGGCGACTTTACTGCGGCCAGTTGCGAATCCTGCCACTCCCAGGATTCTCGTTTTAATTCACCAATTTCCCTTGGAACCATTACTGGGCCACAAGGTGTCGAGCTTAGCGTAGCGCCAGATTCTGAGCTGGCGCTCAGCGGCCGCGTCATCGAGGTCAACGATCAAGAAGTCGTCCTAGCTGGTTCTGTCGATTCTACCGGCACTTACGTTTTGGGACACCACCGCTATGAATGGACTGACCAACTGGGATTCTTGATTTTCCTGGCCTCAATCCTGGGGGTAGCCGTTCACGGTGGTTTAAGGATTATAAAAAGGCAGCCACACGCTGAAAAACCAATGCGGCGCGTATATCTATATGGAATCTATGAGCGAATTTGGCATTGGACTATGGCCGCGTCCATCATCGCCCTGCTGATCACTGGAATCCAGATTCACTTCCCAGGGTCAGGTTCTGGTCAAAGGTTCAACATCTTGGTCCTGGTCCACAACGTGGCCGCTGTAATCATGATTCTAAACGCGGCCCTTTCCCTGTTTTTCCACATCACAACCGGGGAGATTCGCCAATTCGTCCCACGCCCAAAGGGATTTGTACGCAGGATAACAGCCCAAGCCATGTACTACCTTCGTGGCATCTTCACTGGCGCAGCCCATCCTCTTGCAAAAAGTGCCAAGCACAAGCTAAACCCGTTGCAGCAGGTGACTTATGTAGGCCTGTTGAATGTCTTGTTCCCATTGCAGGTCTTGACAGGCGCCCTGTTGTGGATCGGCGGGGTGGCTCCACAAGTTCTTGAACCAATTGGTGGGCTGTCGATTATTGGGCCGGTCCACAATGTCGGGTCTTGGCTATTTTTAACTTTTATAGTGGTTCACGTTTATCTAACTACTACAGGACACACTCCTGGTGCCTTGATCAAGGCCATGGTTAGTGGCTGGGAAATGCTGGAGGAGGAAGCAGAATGACCGCAAAGCCTTACGTCAATCCTTATCTTGGTGGGACTTTGCTTGGCATAGTCCTGTTTTCGGCCTTCTTGTTAACAGGTGGCGGCCTTGGAGCCTCAGGTGCGATCAATCGCGTGCAGGTTTCCGTAGTTGACTTGGTAGCCCCAAACCATGTTGACAGGGTGCCCTATTTTGCGGATTTGGCTGGTGGAGACAAAAACCCGCTGGCTGACCCGTCGGTCTTGATGCTGGTGGGCGTCCTTTTGGGTGGCTTTGCTTCTGGGCTGGCATTTGGACGGGTAAAGCCTGAAATTCGCCGTGGCCCCAATGTTTCCAACGCCACCCGCCTCATCACCGCCTTCATCGGCGGGGCAATCATGGGTTATGGGGCCAGATTGGCCAGGGGCTGCACTTCGGGTCAAGCCTTAAGTGGCGGCGCTGTCTTGTCTGTTGGTTCCTGGGCTTTCATGCTTTCGGTGTTCGCTGGGGGCTACATGCTTGCCTGGTTTGTTCGCCGGCTGTGGAATTAGGAGGGGTGTATTATGGGACCTTTCCAACTTACCGCTGAATTTGGTACTTGGATTTCGTACCTTGTGCCGCTTTTAATTGGCATGGGCTTTGGTGCCGCCCTTGAAATGTCAGGGTTTGGCGATTCTCGTAAGCTGGCGGCGCAGTTTTACTTTAAAGACATCACCGTTTTGAGGGTGATGTTCACTGCAATCGTGGTGGCCTCGCTTTTGATAGGCCTTTCATCCGCCATTGGTCTTATCGATTTTGATGCTCTGTTTGTTAATCCCACCTATCTGGCACCCCAGATTGTTGGTGGGGTAATCATGGGGATTGGCTTCATCATCGGTGGATTTTGCCCTGGGACTTCCTTGGTTGCGGCTTCAACTTTTAAAATTGACGGCCTCTTTTTTGTGCTTGGGGCGACCTTTGGAATTTTTCTGTTTGGTGAGACGGTTTCAAGCTTTGAGGGTTTTTACAATTCCACCTTCCTTGGCCGTTTTACTTTGCCTGAACTGTTTGGCGTTGATGCTGGTATTGTGTTGATTGGTGTTGTTTTCATGGCCTTGTTCATGTTTTTGGGCGGCGAGATGCTTGAGGACGTTTTTGGCAAAAAAGTACCTGCTGACAAGCTACGCTTTTACCCCAAAAAGCCTATGGCTTGGGCCTTTGGCGGCATCTTGATTACGATTGCGTTTGTTACAGCATTTGTAGGTCAACCTGACGCTAAACGACTTTGGGAGCTGAAAGCCGCTGAATTGGGCCCAAAGATGGCTGACCGTTCAGTGTATGTGCACCCGATGGAAGTTGCAGAGCTGACCCAAAATACCGGTGTGTATGTGAAGATCCTGGATTTGAGGCCTCAGTATCACTACAACCTGTTTTATCTGCGCAATTCAGTGAACGTGACAATGGATCAGCTGGAGGATCCGGACTACATCAAATCCTTGAAGGCATTGCCTGCTAACACGGTGATTTTTACCGTCTCGACCGATGACGAGGTAGCTGCTATTGGTTGGCAGATGTTAGTGGCTCAAGGTGTGCCAAATGTTTACATAATCGAGGGTGGAGTCAATAATTGGATGAGTATTTTTACCCCACCTCCATGCTTGGCCTATCCAAAAAAAGGTGAGCGTAAGGCGGAAGAACCGGCCTTTGTATTCCATCGTGCAGTAGGCGACTGTTGCAACACCGCATATCCTGAAATCAGGCACAAAGAAAAGCCGACTGACTGCCATCTTGAATCCTTCTCTCAAGACGCAGCGGCGCACTCGGAAGCAGGCGAGAAAAAACCGGAAGCCCCAATCGTAAAATTCGAGCGAAAGGTAAAGCTGGAAAGAAAAGCCGCCGTCCAGGGTGGCTGCTCCTAGTTCCTGCTCCTGTTCCTGCCCCTGGCCCCCTTCACCCTTCACCCTCCCGCCACTGCCACAGGCACAATAACCCCCTAGAGCAGCATCGAACAGACCTATCTGGAATGAATCAAGAATGTTGGGTCAGCACTTGATACACAATGTTTGGTACTTCACCCAAATCTGGTCTTCGGCTTGTGGCATGCAAGAGCCATCTTCATCGAAGACGATTGAGTTTGAACCAACATCGTAGCTCCAAGCAGGTGATTTGCATTCCACGCCGTTGACCTTAACTTCGATGCTTGCTGGGTCAGCCAGTCGTGAAAGGAAGAACTGGACCTTGGGCACAAAAGTGACCGTTCCGATCTCGTTCATGATTGGAGCAAAGGTGCTCTCACAGATGGATCCAGACAAACCATCAGTCTGTCTCACCACTTCAAGGTAACGCCTGCCATGGTCAGCACACTGGTCGGTCCCGCCTGTACCAACGATAGCGTTAAAGTGCATCATGCCCACGTTGTACCAGCCCTTGATGTTTTTCAGGAAGTCCGTGTAGAAGTCGATACCTGCAGCAGACTGGTCCTCTTCGTCAGCCAAAGCCACGACTTCCAGTTGGGCATCATCTCGCAAGAAGCCTCTGTTCCAGCCTCCACAAGTGCCGTCAATGCAGGTGTACCCACACTTGTTTGGATCAGGACAGATGTTCGGATCGTTCCTGCACTGGGTATCACTTGAGCATGAAATTCCGGTGTCGGTCGTGTTTGGAGCCGACAGTGCTGCCTGTGCAGCTTGGAGCCCAGCTTCCTGCTGGTCGGAATCTGTCGTGTTACATCCAAGGTTTACCAACTGGCTGAAGTTACCACCGCTGGTTGGTGTCAAGTACCTTGGAGTCTTACTAGCATTACCAGCATTCAGTCGTCCAATGACCTTATCATCCAAAACGTTAACGGAAACGACCCCGATGTGATACTCGTTCTCCCAAACGTCAGCGTGCTGGATAAAGTCGCTAAAGCTCTTGCTAAGGACCTCCTGTTTATCACACATGGAGCCCGAGTCGTCGATAACAAATAGAATGTCGACTTCCTTACCAGACACCTGCTTGAATTCGTCAATCTGCTCGGTTTCGTATGTTCCTTCTCCCCTTAATGGTATGACAACTATTGGGTTTTCACGGTCAGTTACAGATATCTGCAGATTGCATGCATCTGGCCCCTCATCCAATGGCTTGTACTGAGTTTGGAAGCAAAGTGGGTTACCACCACCCAAGATAGCCCTTGGCAATGCAGGCACGTTAACTGACTTGAACTCGGGGGTACAACCCTTAAAGACGATGTCAGTAAGCTTAAGAGGGGCATTACCAGAGTTGTAGATGCAAACAGAGTGTGTTTGCGAACAACAACCGATGGTGTTCACACCAAAATTGACCTCGGCAGGCAATACGCTGACCTTGGCAATACCACCCGCTCCACGAAGGTTGGCCGCACAGGTCGACCCAGCAGGGCACGCAGGGATAATAGTGGGCTGGCGAGTCGTAGCGTCATCAGCCTTAATCCCAAGCAATCCATAGTAGTTAGAGAGCAGACCTGCAAACAAACCACCTTGTTTTGGCGGGTTAAAGGTAACGGTCATTGAAACCCTCTGTCCAGGAGTTAAAACGGTGCCAGGGGCAGGAATTCCCTGAACGCTGAAGGCCTGTGACGCGTTACCAGTTAGAGGCTGAGGACAACTATTTGCCCCACCACCAAAAATACCGCCACCACAGTCAGAGATTCTCAGCTCTCTGAAGATACAGTCACCACTACCATCATTCGCTAGGAACAACCTTTGACTTTCCGGGAAGCCGTAGGCAACCGTTCCAAAGTTCATCGTCGCTGGAAGAATGCCGATTCTGCATACTGGAGAGCTAACCCTCTGGGCTACAATCGGGATCTCAATAGTTTCCTTGCCCTTGACGTTGGTGGTCATTCTCAAGGTTGCAGTTACTTTACCAGTGTCAGGACCTTTATTCGTGAAGAAAATCGTTACGCTCTTTTGTTCGAAGCCTGGGATCAGCCCTTCGCCTTGACCCTGCAGAACCGGGAATGTGGAGTCATGTCCAAAGGTGAACTCCTCTCCGTAGATGTTCGGGCTGGCATCCACTATTTCCATGGTGTATATCTTAGCCAAGCCATGCCCTTCGTTGATAAGGGTGAGCTGCCTTTGAACCGGGACGTTTTTGGCTCCGTATCCCATGTTGATCATATCGTTCGGAACAGTTATGAGTAGCGGCGCTTCAACCTTACCATAAATTGGAATCATCGTTGGCGAATGGGCAGCATCGTTACTGGCGACAGAAACATGCCCAATAGGAGCTCCATCGTCAGGTCTTGGGGTTTTTGCCGTCCACTGAACCTTGAAAGCCACCGAAGCATCGCTTTCATCAGGAATAATAATTGGCTCGGTTGGAACGTTAGACACCGCAAGATTTTCAAGTTCTAAACTACCCGGGAAGATTTGAATATCATTAGGCTGAATCTCAAGGGGAGCGTTACCTGCATTGGTTATGTGCAGAGTTCCTTCCGCGGTTTCATCCAACGATACCCAATCAAAATCAATCACGCCGGGGGTGATAACAATTCTTGGACCAACTTGGCAACCCTGTACACTGAAATTCCAATAGGATTTGGCTCCCTTCTTGTCCCCAACTACCTGTAAAACACTTGCCTCACAAATATCGCCGGCTGGTTTGTAGTTGATTACAAGTCCCATATCTTCGCCTGGCATCAGCTCGACAGGCAGTTTGTCGCCATTTTTATGTGATATTGCAGTTATTTCAAAGTCAGGACTGCCGTCAATACGAAGCCCGATGTTGGTGATATTAACCGCATCCGAGCCGACGTTTGTTAGGATGACATCCAAGTCCTTGCTGTCGCCGACGTGGACATGTCCAAAATCAATTGGATGAGGATTCGCAATCAGTTCTGCAACCTGACCAAGTGCGCTGACTGGGATTCTGGTCACGTTGTTTAGCTGAACAACGTTGTGCCTGATGACCAGATGACCATTGTCTGCATTGGAATCAACAGGCGAATAGATCACCGTCAAAGTAGTGGAGTCGCCTGGTTCCAATGTCATCGACCCAGGACCTTCAAAGGAAAACTCATCAGTGCTAAGTCCTTCGAAGGAGATCGTGGCGAACTCAATGGTTCCAGAAGTGCCAACGTGGGTCAGCGTAACGGTCTGCCTGCTGGTGTTACCTATTGGAACACGCGCAAAGCTGAGGGTCGTTGGGTTGAAGGAGAGGTTCCTGTCCTCCACCACCGAGGCATTTTTACAGCTACATCCTTGAGTTGTCATTACAAACAAGGCGGCTATGGTCAGTCCAAACGTTACAGCTCTCAAGCGATTCATCTAAACCTCCAACACTAGGAAGGAATCCTGCACACTCGCAGGCGAACCATTGTACATTATTTTTCCATGTGGAACAGTAAAAAATGACACGAGAAGAAAGGGGGCACCGAAGCGGGGGCGGGGACGGGGACAGGGGGCAGGGAGTGCGATTATGAGAAACTGGTTTTCAAGAAAGGACGGCGGGAATTCTAGGGCAGGATTTTGCAGTTGTTTGCTTCGCCGTTTACAGCTGCTGGGCCTTGGGCGTGGCCTTGAGACGTGCCTGCGGCGCCACCGTTGCCGGCTCCACCTACGCTTGAAAATGTATTGGCTGCTGCTGGGTTACAGTAGTTTGGCACCGCAGCTGAGCCGTCAGCAGACAGAATGCCGTAGGAGTTACCTCCACAGGCGCCACCACCAGCTCCACCGGCTCCAGCCCAACCACCGCTGCCTCCAAAGCCACCACTACCGATCGCATATTCATACCTCAGCGCAGGTGTCAGGTTGATCAAGCCGCTTTGACCTCCTTGACCGCCAATGCCTCCCATTCCACCATTGCCTCCAGCACCACCATTGCCTCCAGCATTGCGGCTGATAAAGTTGTTGTAGATTACAGGCACTGTACCGCCATTTGAGCCCACAATAAAGATTGCAATTGATGCTCCTCCAGGCTGTCCTATAGCACCTGCCTGACCCCCGCACCCACCAGCACCACCGCCACCGCCAGCACTACCTAGTGTGTCGCCGCCGGTGCAGCCACTTTTCTGGGTGTCTACGCCTCCTCCAGCACCGCCACCGCCTCCTCCAGCACCATTTGTTCCGGCTGTGCCGGCTGTTGCAACATTGCCAACCCAGTGGTCGCCAGTAATTGTTCCTGCAGCATTTGAACAGGAATTTCCGCGGGAGCCATTAGCGCCATTTGCACCATTAGTTCCAGGCTTTCCTTCAGCAGAGTACCCACCTGCGGTACACGTGGTGCAGTTTGTTGTGTACCGGTCATGACCACCGCTACCTCCTGTTCCCGCTCCGGTTCCCGAGCCGTTTTGACCACTAGCCCTTTGACTATTGTTGGATGGGCATGCCGTGTTAGCCCCTGCTCCTCCTGCTGCTCCGCATGTACTCGTTCCACCAACTCCTCCTGCTCCTGAACTTCCCGACGGACAGTACAGCTGATTCGTCTCAAACGCATTGGCTCCCACTCCGCCGTCTCCGCCGTTTGCGCCCTGGGCACCTGCAGCTCCATTGGCTCCAGACGACGCCTGACCACCGTAGATGACGTTATCTTTGATCACCAACGCGGACGAGCAGTTTTTCACCCAAATTGCGTACGAGTTGCCTCCTGTGTCACAAGCGGCTTGGTAGAAGTTAGTTTCACCATAGATTGTGAAGCCTGAAAATTCGGTTGCACTGGTAATGTTTTGAGCTATAACAGCGCGTTTGTGCTTCACTGTTTCTGGTGAAGGTGTTGTCCCGTAAAGAACGGTCACATTTGTTTCAGGCGAGTAACGCCATGTCGCTGAGTACCCACCCTTCACACTGATTCCGTTTACCAAAGTGATGTTTTCAGCGTAGATTCCTTCGGAAACCAAGACTCTTGGTCTGCTTAAACCGTTAGCGCGACCGATACCATATGTAATGGTTGCGCATGGGGCATTCCAGGCTCCGCAACTTGCGTTGTCAGTTCCACCGTTGTATGGCGTGGAAACATAGACGGCGCCCACGTCAATGAACATTTCACAACCGTTGTCTGGGTTCTGGTCAGCATCAACCCAACCCTCGTCACACACGAACGTGCAAGTTGGGATGGTTGGATCCGAGTCACAAACGCCCGTTGCGTGATGGACCGCTGAGACCCAAATGGTGGTGCAGTCGGTAAAGCAGTTGGCACACGCAGTGTCCGCGGTGTAACGACCGTCTTGGTCCTTAAATCCGTTATCAACCACTCCATTGCAGTCGTTATCAAGGTAGTCACAGACCTCTGCCGTAGGAGTGCCTTCAGCGGCGTCACACTCAAGCCCTAATCCGTCTGCCTTGCACCTATAGGTGCCAGAAGCCTGACATTGGCCTTGGCCAACTAAGCAGACTTTGCCCTTATCCGGCCAGTCTTCGTCGGTATACCCATCGCAGTCGTTGTCCAAACCATCACAACGCTCATTTGCCACCTGCCCCGCTATTGCATTACACACAGTGCCGTTGCCATTTGCATTACAGACATGGGTTCCAGCTCTTTGGCATTCTCCCACACCAGCGTAGCAGACTTGACCCAAGGTTGGGAAGCCATTATCAATAACGCCATTACAGTCGTTGTCCTTTCCGTCGCAGGTTTCCTGCTCAGGTGGAATGTCCTCTGCATTACACTCGGTACCAGTGCCGTTGGCTTTACAGATGTAGACGCCAGTTGCAAAACATTCGCCTTGCCCCTTGCTGCAGGCCTTGCCCTTGTTTGTATGACCCTCGTCGATACTTCCATCGCAGTCATTGTCTAGTCCATCGCAGCGAGTCTCTGTTGCCTGGTAATGTACTCCATAATTACTGGCGTCGCACGGTAACCACCCATTGGCTCCCCCACAAACCTTGGTCGAGCCTGCGCAGACGCCTTGCTGGTTTTCACATAGCGGGGCTGTAACCTCATCGACTTGGCCATCACAGTCGTTGTCCAAGCCATCACAAGAGTATTCGGTTTGCTCATATTCTGAGCTGTGAGCCACATAGGTAGCCGTTGTGCAAGGTTGCCATCCAAGGGCTCCAGCACATGTTTGGCGAGCACCAGCACAAACGCCCTTTTGGTTTTCGCATGGCGGGGCGTTTTCCGGGGCTATGTTGTCAATTTCGCCATCACAGTTATTGTCGATACCATCGCAGATTTCTGCCGAAGATGGTCCGGGCTGGGCATCACATACCGTTCCATGACCATCGGTAGAGCAAATATAAACACCAGTTCTGGCACAGGCCCCCTTGCCCACAGTGCAAGGCATGCCTAAGTCTGGGAAACCATCGTCAATAACGCCATCACAGTTGTTGTCCTTCCCGTCGCAGGTTTCCTGCTCAGGTGTAATGTCCTCTGCATTACACTCGGTACCGGTGCCGTCGGCTTTGCAGACGTAGACGCCAGTTGCAAAACACTCGCCTTGCCCCTTGCTGCAGGCCTTGCCCTTGTTTGAATGCCCTTCGTCGATACTTCCATCGCAGTCGTTGTCGAATCCATCGCAGCGCGACTCTGTCGCCTGGTAATGTTCCCCATAATTACCGGCACCGCATGGTAGCCATCCATTGGCACCCCCACAAACCTTAGTTGAGCCTGCGCAAACACCTTGCTGCTTCTCACACAGTGGTGCTGGGGCGTCATCGACAATGCCATTGCAGTCATTGTCTAGGCCATCACAAGATTGTTCGATCTGCTCATATTTGGAGCTGTGAGCCACATAGGTAGCCGTAGTGCAATTCAGCCATCCATTTGCTCCAGCACAGGTTTTGCGAGCGCCCGCACAAACACCATTTTGGTTTGCGCATAACGGGACGTTTTCCGGTGCTACGTTATCAATTACGCCATCACAGTTATTGTCGATACCATCGCAGATTTCTTCCGAAGGTAGTCCGGGCTCGGCATCACATACCGTTCCTTGACCATTGGCAGAGCAGACATAAACACCAGTTCTGGCACAGGCCCCCTTGCCCACAGTGCAAGGTTTGCCTAAATCTGGGAAACCATCGTCAATAACGCCATCACAGTTGTTGTCCTTCCCGTCGCAGGTTTCCTGCTCAGGTGTAATGTCCTCTGCATTACACTCGGTGCCGGTACCGTCGGCTTTACAGACGTAGACGCCAGTTGCAAAACACTCGCCTTGCCCTTACTACAAGGTTTGCCTAGGTCCGGGAAACCATCGTCAATAACGCCATCACAGTTGTTGTCCTTTCCGTCGCACATTTCCTGCTTGGGCTCAATTTCCTCTGCATCACACTCGGTGCCGGTGCCGTCGGTCTTGCAGATGTAGACGCCAGTTCTAAAACACTCGCCCTTGCCCTTGCTACAGGGTTTACCTAAGTCCGGGAAACCATCGTCAATAACACCATTACAGTCGTTATCGATACCGTCACAGACTTCATCAGTTCCATTGCCAGCAACTACGCTGCATTCAAGGCCATTCTTGGCGGCATTACATTGCAACACACCGGTTACTAGACATGGCCCGGCACCGTCAGTGCATGGCTGACCCTTGGTTGGCCACAGTTCGTCAGTAAAACCATCGCAGTTATTGTCCAAACCATCACAAATCTCATCTGCCACTGGGCCAGCTGTCGCGCTGCACTCAACGCCCAATCCATTGCTAGAACAGATGTTGGTGCCGATTCTCATGCATTCGCCCTTACCTACAAAGCAGATCTGCCCTAAGGTTGGGAAGTTTTCGTCAACCTCGCCATTGCAGTTGTTGTCCTTTCCGTCACAAATCTCGGTGCCTGGTGGAATAGTCGGGGCATTACAAGCCACGTCACTGCCGTCGGCCTTGCACTCCCATACGCCAGTGGAATGGCACTCGCCAAGCCCAATGCTGCATGCCTTGCCTTTGTTTGGCCAAGGATCATCTACATGGCCATTACAGTCGTTATCCAGTCCGTCGCAGATTTCATCTTCTTCCTCGCCAGGGATTGCATCACAAACCGTGCTGTACCCATCATTAGAGCAGACTTGTACACCCACAGCCATACATTCCCCAATTCCAACGGAGCACAGACGACCAAGTGTCGGCCAGTCTTCATCGATTTGACCATCACAGTCGTTGTCCGCTCCGTCACATATTTCTTCGTCTGGCTCGATGATAGCGGCCGAACACTCAGTGCCACTACCATCGGCCTTACACTCGTAGACGCCCTGGCTCAAGCATTCTCCGGTTCCTACCGAACAGAACTTGCCAAGGTTCGGGAAAATTTCGTCAATTTGACCATTGCAGTTGTTGTCCAACCCATCGCACAGCTCTGGCGAACCAGTCAGGACTGGGGCGTTACACACAATGTCAGACTTGTCATCAGAACAGACCCAAATTCCAGTTGCGTAGCAAAGTCCCTGACCAATAGCACAAGCACTGCCCTTAAGTGGCCACAATTCGTCGACCAAACCATCACAGTCATTATCGAGACCGTCGCAAATTTCAGGATCACCAGCACTGGGAGTGGCGCTACACTCCAAGTCGGTCCCGTCGGCGTTACACTCCAGTTGTCCTTCGGCACGGCATGCCCCGATTCCTTCACTGCACACGGCGCCTTTAGTCGGCCACAATTCATCGACATAACCGTTGCAGTTGTCATCAATGTCGTTGCAGGTTTCCTGAGCAGGCACCAAGGCGTCACACCCAATCCATCCATGCTCAGGATCGCATGTTTCAACGCCTTGGCATCTTCCGTAGGCGTTTTGGTTGTAACAAAGCCTTTCAGCCCCTGCATCAGGTGCTAGACAGTCACAGCTGCCGGAATCTGGCACACAATAAAATCCTGGAATCAGTGCGGCCATGTGCTCAACACATGTATAGCCATCTGGGCAATAGTTTCCAGGGGTTAATTCAGGGTGGATGGTTGTTTCAGGGTCACAGCTCCACAGGCAATAAGTCCTGCCCGCGGAGTCTGCTGGCTCACACTTATCACCCGGCACCTGACAGGCCCGGTCAGAAGAGCACCGCTGGCACAGCGTGTCTGGGAACGGTTGGCATGACAGGCTTGAAGCCTTCCAGAAGCCGGGCTCACACGAGACAACTTCACACGCAGGCTTTGGCAGGTCGGTATTGCAGCGCATTTCGGTTGCGCCTTCAACCAAGCCGATACATGAAACTCCACAAGCTCCGCAATGTTCCAAAGTGCCGTACTTACCGTTGACTTTGAAATCTTCGTCCACCTGACCATCACAGTTGTCATCAAGACCGTTACAAACCTCAGGTTCTGGGCTTGGGGCATCGCACACCCAATCATTTACCCCACCACCAACAGATACACAGTGCCAGTTTGCCGTGCAGGTGTACTCGATTGAAGTCACCGGGTCGGTCCAGGATTTTGCACATGGCTCGTTAGGTAGCACTGGGTTGTCATCAATGATGCCGTTGCAGTCATTGTCGATGCCATCACAAACTTCCCTTTCTGGGGTGGCGGCAGAACAAGGCCCCCATCCGACGAGCCCGTCACAGATTTCGGCCCCGATACAAGTGCCAAATTCGTTGCTCTTTTCACATGGGCGCTTTACACCATTGTTGGACAAGGTGCACTGGCAGGTTCCAGATGTGGGGATACATTGAGCACCGCCTCCAGTCATGGCAGTACATGTAAATCCATCGGGGCAGTCAGTTCCTTGGGGTGCCCCAGGCGCACAGTCGCGGCCACAATAACCTTCTCCATCAAGTTCAACACACTTGTCATTGCCGTAGCCGCAGTCGCTGTCCGTATTACATGGCAAACAAAGATTGGACAGAGGTGGAACGCAGGAATTGTTAAATAAAACCCACCCATCTTGGCATTTATCTACCTGGCAGGTTGGTGCCTCATCAGGGTCGTCAGGAACTTCACATACAATTATTTCGGCATAAGGAATTCGTCCTATACAGCTGTTATTACATTGACCACAGTGCTCCAAGGTGAAATAGCGACCGCTGGTATCTCTAAAACCCTCGTCTATCTGGCCGTCACAGTTGTCGTCTTTGTAGTTGCACTCTTCAGCCGCTGGAGTTGGGCCAATGCACAGCCATCCGTCCTCACCTCCGCAAGACCACGTGCCCTTACATCAGCCCTCAACTCCTGGGGTTTCGTTATAGCATTCCTCTGAAGGCATCCGCGGATTATCGTCGGCCACGCCGTTGCAGTCGTTGTCGATGCCGTCACAGATTTCGACTGATGGCTCAAGAGCGGTGCATCCCACCCAACCCAGTCTGGGGTCGCATGTTTCAAAGCCCTGACACACCCCAACGTCGTTTCTTTGTTCGCAGGGGCGTTCCTCTTCAGCGTTTTTCTCGCTGCATGTACAGCTACCACTGACGGGAAGGCATTCTTTGCTCTGACGTCCTCCATGAGTAATTTCCTTACACTCGTACCCCTTGGAACAACCGTATTTTTCGCAGTTTCTGGTGCAGAACTTACCTTCGGCAGTTTCAAGGCAAACTCCATCGCCGCATTGAGTGTCAACACTACAAGGTTTGCACAGGTTGGCACCTTCCGGGATACAGATGAACACGACGTCCTGCCCAATGCTCATGCCACGACAATACCAGTGTTCAGGGCATCCCTCACTTTGGCAGTATTGTGTGCAAACACCCCCCTCTGAACCCTCAACGCATAGGTTGGAATCGCACTCACTGTTGTTATAACAAGGCGCTCCAGGCTTACCCGGTTCTATTTCCGAGCTTTCTTCGTCCTCCGGCGTATCGTCTTCGCCGTCTGGGCGCTCACCATCGTGCGGCCCAGTTGAATCCTCAGGCTTTACGAGATCTCTCTTGTCGGCATCTGCCCCTGAGTCTCCAGGCCCAGTATCCATGACAGGAGTCCCGCCACCTCCACATCCCAAGAGGAAAGCTAGCGCGATAGCAATGGTTGTGGTTCTCAAGAAGTGCATGACAAAACTCCTGCTTTTGAGTCCCCCCTCGTAGTGACCATCAGCATGTGGGGTGGTTAATTCTAAACCTTAGCAACGGTGGGTGCAAA
Source organism: Oligoflexales bacterium (assembly GCA_012840965.1). GTDB lineage: Bacteria > Myxococcota_A > UBA9042 > DTJE01 > DTJE01 > DUVQ01. The sequence continues at coordinate 24,652 of DUVQ01000102.1, read as the reverse complement.
CAAATAACGACTAATGAGTAAATTAGTCCTCATTTGACCTGTTTAGTCCAATTTATTCTAAAGCTTGTTTCAGACTATGGGATGCAAAACTAAAGAAAAAACGATTGACACTAATGTTGTATCTCAACTAGAATGCGCGTCCCCGTGCGTGATGGCCGGGAGAATGCCCGCAGTGGACGGTGGGAAGCTTATAGTGGGGCGGGCCAAGCTATTAGGAGGCTTATGTCTGATACTTTGAACCCGAATCTGCCGGAAGATGTGCAGAACGACGACGATCTGGACTTTGCGGCGTTGGTCGAACAGTACGACCAGGCGGAAGTCAGAGATGGCGAGATTGTCATGGGCACCGTCTTGAAGATTGAAAAAGACTGGGTGCTGATTGACATCGGCTACAAATCGGAAGGGCACGTCCCACTACACGAGTTCCAGGATGCTGATGGCAACCTGACAGTAAAGGTCGGCGACAAGACCGAAGTTTACGTCGAGGCTCGTGAAAATCGTGAAGGTCTGGTCGAGCTGTCCAAGGATAAGGCTGAAAAGCTGAAAATCTGGGACGAAATTTCCGCAGCCGCCGAACGAGATGGCGTTGTGGAAGGTGTGGTGCTTTCCCGCGTTAAGGGCGGTTTAACTGTCGATATCGGCGTCAAGGCATTCCTGCCAGGCTCCCAGATTGACTTGCGCCCGGTTCGTGGTCTTGATCGCTACATTGGCCAGAAACTGCGGTTCAAAGTTATCAAGTTTAACCGCCGCAGAGGCAACATTGTTCTTTCACGTCGCGTACTGCTGGAAAAGGAACGCGAAGAACTGAAATCCAAGACTCTTGCCACTTTGGAAGTCGGCCAGATTGTGGAAGGCATCGTCATGAACATCACCGACTACGGCAGCTTTGTCGACCTTGGTGGTATTGATGGCTTGCTGCACATCACCGACATGTCTTGGGGCAGAGTCAACCATCCTTCCGAAATGGTTCAGGTTGGGGATCGCGTTCGGGTCAAGGTTTTGAAGTTCGATCCCCAGAGCGAGCGTGTTTCCTTGGGCATGAAACAGACCACCGAGGACCCATGGCTGCGAGCTGGTGACCGTTACTTCGTGGAAGATCGTGTTCGTGGCAAGGTCGTATCGCTGGCTGATTATGGCGCTTTTGTCGAGCTGGAAGCTGGTATTGAGGGCTTGATTCACGTTTCCGAAATGTCTTGGACCAAGAAGGTCAAGCATCCCTCCAAGGTGCTGAATGTTGGTGACGAAGTCGAGACCGTCGTGCTGCAAGTCGATGCCCGCAACAAGCGAATCGCCCTTGGTCTTAAGCAGACTGAGATCAACCCCTGGAACCTGCTTCGTGACAAGTATCCTGTGAATACTATTGTGACTGGTAAGGTTCGTTCGGTGACATCGTTTGGTATCTTTGTTGGTATCGAAGACGGTATTGATGGCTTGATTCACATGCAGGATATTTCTTGGTCTCGTAAGATTAAGAATCCTGCTGAAACCTACAAAAAGGGTGATGAAGTCGAGGCCATCGTTCTTCACATCGATCCAGACAAGGAGCGCTTTGCCCTTGGTATCAAGCAGTTGACTACGGATCCGTGGGAAAAGGTTCATGATCGCTATCCAATCGGTTCAGTGGTGACTGGTACTGTTTCCAAGCTTCTTGATTTCGGCGCGATTGTCGAGCTGGAAGATGAGGTTGAGGGACTAGTCCACGCCTCTGAGATTCGGGTCGAAAAGGTTGAAAGCGTTTCCAAGGTCTTGAAGGTTGGTGAAGAAGTTACAGCGATGGTCATCAATCTGATCCCAGAGGAGCGTAAGCTTGGTCTTTCAATCCGCAGATATCAGGAAGCCCAGGAAAGTGGCGACTACCAGGAATATCTGAAGGTCCAGAAGGCTGCTCCGACAACGATCGGTGACCTGATTCGCGAGAAGCTTGATGTTTCAAGCCTGCCAACCGCTGGTCAGGAAGCTGCAACGCCTAAGGCTGCAGCCAAGGCCGCTCCCAAGGTTGAGGAGCCAGAGGCAGAAGTGGCTGAGGAGCCAGAGGAAGAAGTGGCTGAGGAGCCAAAGGCTGAAGTTGCCGAGGAGCCAAAGGCTGAAGAAGCAAAGGCAGAAGTTGCCGAGGAGCCAAAGGAAGAAGTGGCTGCTGAGGCTACAGAAGTCGCAGACGAAGAAAAACCCGCTGAATAGTTGTTTCAGAATCCACTTATAATATTCATTACTTAGTTTGCTCAGGTGCAGGTGCAGGGACAGGTGTAGGCGCAGGGACAGGTGCAGGGACAGGTGCAGGGTCAGGAGCCTTGGATGAAGATTGGGATTTTCATGATCTGGCTGGCTCCAGCAAATGGTGGCACTTTGATGCCTGAGGTTCTGGATTTTATGCAGCTTACAAGGTCAGAAGAGGCGCTTGGCGTTGTTTGAACACCACTGACCACCACCGTGCCTTTATTGATCACGTGAATCCTGACGACTCCACCCTCAAATCCTGGGGTGCGATTCACCTCGCTTCTGAAACAGTGCACAAGACCAGGTGTTACCGCCTGTTGGATTCTGCCCAAATCTTCGTGTGTTAGCGTTCTGCCACCTGATGCCGCCGCAGCGTCATAACTTAAGTCCAATTCTGGGGCTTCAAGCTTGGCTGCAACTTGGTTGTTTCTGCCCGTACCACCACGCCTTTTCTTAGTTACCGCCTTTGGAGCCTCCTCCTCCTCCTCGGCCTGAATCTGAATGGCCTCGGCCTTTAATTCCAGAACCGGCAGCAACGTCTCGAAGGATATATCCCTGTAGTAATGCGATGGGTAGCTTGCCAGCACTGGCGGCGGTGGCTTTATCAAAAAGAAAGCGGCAATCCCACCAGCAACAGCAAGTATCCCACCAATAATAAATGGAAGCTGGTGACTACGTTTTGACTGTCGCTCAACCGTCGCGTTATCTTCAGCCATCTCGGCCAGTCGCCTCGCCTCAGCCTCCTTTCGCATGGCCTCGGTCAGGTATTCAACAAACCTTGGAACTGTATCGACTTTGAACCACTGACGCTTTCTTTGAGCATACAACTCTGTGTCCGCCCAAATCTCGTGTTTTTCAATTAATCCCTGGATTTCCTTAGATGTAAACGGCCCATAGTCCATTCCATCTTTTCGGTACATCCAGCGTTCCAATGCATCGTCAGGTCTAATTTTTGACATATCGCTCTTTCACAAAAGTGAACCTAATAAGCTTTTAACCTCTACTGGGTTTAGGATCAAGGGGTAGTTTGGCAACTCCTGTGTTGTTAGCCAAAAGAGCATTTCGCACAAAAACTGCCAAGTCGTTACATACCTCATCAGAGTCTGGAAGTTGCCCGGTTAAATCCTGAATTGAGGTGATTGGCTGGTCAGGCATCTTGCACGGTGCTATAAGCTTAAACCCATCCAAAGCATTACCAATGTTAAGTGCTATACCATGAGAGGTCAGCCCTTTTACAAGGTGAAAGCCCACTGAGGCAATTTTTTTGCCTTCAACATAAACACCGGGCCTGTCTTCATCCCATACACCGTTGATAACACCGTATTTTTCAAGGGTCTGTTGCAAAGCCAGCGCAACTTTCTGCAGCAGATCTGGAACTGAAAGTCTCATCTTATGAATGTTAAGTATCGGATATACCACGGCTTGTTCTGGATAGTGGAATGTTGCGCCTCCTCCTCGATTGACTGAGATCAGCTCAATGCCTTTACTTTTAATCAAATCTGGACTGGCCAGCACTTCCTCAGGAGCTGTGCGCCGGCCAAGAGTTAGAGTAGGAGGATGCCTTAACGCCAGTAAAATCCCATCTGAGCCCATTTCAAGCTCGTTTAATGCCTGTTGTTGTAATTCGAGGCCACGTTCATAAGGGGTTAGACCATAGAACCTTATTTGCATATTAAGCTTTCCCTAGTTTAAGACAGGTGGTAAATTGGGTTTGCATGCTATTCTTCATCTATATCAACTGGTTTGCGCAGTTCCTTAACTTCGGAGCGGATTTTTTTGTCCCTAAGCATCTTTTCCTTGGCTCTGGCGCTTCTTTTCCTTTTCTGACGTCGAATCTTTTCAATCGCCTGCCGTTGAGTACTGGCGTCGCCCAAAATTTTCTGTTCGATTTTGTCAACCAATCGTTTCCGCGCAAGGTATCTGTTTAATCCTTGAGAGCGCTCTTGTTCACATCTGACCAAAGTACCAGTTGGACGGTGCAGTAAAATCACACAAGTGGCGACTTTATTGACATTTTGGCCACCTTTCCCGCCTGACCTAGTGAACGTTTCTTCAAGGTCTTCTTCTTTGATGTCAAAGGCAGCCATTCGCTCTTGAAGGGCTTTTGCCTTTTCTGGAGACACTGGAAAATCGACCATTTAAAAGCCTCGGAAAGCCCAAAATCAAACCAAGGTAACGATACAGAATTTAAAGTTGCAATCAAGCCAAAATCAACGTTTCCGGTCCCGTCACCAAGGACGAACACATAAAATGAACTGTCCCTGCCTCCTGTCTCCGTCCCTGCCCCTGGACCCTGCCCCCGCCCCTGGACCCTGCCCCTGTCCCTGTCCCCGCCCCCGTCCCTGCCCCTGGACCCTGCCCCAGAAACGCTGTAAAGTCCCAGCAGTTTTGTTGCCTGTTCGCGGCCAGGAGATCCTTGATGCTCAATCACATACGAGTTGGTTTGGGGATGGACGTGCATCCTTTGATTCCCGGCGGGCCGCTGTGTTTGGGATGCTGCGAAATCCCCTTTGATTATCACCTCAAAGGGCACTCGGATGGCGATGTAGTTGCTCATGCCATCGCAGATGCCTTGCTTTCTGCTGGTGGTATTGGTGACCTTGGGACCTTTTTGCCTGCTTCTGATGATTCAATCAAGGGAATCTCGGGGGTGGATGTGCTAAAGAGGGTAGCAAGCGTTTTAGCAGAGGCTGGCACCATGATAATCAATGTCGACTGCACGGTGATGTGTGACCGGCCTTCACTTGCTGGTTATGTGCCGTCCATGATTAAGGCAATTGCCACAGCATTGGAAATTAGCCCATCACAAGTGTCAATAAAACCCAGACACGCTGAAGGTTTGGGCTTTGCAGGCACAGGGCAGGGCATCTTCTCCCAGGCAGTTGTCTTAGTTGCAAAAGCCGCCAAAGCGAAAAAGTGAAGGTCCTAATCGCTTTAAAGCCTTTCGCAAATGTTTCCCAACGCTAAACAGGTTGTTGACCTCGTTTCTTTTGGAATTGAAAATAACGAAAATGATTAAGGATATTAGGTCTGAAGTCGATTCATTCTTGGTAAGACTGTAACTTAACTCTGGTGCTGGAACTGGAAGTCCGTTAAACTCTCACGGTTTTGTAAGCTTAGCCCAGGTGGGCTGGCATGGGGGTGCTAATGAAATTGAGATTGCTCAGCCTTTTGGCGGTGACTGCTTTTATTGTGGCTTGTTCAGACGATCCTGAACCTGGAAAAGATACCTTCACTGGTGATCCGGATACCACGGATACTGATGCTGGTGATGTGGCTGCAGATGACAGTGTTGATACTGACACCAAGCCAGCTGAAGACATCATTGATGATGAGGATGTGGTTGATGACGCGGACGCTCAGGACATCGCCGACGATGAAGACGTGGTCGACGATGAGGGGCTTGCCGAAGATAAGGTGGAGCCCACTGATCCTGCCAGCGCACGTCCTGATGCTGACTGGTCGACGCTGCCGACTTTGCCACAGGGTAAAAACTTCACGACTCGCTATGCCGCCGGGGTGGCTAGAGTCGATATTTCTCCCAAAAATCCCATAAATCTATCTGGTTATGGTAATTGCATGGGTAATGCCGATATGTGCCGTTTTGCGCTTGGCGTCCATGACCCGCTTTATGCGACTGCGGTGGCCTTTGCGGACCCGCAAAATGAGGAAGTAGTCGTATTTGTTGGCTTTGATGGCGTTGGCATATTCCCATTTGATGCGGACGTAATCCAAGCCAGAGTGCAGACTCGTATGTATGAAGAAAAGGGCCTGTATTTTCAAGGTGAAAGGTTGATTCCAGTAGCCACTCACTCTCATGCTGGTCCAGATACCACAGGCCTGTGGGGTGATATGATGGACCCTGATAATATTCGCGACGAGGAATACATAAACATCCTTCGAGAAGGCATCGTTGAAGCTGCAATCCAGGCCATCGATGATTTAGGGGATGTCGAGCTTGCCTGGACAAAGACTTCCTTGGAAAACAGAACCAATGACTATTTCAACACCGATTACGATATGTACATCATCCAAGGAAAGCGACCTGACGCAGACACCCTGTTTACCATGGTTCGATGGGCCGCCCATCCAACAGTCTATGGCTCTGATAATGTTGCTGTTTCTGCTGACTGGGTTGGGCCTTTCCGCAAGAAGATCGACGAGGCCACCGGTGCGTTATCTGTGTATCTCCAGGGCCCCATTGGCGGTGTTTATCCAATAAACCGTCCTGAAGAATGTGGCTTGGAAGAAGAAGCTTTTCCGGATGGCTATAAGTACGAAAATCCAAAGGAGCCCGGCAATATGGACGTTCAGCGGATGAAGGTCACATGTACAGGCTATCTGATTGCTCAATCGGTTCTGGATGCTCTTGAAGGTGAATTGACACCAGTGGCAGACACTGGCATCGAGTTTAATTACAAGGATTTTGAATTCCATGCCGAGAACGAACTGTTCTCATTGGTGCTTCAGATTGCACCAACTATTCCCCTCCCACCAATTAACTCTGCCGACCCAAATGCCAAGATTTGGGAGGAAGTCGAATGGGTGAAGTTGGGCGACCTTAATTTCTTGACGAGCCCAGGTGAGTCCTTCCCCACGTTTGCAAAGAAGGGGGCTGATATTCTTGTGGAGGCTGGGTATACCAATCCCATCGTTATGGGGATGTCTCCAAACTGGATAGGCTACCTGCTGGTCAAGGAGCATTGGGAACTGGATAAAGAGGTGATCGACGCCAATAAGCTGGACTACAACATGGGACTGTCCCCAGGTAAATATCTGGACGAGGCCTACACCGCAGCAATCCAAGCCATGGTCGATGAACGCGCCCAGTAACACCTGTCCTTTAATGCCCTTGTAATCTGCAGTAAAACCCCAAATTTGTTGACGCTTACTTTGTTACCAGTAGAATGCTGTTCGTGAGAATTGTAGTTGGCGGCACACCATCTTCTGGAAAATCTAAAGTCGTTCTGGCGTTGGCCCAAAGCGATGGATTTGGCCGCCTTGGGGTCGCCAAGCTGGATTGTGTATCGTCGGTCGATGAAAAGATGTTTTTGGATCAGGGCCTTGTGGTGAAGCTGTTGCTGGCTGGCCGCTATTGTCCTGACCATCTGTTGATGGAGAGCCTGCCCGAAATAGATGAATGGGCTTGTGATTTAGATACGCTGGTGATTGAAACAGCTGGGCTGTGTGGCAGGTGTGCGCCATATCTGTGCAATTCAGTCGCGATTTGTGTGATCGACTGCACGGCTGGTTCAAGGACCCCATACAAGCTGGGGCCGCTTTTGACGGATGCTGATATTGTGGTTTTGTCCAAGGGGGATTTGGTTTCCCAGCCAGAGCGTGAGATTTTCGCTGGCGCTGTGCGAGGCAAAAATCCAGGGGCAACACTGGTGTGGTTCAATGGGTTGACAGGGGAGGGTGCCTGGGATTTGGTCAAGTCCGTTCAGGGTGTGATCGCTGGTATGGTAGATGGTGAGCAGGCCTTGAAAACGCCTCTGCCTCAGTTGTACTGTTCCTACTGTCTTGGTAAAGCCGAGGTTGGCATTTACTGAGTTTTCAGGGGGTAAACTTTGGAATTTCAATGCATTCCAGATGCTTTAGGCCTTAATCCAGAACAATGGTCTTTAGTGGCTGGTTTTTTAGGATTTCGCGAAGAGCCTGAGTCTAGGGTTGGTTATCTTGCCAGGATGCCTCAGGAGCGGGTGGCCGTGCTGTTGCCACAGCTGGTTGGGCTTGGAATTGTCAGGCGGCGTGAAACCGCGCAGGGGCCTTGGTACGGTTTGATTCCAGTTGAAGAGCTGCTTGCAAAGGCCGCTTTGGCTGCTGAAGACCCGGATGTTTTCGAGATGGAAGCCAATCTGCTGCGGCGCGTGGTTGAGGGCTTTGGTACGCCTGGCCTGACTGTGATTAGCTCATCCGAGGATCGAGACCCAGCAAGGCGAATTCCAGAGATCACCAAATACGCTGACACCTTGATGCCATATATTGATTTGCGCCTTGGAACCAGGTGCAACCTGAATTGTACATACTGCCTTTTGGGTCATGAAAATCGTACAACCAGGACAACTGCCGAGATTGTTTCAGACCTGATGCTGGGCCGTCGTCGAAATCTGCAAAAGGTCGCCCTGACTGGTGGCGAGCCAACCCTGCATCCTGAAGTGCTGAAGATTATTACAGTTGCCAGGACTTTGGGTTATCGCCAGGTCATCTTGGTTACAAACGGGGTAACGCTGTCAATTCCAGGGGTTTTAGACCGTCTTGTTGAAGCGGGCATAACTGCTGTGGGCATATCGTTTGATACGCCTGATAAAGAAATCGCGCACGAGTTGTGGCAAAGTCCAGTGTTTGACAAAGTTTCTTTGGCGTTTGATGCAGTTGCCAGGCATCCACAGCTTCTTTTGGGTAGCATCGCAGTTATAACCAAGAAAAATGCTTCGCAATTACCAGATCTTGCAAATTGGTGGGCTGATCGCAACGACGCCATGGAAAACTTGTTTGTCCCAAACATCGACTTTGTGATGCCTGAAGAAAATGCTTGGTTAAATCGGGAAGAGCTGTTGCCAAAACTGACGGATGTAATGGAGCCGGTTTTAAAGGCCTTGGAGATAGCTCATGGTAGGGGGTTACCTCTGACTTTCCGTGGCTTTCCGCTTTGTTTGCTGCCAGGCTTGGAGCGATATTCATACGACCGCTACATGTCCATATTCAGGCTTACCAGCAGCGCAGAAGGTGATGTTTTTGACAAAACGTCGGTCGACTTGCTGCGCACGAAGGGGCCCCAGTGCCGTAGGTGTAAGCTGCGCAGGGAATGTAACGGTGTTTCCAGAGGTTATGCGAATCTGTATGGGTATGAGGAACTAGTGCCGGTAAGGGGCGCTTGAGGGCAGGGGGACAGGGGCAGGGGCCGGGGACAGGGGGCGGGGACAGGGACGGGGACAGGGGCAGGGACAGGGGCGGGGGCAGGGGCAGGGGCAGGGACAGGGGCAGGAGGCGGGGGTGGAGTCTGGATCAGGGGCTTGTTATGAAAGTTGTGATCGTTGCAGGTGGGCAAGGGGTTGGAAAGACTGCGGTTTTGCTGCACCTTTTGCGTCACGCTCAAAAGGCTGGGCTAAAAGCTGGCGTGTTCAAGATTGACGCGCTTGATGCTGGTGATGAACTGGTTTTCATCCAAGCCGGTTTTGCAGCCAAAGGTCACAGCGCCAAGGATGTATGCCCAGATCACGAGGCCATGGTGTCTCTTGGTCGAGCTTGGGACTGGGCCGAGGACCTGGGCCTTGACCTGCTGTGCATTGAAACAGCCGGCCTTTGCCACAGATGTTCACCATTTTTAAAGCGAGCCCTTGCCATCTGCGTTGTCAGCGGGCTTGCCCACCTTGGCACCCCTGAAAGCATGCGCCCCATTGTCGAGGCCTCCGACCTGATTGTTTTGACCAAAACCTCGCTGATAAGCCCAACCGAGCGACACATCTTTACCGCCAAACTAAGGGCCATCCAACCCCAAGGACGAGTTTTCAACGTCGACGGATTAACCGGTGAAGGCGTTGGCGACTTGGCCGCTATGGTGCTTGATTCCAGGGACATCAGATTCATGGATATCGAGCCTTTAAGGGTGACTTTACCCATGGGCTACTGCCATTTTTGCCAGGGCATTGGCTCAGGGCACGAAAGATAAATTGCAGGAGGGATAATGCCCAAAATGACCACTATGAAGATTGAGGCTGGCACCGACAAAAGCGGCGCGGCCGAGTCATACGGGGCATTGTCATTTCATGGCGGCCAGGTGGTAGCCATCTGTGGCCCCACAGGCTCTGGAAAAACGCGGCTCCTGTCGGACATGGAGCGCTTGTCACAAGGGGATTCCCCCACTCGCCGCAAGGTTTCCCTTACTGGCGTTGATGAAAAGCTGGTTGAATCTGGTTTCGCGGTCGGTCGAATCAGTCAAACGATGCAGTTCTTCCTTGACCTCTCAGTCGATCAATTCATCGAAATGCACGTGGCCGCCCGCAGCGCCAATACTGACAAAAGTGCGGTTATAAAGGCCGCCAACAACCTTGCAGGTGAGCCGATGTCGGGCTCGCAGCCTCTAGCCACACTATCCGGAGGCCAAGCCAGGGCCTTGATGGTCGCGGATTTGGTTCTGGTGGCCAACGCCCCAGTGCTTTTAATCGACGAGATCGAGAACGCTGGAATTGATCGCCATGCAGCGCTTGAGTTTTTGGTCAAAGAAAACAGGCTAGTTTTTTTGGCCACCCACGACCCATTAATCGCGTTAAGGGCTCATAAACGTTTGATTTTGGGTGAAGGCGCCATCAAGCAAGTCATTGAAACCAGCCCAGGTGAACTGCAGACCGCCGCCAAACTAGAGGCCACCGAGCGCGAAGTCAAAGAGCTACGTCGGCGCCTGCGCTACGGCGAATCGCTTGGTTAACGCCAGCTAGTGCTGAGGGACTTTCCACAACAAATCTTCCAGCGATTTTCGCTTCTTGGCACTGGCCTCATCCGCGGGATAGCCCAATGGGGTAAACGCCACAGGATCAATTTCAGGCGGCAGATTAAGCAGTTGCCTTGTGGCCTCATCATCAAAATTGCAAATCCAACAGGTACCAAGCCCAAGCTCGGCTGCCTGCAATACAATGTGGTCCATCACTATTGCGCCGTCAATATTGGCGTGGTTTTTACCATCTTTACGCACCCAGGCCTTGTCTGTTTCCGCCAAAACTCCCAACACATACGGTCCCTCGACGAACCAAGGGCGGTGATAAATTCGCGCCAGCGTCTCTTCATGCCCCTTTGTTTCCAGCACCACAATCTTAAACGCCTGTTTATTTGCTGCAGTAGGGGCCAACCTAGCCGCCTCCAAAATCAGCTCCAGGTCTTCCTTCTTCACCGCGTCTGGCTTATAACCACGGACACTCCTGCGATTTTTAACCAACTCCTGAAAACTCACATTACCTCCTTACACCAACAACCTGGCCCCGATTGTAGCCCAATGCAAGGCCCCTGTCCCTGTTGACGCAACTTTAGATACCCCAAAACTAGGCACCAAAAAGCGAATTTGCCCATGTCACGAAGACTAGGCGGGGATTATTGAACGCCGAGCATCGGCAGGATGCCAACTCGTTTATTACTTCCTGTATTATAAGACTGGCGGGTGTCCGTAGGAGGTTGAGCACATGAGAAGGAGATTATTGATACCCGCATCTATCTTGGCTTTCGTTTGTATCTTTATCGCTGTATCCGGTTGCTCAAACACTGAAACGCTGGAAAAGGAGTTGCCTTTGGAGACGGGCGAGCCGTCAGACGACCTGTCTGAAGTTGAGTTGCCTTCGGATAATAACGAGCCTGCAGATGACCTGTCTGAAGTCGAGTTGCCTTTGGATAATAACGAACCAGCGGATGACCCCGTTGATGACACTTGCCAGCCAGATAAGCAAGGCCAGGGTTGCACATGCGTATCCAGTGTGCGCAGCTGTGCCAATGCATTATGTATGTCTACGGAAGGGCGAATGGGTTACCGCTGTGCTGAACCTTGTGGGCTAAATGAAGGTTGTCGGAGCTTTGAGGCGTGCATGAACATGTCTGCAGGGGAGCCAGTGTACTTTTGCTGGGATGTTCGTGATCGACTGTGTTTGCCTTGCAAAGAATACCGGCAGTGTTTTGGCGGTACGTGGTCTATCTGCGCCTCCCTTCCGCAGGGTGGAGATGAAAAAGTGTGCTTAATCACCTGCGACTCCACCAGCGACTGCCCCGAGGACTACGACTGCATGATGCATCCCACCCTACGCAAGAACGTCTGCTCTCCGTCGTCTGGTCAATGCCCTCCCCTAAACTGATCAGCGTTCGGCGTCAGGAAGGTAAGCACGTTAAGCTCATAAGACACATTCTATGCCTCGGTCCAAGACTAGGCGCGGATTGCCAGCGCAAAAAAGCCCCTTGTTACAATGACCTCAAATATGCTAAAAGGCTCTTTCCATTCGCCGGGGTGGTGGAATGGTAGACACAGGAGACTTAAAATCTCCAGATCTTTATGGTCGTGCGGGTTCGAGTCCCGCTCCCGGCACTTTTGGCCCGCTTTTTGTCAATAATTTCCAATGGTTGTCTTTGAGGGCTGTGAATGTTGATTGGTGGAAAAGGTTGCAGTGAGCCTCGTTTATTGCCAGATGGCTGGGTTTTGGAAAAGGCCCAGCTAAAGGACCTAGACACTATAATTTCCTTTAACCGATCCATGGCCAAAGAAACAGAAGGCAAGGACCTAGACCTTCAGACTGCCACCAGCGGAGTCAAGGCCGTCTTATCCGACCCAAATCGCGGTTTCTATCTCATCGTTCGAGATGAATTAGACAATCTAGTTGGCCAGCTGATGGTCACCTTCGAATGGAGCGACTGGCGTTCCGGCTGGTTTTGGTGGATTCAAAGCGTATACGTACGCCTAGATTCTCGCAACCGCGGAGTTTACGCCGCCCTCCACTGCAAAGTCCTTGAAATGGCAAAGGAACAGAACGATGTCGTAGGCCTCAGACTGTATGTAGACAGCGACAATCACGTAGCCCAAGCCGCCTACCAGGCCCTGGAAATGGAACAAACCAGGTACCTCTTGTTCGAGTACCCAATTCATATCAAGTAAGAATGCAAGGCAAGTAAGAATGCAAAGATTGTTGTTTTCTTCAATGGCGCTTGCTCGAACATGAAGTCAGGCTGTACAATCGCCGCAATCGGAGGTTACTGGTAACAGTGGGTCTCACTGAATAGCTTCTGAATACTCTCATAATCGGTTTTTGCATCCGAGCTGACTGGTGTAAGTCGATATTATGGCGATTGTCTGTAGCAATAGCGTTCAAACAGGCGTAGGCACTGTAACAAATATAGGAGGATGCCATGAAAAATCTGCTAGCAATAACAGCTCTATTTACTTTTCTGATGTTGGTCGGCTGCTACGACCAGCCTAGTAAGCGTGCAAAAGGCGAAGAAGGTAAATCCGCAGAATCCGACAAGGATCCAACCTTGGAGAGCAAGGTGCCGAATGGTGATCGTGCGGAAGGCGAAGAAGGTAAGTTCGGTGATCCCGACAACGATCCAACTTTGAGCAACAAGATTGACCCCAAGAAGATTGGACTTGCAAACGTGCTTTCTAACCAGCTTGGTCGCAGTAGCGCCTTCGAGGAGCAAGTCGGCGACGATGCCGGTGATATGGGCTTTAAAGGATATGGCCCTGGTGGTTGGCAAACTGGCGGTTATGGCAGAATCCACGGCCTTGGCCGAGTTGATACCGGCGGTGGAATGGGAGAGCGTACAGACCTAGGAAAGAAAGGTACCAAGAAAGTTGGCCAGATGAAGCTTGGCTCTGGTGGTTTTACTGGGGTCTGCGAAAAAGAACACATCACCACCAACGTTATGCGTCGTGCTGGTGCTATTCGCGCCTGTTATGAGGCTCAGCTCCAGAGTCATGAGTCGTTGGCCGGTAAAACGATGATACGATGGACCATCGACGGTGAAGGTCGAGTTTCAGAAGCATCAATCAAATCTTCTACCCTTGGTAACGCAAAGGTTGAGGAGTGCGTGCTGAGGGTTATTCGCGCCATGAGATTCCAGAAGCCTGAAAGCGGTATCTGCGTTGTGCAGTGGCCGTTCATATTTTCCCCAGGCTAGGTTCATTACGTTTTGTGAAGTTAACGTAACCTTATGTAGATAACAACGAAACACCTAATGATTCGGTTGGTCCCTTGGACAACCCCAGCATCGACGCTGGAGATGCCTGGAAGGGGTTTCTTTTTGTGTTGAGGAGTCGTTTTCCATACAAAAACTCGGCTGGGAGGAAAGAAAAGATGCCGCCGTTATTAAAGGTTTGGGTGACGACGTAGCCACGATTTCCAGTCAAATAAATTTTCGCCTTTAATTCATTACGAATATTGGAGAATCATGATCACCATGTAGGTGGAAGTTTTTTGTGCCTTAATCCTTCGTTGATTTGTTCATCATTTGTATGTGCAGAAATCTTTGTTCTACCAGCTAGCTAAAACTAGGTGGTGATTTTTTGGGAGAATCTGTAAAACATGGTGCTTGCTCTAACAGAAAGTTTTGCTCTATAATCCGGCGACCAAGAGGTTTTTGATGTACGCTCCTCTTTTTGTGAACGATTCGTCTCTACATCCGGAAAACAGCAGTCGTGCGCTGCTAGTGAATCTAAATGCCCCCCCCCCAATTTCCGGCTTAAGTGCTTAAAACAACAGCGTATATTTGGTACTGAGTCGAGGTCGTCTTCGCAGAACTTGTGTGTCAATGCTCATCAGATTCGGACCGACCACAAGAAACTGGTGCCTGGCCAAAAGAATGTTTTAACCCCTGAAATTCGTGAACACATAGCCACAATCTCAATTAACAAGGAGGGTAAGATGAAGTCGGTTTTCAGGACGTTACTTGCAGCATTGGTAGCCGTTTCAATTACGACCACCGCATCAATAGCTTCTGCTAAAGAAAAAGGTGCTTATGGGTGGTTGACTCAGGGTGCGGAAGTCTTACCGAAGGGGACTTATGCATTGGAAGTCCGGCTGGGTTGGCCATCAACCGATTTTGGTATTCACATCCCGCTTGGGGCCAAGTTTGAGCTCACGCCGTTTATTACCATTGACTACGGTTTTTACGATGCTCTGGTAGGAGCTCCGACCATTGGAAACACGCTTGGCTTCCAGTTGAAGGGGCTGCTTTGGAAGAGCGGCGGGAACGCAATCTCGCTTGGTGCTGACATAGGCTTTGCTATGAACTATGTTGGCTACCTTAGCTATCACTGCTTAGGATTCATAGATGACGACGATAATCTGTACATTTTCTGCGAAAAGGCGGGGTTTCTGGCGGCATTCCAGATTGGAGGCCCTGAATTAAGGTACAGCCATCGCTGGGATAATCCACGCGTCGCGATTGTGACGGGACTCAGGATGCCGATTCGTGTATGGTTAACCACCAGAATAGCTGAAATTCCAATGCTGTACATTATCGGCGCTGAGTTCAACTTGGTTAAAAACTTTAACATGCACTTCAATTTGGAAGTAGGCCCCCTTGTCTTTGCCTCGGAGTTATGGTCGGGTGTTGGTCTCTATGCAGGCGGCCAGTTTGGCATCTCATACCTTTGGTAAATTTGGCGGCTGAATCCACTCCAGTACCTCGATTTCAATGGCGAACGTGACTTGTGTTTTAAAGACTTACACCGTTGTCGTGTTAAGAGTTGGTGTATTGCCTATCATCGCACCTTCTAGTAAGCCGCTTTTGCTGCTGTTTTGAACAATATCCCAAGACTTTTACCACTCATCTGGGGTATAGTAATGCGTCGTTGTTTTGGCTCTTGGCAAAACTTAGGTCCAACCGTTGTTGACTGGAGGTGTGCTGTGAAATTGTCTGATCGTGGAAATGCGATGCCTGCGTCCCCTATTCGACGGCTGACTCCTTTGGCGGATGCCGCTAAGGCAAAGGGAATCAAGGTGTTTCACCTTAATATTGGCCAGCCTGATATTACAACTCCGCCGGAAATGCTGGAGGCGGTTAAGGCCTTTTCTGACCCGGTTCTGTCATATGGGCCTTCTGCTGGTTTGAATGAGACCAGAGAGGCCATGGCAAAGTACCTAAGGGGCATTGGCGTTGATGTGTCTGCTAATCATGTGCTGGTGACTCAGGGCGGTAGCGAGGCCATTTTGTTTGCAATGGCGGCTATCTGCGATCCAGGCGATGAAATCATCGTTTTTGAGCCCTTTTACACCAACTACAGTGGCTTTGCCTGCATGTTGGGCGTGCACCTGCGTGCGGTTCAAACGAAGGTTGAAGACGGCTATCACCTGCCACCAGTAGCCCAGATCGAGGCCAAGATTACCCCCAAGACAAAGGCCATCTTGTGGTCGTCTCCTGGTAATCCAACTGGTGCCGTGTTTACAAGGCAGGAAGTCACCGCTTTGGTCGAACTGGCCAAGAAACATGGTCTGTATGCCATCAGCGATGAGGCTTATCGCGAATTTTGCTATGACGGGCATGTGGCGACCTGCGTCCTTGATGTTGCGGCTGAACTGGGTTGCTCAGACCGAGCTATCCTGATTGACAGCATCAGCAAGCGATTTTCCGCTTGTGGCGCCAGAATTGGCTTCTTGGTTACCAAGAACGAAGAACTGCTGGCCGCGATCCTGCGTTTTGGACAGGCCCGCCTTTGCCCACCAACCCTGGAACAGTACGCCGCCACCGTTGGCTATTCTGTGATTGACAAGTACGTTCCTCCGACAATTGATGAATATCGCCGGCGTCGGGACCGCGTTATGGAAGGCCTGGCAAAGATTCCTGGCGCAACCTGTGCAGTCCCAGAAGGCGCGTTTTATGTGCAGCCTCGCCTGCCGGTTGGCGACGCGGACGCCTTTGCCCAGTGGCTTTTGACCGACTTCCAAAAAGACGGCAAAACGGTAATGGTTGCCCCAGGTAACGGCTTTTATGCCACTGAAGGCGCGGGCGCAGAAGAAGTCAGAATTGCCTACGTTTTGAAGGAAGAAGACCTGCAGATTGCCATGGACCTGCTGGTTGAGGCAATCAAGCAGTGGAATCAGCGCTAGGCGCTGCTAGGAACAGCTATTTCAGGATAAAATCCCAACATGTTGACTAACAATCCACAAGTTAGGCGTATTGTCAGATTTGCCTTGGATGAGGACATCGGAACTGGGGACATCACCACCATGACCGTGGTGCCGCCTGATGTGGTCGTTGATGCGCACATAGAGGCCAAGGCCCAGGGAGTTTTGGCTGGCCTGCCCGTGGCGCAGGTGGTGCTTGAAGAGGTCGACCCAACCATAACTTGGGAGGTGTTGCACCCAGATGGGACGGTGGTTGAACCAGGCATGCAGGTGATGAAGATCCGCGGTCGGGCGGCCTCGCTTTTGACCGCCGAGCGCACCTTGCTGAACTTTGTGATGCGCCTGTCAGGTGTGGCTACCGCAACCCGCCGCTTTGTCGACGCCATGGCTAAAGGCAGAGTAGTCCTGCTGGATACCAGGAAAACCACGCCAGGCTTAAGGGTCTTGGAAAAGTACGCCGTCAGGATTGGTGGCGCCAGAAATCATCGAATGGGCTTGGATGGTGGGGTGTTGATAAAAAACAACCACATAGCTATCAGAGGTGGTGACTTGCGCTCGGCAATCTTGGAGGCGCGTGCCAAAGCTCCAGCTTTGACGGGCATTGAGGTCGAGGTCAGGACCATCGAAGAGGCTTGTCAGGCAATCGACGCCGGGGCAGATATGTTGCTGCTGGACCACATGACCCATGAACAAGTGGTCGCGGTTCGCGAACGTGCTAGGGCGGCAAACGCCCAAAACATCAAGCTTGAACTGTCTGGCAACGTGACCATTGATAGGGCCCACGAGATAGCGCAGATGGACGTCGATTTCGTGTCTTCCGGCGCCTTGACTCATCAAGCTCCATGGCTCGATTTTTCGATGTATATCAAGGTCCCGGCCTCCAAAAGTTCAGCCTCACAAGAGGGCCATGTTCAAGACCATTGATTCTAGTGCGAACGAGGTGACAGATGCTGGCAGCCATTGATATTGGCAACACCAACATTGTGATTGGAATATTTGACGGGGATAGGCTGGTCAGCAGCTTCAGGATTGCCTCCAGAGCCGAGACAACTGCCGACGAATATGCGGCCACCCTGGACGGATTGCTCAGGATGGCCAACTTGGCCCCAAAGCAGGTACATCACGTGTGTTTGGCAAGCGTTGTCCCAAGGTTACAGGCCGTTTTTGTTGAACTTTCCAAACGCTTTTTTGGACAACAACCTCTAATTGTGGGCCCAGGGGTCAAAACCGGAATCTCGATTTCCTATGAAACTCCAAGGGATGTGGGCGCAGACAGAATTGTAAACGCAGTGGCGGCGCGTGGATTGTACAAAACCGACCTGATAGTCGTGGATTTTGGGACCGCGACCACCTTTGACGCTATAACTGCAGGCGGCGAATATCTTGGCGGCGTAATCGTGGCAGGTGTCACGGTCAGCTTGGATGCCTTGTTTTTGCGGACCGCGAAACTGCCCAGGGTGGACGTTGCGCGGCCCCAGTCGGTCATTGGTCGAAATACCATCCACAGCATCCAATCAGGTGCTTTTTATGGCTATCTATCAATGGTCGAGGGGATTGTCACCAGAATGAAACTGGAAATGAAGGACCCAGTCCATGTTATCGCGACTGGAGGCATGGCCTCGCTGGTGTGCTTAGAGTGTGCGGTCGTTGATCGAATTGAGCCAGACCTGACCATGATGGGTTTGAAATTGATCCACAACATGAACCGTTAGGCATGTGAGTGTAGTTTGGGTGACTAGCCCGGACCCAAAGCAATTTTCGCTTGGAACATTCATTTTGGCCAAAGGTTCAGGTAGGATGCGTAAAGCTTTTCGAAGCTTGGGAGCATCGAAATGAGGATAATGAGGGTTTTACGTAATTTATTTTTTATAGCGCTGGTTTTGGCGGCCGCCCTGTGGATTTTGGAGTTTAAATTCGACTCCAGCGGGGCCCTGTACAAAGTAATAAGCGGTCATGAAGTTCTGGCCAACGATAACTCGCCGCAAACTTTGAAGAAATTAAAGTACCTGACCAGAAGCACCGGTTTGATTCAGGCAAACTATGTGGTGCCAGATCGCCTGAAACCGTTGCCAATGCTGCTTGGGGCCCTGCGTGGTGCAGAAGGGTTGATCCCTGACATGATGATTATTCCGGACGCAGACGAGCCTGAAGACGTGAAGCTTATTGAAGTCAGAATGGGCGTAAAAACCAAGAGTTTTGCGGTCGAAGACGTTGATACCTTGTTTAAGGTTAATTGGCGCCTGAAAGACATATTTGAGTTTGTTGCCGATAATCTGTCGAACGACGTGAAAACTGATGAAGTCGAGTATGCCGCCATCAACGGAATGCTGCTGCCTCTCGATGAACATTCGTCATTTTTGTCGCCAAGGGCGTACGCCGACATGATGATGGATACTGAAGGCAGGTTTGGTGGCCTCGGTATTGTGATTTCAAGCCGCAATGGCGTTGTGACCATTGTGTCTGTCATGGAGGAGACTCCAGCCGAAAAGGCAGGGCTTCGTAGCGGAGACCAGATAGTTGAAATTGGGGACGAATCCGCCATGAACATGTCTTTGACAACGGCGGTGTCCAAAATGCGCGGGGAACCTGGAACAGAAGTAACCATAACCATCGAGCGCAAAGGATGGGACGAGCCAAGGCAAATGACTTTGGTGCGCGAGGAAATCAGGGTTAAGAGCGTCACCCATCAAAACCTGAAAGACGGTATTGGCTATATCAAGGTTCGCAATTTCCAGGAAGACACCGTCGAACAGGTTGAAAACGCCATAAAGCTGCTGGGTCGCGAAGGTGCCAATCGTGGTTTTGTGCTGGACCTGCGGCAAAATTCGGGCGGGTTATTGGCCCAAGCTGTTGAACTTTCAAACCTTTTTATTCCACAGGGAACGCTGGTCATTACTGAGGGTGACGGCAAGAAGATGCACCAGGAATATGAGGCCGATGGTAGTGCCGCTCAAAAGAAGACGCCGGTGGTAGTTTTGATTGATGGTGGAAGCGCCAGCGCGGCTGAAATCGTTGCAGGTGCCTTGAAAAACAATGATCGCGCTGTGGTGATAGGTAACACATCCTTTGGCAAGGGTACGGTTCAGGTTTTGTATGACATTGAGGATGCGGCCCTGAAACTGACTGTTGCCCAGTATCTTATCCCAGGCAAGTTTTCGATTCAGGGGGTTGGGGTTGTTCCAGATGTGGAAACGATGCCGGTGACTGTTGGAAAGCGCTTTATTACTATGGGGTTGCTTGATGACAGACGCCCACGTGACCCAAAGCGTCGGCTGGAGCCTTTTGGCGAGGTGTCAGATGTGCCCCCGGCGCACCGCTTTTTCTGGCTCGATAGTGACGCCATTGAGTACGATGATGACGACGATGAGCTGCCGCCTCTTGAAGACACAGATAAATTCAAGCAAGACGAGGTCATAACCCTTGGAAAGGCCATTGTGGGGGCTATCAAGGGACCTTATGGACGCTCCAAACTTGAGCAAGCTAACGAGGCCATTGCCAAGTGGAATGAAGTCCAAGACGCTAGGATTTCGCAATTGTTTGCCGAGCGTGGGGTGAATTGGAGTGCGGGTCCGGCCCCTTCAGATACGAATGTCAGGGTTGATTGGTCGGTTGAGCCTGCTGGCCCGCTGGTAGGCGGCACCGAGGTGAAGTTGAAGGCCACAGCGGTTAATTTGGGTGCTCAGCCCTTGCATCGTGTTCACTGTATGACGGAATCGGAAAATGGCCTTTTAGATGGTCGTGAGTTCGTGTTTGGGCTGCTTGAGCCTTCAATTCCTGTTGAAAGGGAAATCGACCTAAAGATTCCGCTTGATTCCTATAACAGGTTGGATCAGCTTAGGTTCAGGCTGTTTCAACAAGAGACTGAGCTGCCAAGTCCATCTCCAGTTGCTGTGGAAGTGGCCGGTGTGCAGCGTCCTCGCTTTGCCTTTACAGTTCAGATTCAAGATTCTGGCGGGGACGGCCTGCTAAACGATGGTGAGGCTGCTGATGTTTTGGTGGATGTGTTTAATCTGGGCCCTGGTCCAGCCAGCAAGGTGCTGGTAACTATTCGAAATAGCAATGATTCTCCAATAAACATCAGGACGGGTAGGGTGAAATTTGACCAACCAATCCCACCTGGTGGTCACGCACAAGCGACCTTTAAGATAGACGTCCGCAAGGTTTTAGGCGTAGTGCCTGCTGAACTAGAAGTGTTGGTGCTGGACCTTAAATACACTGAATTTATGTCGGAAAAGGTCAAGTTCGATCTTTACCAGACAGCCATCCCTGGCCAGATCCTGGATTCACAGCACTGGTCAATAACAACAGATGGGGCCAAGGTTTTAGCCGCAGCTGATACCAGTGCCTTTACTTTGTTTAATCTGCCCTCAGGCTTTGTGTTAAAGGCCATTAAAGACCTTGGCGATTTCGTCGCAGTCAAGATTGGTCCGAAACGCTTTGGTTTTGTTGCTAAGGGAGACGGGCAATTTGTGGGGGGTGAAACCAGACTTTCGACCCTTCCAACAATTGTGCAACCATCACATGTACAGCCAGAATTGGATGTTTCCTTCGAGCCCATCTATGGTGCCACAGGCGAAAGGCCAATGCTAAAGATTTCAGGTAAGGCTGGGTTTTTTGGCCATGATGGCGAGGCTAGGCGCAAGGTTTTGGTTTATCGAGGGATGGACAAGGTGCACTTCTGGACGAGGTTTGGGGCTACAACTGAGGCTGTAATCGATCTCGATACCACCGTTCCTTTGATTGAAGGGCAAAACGACATATCGGTGCTTGCGGTTGAGGGTAAGGACCGTTCGATTGTCAGGCGCTTTTCAATATATGTGAAACCATGGTCTGATTCTAAATAGTGTGGGCCGTGAGGGGAGTTTTAAATATGTTGGCAGGAAATGTTGTTGAGGCAGGCTGGGTCAGGGTTGGCCCTACTGGGCGGCTCGTTCGAGTGGCTTCACAAGAGGGTAGGTTTTGGCGTTATGAAATCCTGATGATTCGCACAGAACGGGGCGAGCTTTTGGGAAAGGCGATTACTGACTCGAAGAGGGAGACTTTGCTGCCCGACAGTTATGACCGGGTAGTCAGGATTGTTTCTGGCCATGAGGCTGATGCGCTTTATGCCAGGGAATATGCTCGCCAACGAGAGGCCAAAAGGGTGTTTGTGGACCTGGCCAGGGCTCATAAGCTTGATATGCACCTGTCAGAGGTAGAGACTTATCATAACGAGCCGAAAATATTGTTCTTTTTTACGGCGCCTGGCAGGGTTGATTTTAGGGGGATGGTCCGAGATCTAGCCTCCCAGCTTAGGGCTCGCATCGAGCTGCGCCAGATTGGCGTGCGTGATGAAGCTAGGTGCACCGGTGGGCTTGGGCCATGTGGTCAGCCCTTGTGTTGTGCGACTTTCTTGCGCGAATTTACAACCGTGTCGATCAGAATGGCAAAGCTGCAGGGTTTGGTTCCAAATCCTCAAAAAGTTTCAGGTTTGTGCGGGCGTTTAATGTGTTGCCTGGCCTACGAGCAGGATGTTTATGTCGAGAAGCTAAGGACTTTTCCAAAGGTTGGAGCTGTGGTTCAAACTCCTGAAGGTGAAGGTAAAGTACGTGAAATCATGATCATGCGTGGGATCGTGAAGGTGACGTTGGATTCTGGGGATTTGGTTGATTTTCCTTTAAGCGAATTGACGGTGGTTTCGCCTGGTGATTACGAGGATGACGACGTTGATGGTGACGACGTTGATTTTGACGGGTAGTCTGGAGGCCGTTGATGTTTTTTGACTCTCACGCTCATCTTGAGGCACACCGCCACGAAGATTCCATCGACGATATCATTGCAAGGGCGGTCGCCGCGAAAGTGACCAAGATAGCCCACGTTGGAAGCGGCTACGAGCCTGCGGTTTTTCATGAAGCGGTCGAGCTGGCGGATAAAAACCCTCATGTGTACGCGGTCATAGGTTGTCATCCACACGAAGCCGACAGTGCCAATCAGGAAACATACGCTGCGGTCATGAAGTTGTTGGTTCACCCAAAAGTTGTGGCTGTTGGCGAGATTGGGCTTGATTACTACTACAACTATTCATCCAAGGAAGGGCAGCGGGCGGCCTTTGTTCATCAGTTGGAAATAGCCAAACGGGCTGAGCTTCCGGTTGTGATTCATTGCAGAGAGGCTCATGAAGACTGCCTGGCCATCTTGGGTGAAGCTGGGCTTTCAAGCAATCCGGGGATTATCCATTGTTACACTGGCGACATTGAAACGGCCCGTAAATACATGGAATTGGGCTTTTTCATATCAATACCAGGGGTTGTCACCTTTCCAAAAGCTGGAGAACTAGTTCAAACAGTCGCACAACTACCACTGGACCGCATGTTGATCGAGACCGACGCACCATTTTTGGCACCTGTCCCAAAGCGAGGCCGCCGAAACGAGCCCGCCTTCTTGCCCCACACAGCCGAGGCAGTAGCAAAAATCAAGGGCCTACCAGTCGAAGAGATAGCCAAGCTCACCACGGCCAACACAATGCGCGTTTTTGGCATACAAGCTGATTAATCAACCCAGCAAATGTCACTCTGGCTAATCGTTGCAAAAGTCGCATGACGCGAATAATTTTGCGCGTCAAATACGCTTCATTTATGGCACGAATAAATCGAATAATCGTTTCAAAACTGACACGCAAATGACGCGAATGTCTAATCGTTGCATGTTTGGCGTGTTTGTGACATGATTCGTTGCGGGAGGGTTCGAACATGTTTTATGATCAGCTTGCTTGTGGGGAAAGCGACCTCGGCTTTACTTATCTTGAAAAGAAGCTTCAAAATGTCCTTAAAATTAGTGCCTTAGACAACGACATACTGCGTTCTTTGGGTTTCTATACAAAAGATATGAAGTACAACAACGCAGCCGCTATCTTTGCGGATCGAAACAGTTTTTTTGGTGTCGATATTGTTCGATTTGGCGAAACGATAAACGAGATACTAGACAGAGAGACCCTTAGCAACAATTCACTGCTCGAACAGTACGATAAGGCGTTGGAGATATACAGCAAACATTATCAATACGAAGTAATCGATGGGGTAGTGCGAATCAAACGCGAGCTGGTACCTGAGGCCGCATTTCGAGAGGCACTTGCAAACGCCCTGGTCCATCGAGACTTTGATGTGAATGCCCATATTCGAATCGCGATGTTCAAACACAAGATCGAAATATCTTCGCCAGGCGGACTCCCCCTAGGAGTCACACAAGATGAATATTTAAACGGCACTATTTCAGTATTGAAGAATCCCATCATTGGTAATTTGTTTTTCAGACTGGGTTTGATAGAGGCGCTTGGAACTGGAATCAGGCGCATAAACGAAGCCTACAGAGGTTATGACATAAAGCCGAATTACCAAATATTTGATAACAGCATAACAATTGAACTTCCAACAACTACCGCGGCATATGAAGTAACCAGCGATGAGTCTGAAATACTAAATGTGTTAAAAGGTGGAGCAATTCTATCCAGCAGTGAAATAGCGGTCAGGACAAGCTTCAGCAAAAGCAAAGTATTGAGGCTAATAAAGGATTTAACAGACAAAAACTATGTATCTGCTTTAGGCAAAGGCAGAAGCACAAAGTACAAGCTAAGATAGAGATTGTGGCTCTGCCCCTGCTCCTGATCCTGCTCCTGTTTCTGTTCCTGACCCTGCCAATTTACCTGTTTTGATTCCCAATTGTTTGTTCTTTTTTGCGTTTGATCTCTTCGTTACAGTTTTAAAACATGTCCGTGGGCATCCTTCCGGACCCAAAATCTCCCGTAGCCACCCCGACTGTCTCTTGGTGACATCGTCCGGGCGAAATATACGATTGCTAACGTGTACGTT